>NZ_JBTNDQ010000008.1:0-216898 GCF_054510915.1 Pseudarthrobacter arbutini | reverse complement strand
CTGCGTGGTCCGGGGCGAACAAGTACGTCCGTGACTGCACCAATGATGCTGATGATAAGAACGTTGACGTGCCCAAGGCGAGTGCGTCGCCGTCGTACGTTTTCCGGGTAAACCGGGACCTGGTGGTCCTGAACGATGTGAGCTCCGGGAACGTGTGGCTGGTGAACCAGAACATGCAGCTGGTGAACAACTGGGACGACGTCATCCCGCCGAAGAACGAATCCGATGAGCAGGACCAGGAATCGGCGGACAACAACACCATCAACGTCCTGCCGGACCGCACCAAACCAAACCGGCCGCCGGAAACCAAACCGGACACCCTGGGCGTTCGCCCGGGACGGACCACCATCCTCAGCGTCCTGGACAACGATTCAGATCCCGACGGCGATGTCCTGACCGCCGCCGTCGGCGATTCCGGGCCCAAAGCCGGAACGCTGGAAAGCATCTACGGCGGCACCGCCTTCCAGATCTCTGTTCCCGCGGACGCCAGGCCCGGCGCCGAGACGTTCAGCTACAACGCCGCCGACGGCCGCGGACTTTCAGCCGGCGGACAGGTCACGCTCAACGTGGTGGCACCCGATGAAAACAAGCCGCCCGTGTTCAAGCGCGGGGGAGACTCCACCACCATGCTGGTGGAACAGGGCAAGACGGTCAGCCAGAATATCCTCACGGACTGGGTTGATCCCGACGGCGACGACCTCGTCCTGCTGGACGCCAAGGCAGACAACGACCAGGACCAGGTCAAGGTCCGCCGAGACGGCCTGCTGACATTCCAGGACTCCGGAGCCACCTCCGGCAAGAAAAACGTCGAAGTCACCATCTGGGACGGCCGGGCCACGGTCACCGGCAAAGTTGTGGTGAACGTCCAGCCGCCCGGTGCCCTGGCGCCGGTAGTCAACGCCGATCACGTCACTGCCGTGGTGGGCCAGGACCTGGTGATCGCGCCACTGAAAAACGACGTCGATCCCAACGGAGGCGCCCTCCGCCTCGCGCAGGTGGAGGCCAATGGTCCTGCCGAACTGGGCCCTGTCACCGACGGGGGTACCTTCACGTTCCGCAGCACCACTCCCGGTCCCGTCTACCTGACCTACATCGCCAGCAACGGCCCGCAGAGCAGCCAGGGCCTGATCCGTGTTGACGTGGAGTCCGGCAAGGACGCCGGTGACCCGGTGGCCGTGCATGACGTTGCGCTGATGCCCACCGGAGGCAGCGTGCTGCTGGACCCGCTGGCCAATGACTCGGATCCTTCCGGCGGCGTGCTGGTGCTGCAGTCCGTGAAACTCCCGGAGAACACCACGGCCTCGGTCAGCGTGATCGACCACAGCGTCCTGCGCATCACCGATGTCCTGGGCACCAAGGACCCGTTCCTTTTTGAATACACCATGTCCAACGGCAAGAAGTCAGCCACCGGCAGCGTCTCTGTGGTCCCCGTCCCGGCTCCCGCCGTCGTCGAAGCACCCCAGCCGAAGCCCGACGAAGTGAACGTCCGGGTCAACGACGTCGTCACCATCCCGGTGCTGGACAACGACACCCACCCGCAGGGCCTGGAGCTGAGCGTGGACCCCGTCCTGCCGCAAGCCGTGGATGAACTGGACGGCAAGAGCTTCGTCTCGGAAAACACCCTGCGTTTCATCGCCGGGCCGCAGCCTAAAACGGTGCGCGCCATCTACAATGCCGTGGACCCGCAGGGGCAGAAGAGCGCCGCCGCCGTCACCATCCACATCCTTCCGCTGGATGGGGCCGAGAATTCGAGGCCGCAGCCTCAGAATCTCACCGCCCGTGTGGTTGCCGCCGGAACAGTGCGCATTCCCGTTCCCCTGGACGGCATCGATCCCGACGGCGACTCCGTTCAGCTGACCGGTATCGACAGCACCCCGGCCATGGGAACCGCCACCGTGGGCAGCAACTTCATTGACTTCACCGCTGCCGGCGACGGCGCCGGTACGGATACGTTCCGCTACAAGGTGGTGGACCGCCAGGGCGCCGTCAACACCGGAACCGTGACGGTGGGCATCGCCCCCCGTGGCGAAACGAACCAGAACCCCACCCCCGTGGATGACGAAGTGAAGGTCCGGCCGGGACGGCAGATCGCCGTCGACGCCACCGGCAACGACACCGATCCCGACGGCGACATCATCCGCATCCTCACGGACGGTATCGAGGCCGACGACGCCCTCCAGGCCACCGTCAGCAAGACCAGCGGCCGCATCATCCTGACCGCTCCGGGCGCTGCCGGGACGGTCAACGTCCGGTACGCCATCGCCGACGACCGCGACGCCACCGCCCAAGCCACTATCCGCGTGGTGGTGGACAACGAGGTTCCGCTGAAGGCGCCCATTGCCCGCGACGACCGGGTCACCTCGGCCCAGGCGATGGGCAAGACTGCCGTGGACGTGCCGGTCCTCAAGAACGATGAAGACCCCGACGGCGTCGGCGAGAACCTTAAGCTGAGCACCGAGTCCCTCACCGCACGCCCGGGGCCTGACGGCACCATGCTCGTAGACCTGACTGAACAGCCGCAGCTGATCCCGTACACCGTCGAAGACGTGGACGGCCAGAAGTCCACAGCCATCATCTGGGCGCCGGGGCTGGGGCAGCAGGTTCCCACCCTCGCCAAAGACGAGGTCATTGAGGTCATCGCCGGACAATCCGTGAACGTTGACCTCAAGGAATGGGTCAAGGTCCGGGAGGGACGCTCACCGCGCCTGACGCAAACTGACCGGATCAAGCTCATCGGTTCGGACGGCGGCAACCCGGTTTCCGGTGACGGAACGGCGCTGAAGTACACCGCCGGCGTCGATTACGTTGGCCCGGGCTCGCTGAGCTTTGAGGTTACCGACGGCACCGGGCCGGATGATCCTGCAGGGCTGAAATCCACCTTGAGCATCCGCACCAAGGTGCTGCCGGACCCCAACCGCAACAACGCGCCGGAACTCCTGGGCGCGAACGTTGACGTGCCGAAGGGCGAGTCTGCGGACCTGGACCTGAGCCGGTTGACCTCCGACCCGGACAGGGATGGTCTGGACAACATGAAGTACGAACTGGTGGGTGGCAGCCCGGCCAGCTTTAATGCCCGGATAGACGGCAAGATCCTCAAAACATCCGTGGACGGCGCCACCGCCACCGGCACCACCGGTGCGGTCCAGATCAAGGCCAAGGACTCCCGCGGGCTGGAGGCAACGGCCACCTACCAGCTGGCTGTCACTGCCTCCAACCGGCCCAAACCGGTGGCGAACGACGACCTGGAGCCGAACGCGGCCGCCGGGAAGCCGGTCACCGTGAAGGTCCTGGCCAACGACTCGAATCCGTTCCCCGAGACCGCGTTGAAGATTATTTCGGCATCAACCGAGACGGGCCAGGGAGGAGCAGCCGTGTCCGGCGACTCGGTAACGGTGACGCCGTCGTCCGTTTTCGCCGGGACCATGGTGGTCGCCTATACGGTGGCAGACAAGACAGGAGACGATTCCCGCAACGCCACGGCGCGAATCCGGCTTACCGTCAAGGACAAGCCCCTGGCACCGACTACCCCGCAGGCGCAGAGCGTTGGCGACAAGACTGCCCTGCTCAACTGGTCTGCCCCGGCAGACCGCGGTGCGCCCATTACCAAGTACACGGTCTACGGCGAATCGGGCTTCAGGCAGGACTGTCCGGCGAACACCTGCACGTTGACCGGGCTGGTCAACAACACGAAGTACCACTTCGAGGTCACCGCTACTAACGAGTTCGGCGAATCTGAACGTTCCCCGGCATCCGCCGAGGTCCGCCCGGACGTCAAGCCGCACACGCCGCTGGCGCCCACCCTGAAGTTCGGTGATAAGCAGCTTTCCGTGAACTGGGTGGCACCCGCAAGCAAGGGATCACCCGTCAAGACCTACGATCTGGAAATCTCGCCGGCCCCGCCAGGGCAGAACGCCCAGATCCAGAACCTGGCAGCGGTGGGCTATGTCTGGAAGGGACTCCAGAACGGCGTCTCCTACAAGGTCCGCGTCCTGGCCCGCAATGATGCCAAGGATCCGTCCGAGTGGAGCCCATATTCCGCAGCCGAAGTCCCCGCGGGCGTCCCTGCCACCCCGGCCGTCCCGACGGCGGCCCAAGCGGGCCAGGTGGGATCCACAAGCCAACTGAAGGTCAGCTGGACGGCGCCAAACAACAACGGCGACGCCGTCTCCTCCTACACCCTGACCACCCTGCAGGGCGGTCAGGTGGTCGCCACGCAGCCGGTAGCTTCAGGCACCACGCAGAACGTCACCGTGGACAACTCCGAGAGCAACTACACCTTCACCGTTTCGGCCACCAACAAGGCCGGCACCAGCGCCACCAGCAACCCGTCCGCCCAGATCCGGGCAGCCGGCAAGCCAGGCCAGGTAAGCAGCGGAACCGTGGCTGACACCGGTAACAGCGGCCAGCTCCGCGTGACATTTACACCGCTGACCCAGGCCCAGCGGAATGGCTCGACGGACACCGAAATCCAGTACACGTACAACGCAGACGGCAAGTCCGGCAGCATCCAGGCCGGTGGCGGAACCATCGGTGGCCTCACTAACGGCCGGGACATTACGGTCACCATCATCGCGACGTCCACCAAGAACAACGTGTCCGGGGACGCCAAAGCGATCGGTACGGGCAACCCGTACGGTCCGCCGAACGCACCCAGTGTGAACGGCATGACTTCGCCCAAGGGCGATGGCCAGGTGCATTGGTCCTGGAACAACCCCAACACCAACGGCCGACCACTCAACCACTACGAGGTCAGCGTCGACGGTGGCGGCTGGCAGAACGTGGGGCAGGCCAGGAGCTTCGACGCCCCCGGCGGTGGTTGGGGCAACAACCGCACGCTGCGTGTCAAGGCAGTGACTGTTGTGGACGGTGCCATCGGCGGACCCGTCACCTCCACGTCCGGGGCCGATCCCACCCCGCCGGTTACCACCGTGAGGGTCAAGCCCGGCGACAACAACAGCTGCCCGGGCAAGCCCGGAGTCCCGGACCGCTACAGCAATGTGGGCGGGGACGCGCGCTGCGGTTCATCCGACGCCAACTGGGTGTCCACCTCGGACGGCTGGATTCCCAGCGCCTGCTGGATGAACATTTACGGCTCCAGCGAATCGTCCAACCCGGCGTCCTACTACAAGTGGTACCGCATGGACGGGGGCCCCCACTCGGGCTGGTACGTCAAGCTCGCCACTATCGATATCAGCGGTCCGGACGTCGGCAGATGCTGACAGTCCACACAGCCCGTCCACTCCAGCTTCATCAGACCCGCACCACAAGAAAAGGACTCATTTCATGACCATGACCACCGAGCAGGCCGAATGGTTTGCAGGCACTTTCGACAAGCTCGTTGCAAACGTGGGACAGGCGGTGCTCGGCAAGGACCACGTCATCCGGCTCACCTTCACCGCAATGCTGGCTGAGGGCCATGTGCTGTTCGAGGACGCCCCCGGTACCGGCAAGACCATGCTGGCCCGGGCGATGGCCGCCACCGTCCAGGGGTCCAACAACCGCATCCAGTTCACCCCCGACCTCCTGCCCTCGGACGTCACGGGTGTGACCATCTACGACCAGAAGACGCAGAAGTTCGAGTTCCACAAGGGACCGATCTTCAACAACATCGTGCTGGCCGATGAGATCAACCGCGCTTCGCCGAAGACCCAGTCGGCACTGCTGGAGGTCATGGAGGAATCCCGGGTCACCGTGGACGGCGTCACCTACGAGGCCGGCCGGCCGTTTATGGTGATGGCCACGCAGAACCCGATCGAGCAGGCCGGTACGTACCGCCTGCCGGAGGCGCAGCTGGACCGCTTCCTGATCAAGACCTCCATCGGCTATCCGGACCACGCCTCCACGGTCCAGCTGCTCGGCGGCTCGAACCTGAAAGACCGCTCCAAGGAGATCTCCGCCGTTATCACCACGCAGGCCGTGGCGGACATGGCTGACCTCGCTGCCACCGTGCACGTGGACACGGCGGTCCTCGAATACATTTCCCGGCTCTGCGAAGAGACCCGCAACGCACCCGAGACCCGTCTCGGCGTTTCCGTGCGAGGCGCCATCGCCATGGTCCGCGCCGCAAAGGTCTGGGCCGCGGGGCAGGGACGGAACTTCGTCCTGCCTGACGACATCAAGGAACTGGCCGCCGTTGTGTGGACGCACCGGTTTGTGATGGACCCGGAAGCTGAGTTCTCCGGCGCCACCCCCGAGGCCGTCCTGGCCCGGGTCTTGTCCGACATCGCGGCACCGCAGCAGCGCGCCGCCGTCTGACGCTCCTGCGGAGCTCCAGACCACCACTGACCAGCGCGAACAAAGGCACATTTATGTCCAGCAGCACTCCGTTGACCCGGCTTGCTGAACGCCTCCGGCAACCCTTCCACCGGGATGGCCGGCCCACGAGGCTGCATCCGTCGTCCGTCTGGGCGGAAGCCACCAGCACCGCCGCCCTCGCCCTCACCCCGGCGTGGGAGAGGGTCCGTGGCCTTTGGCTGCGCGACGTGTGGCCTGTCCTCTCGGTGGTCAGTGTCCTGGGCTGGTCCGTCCTGGCCGCCTCCATCCTGCTGTGGACGGCCGGCCAGTCCTTCGGCTGGCAGGAGGCCAAGGCGGCGGCCATCGCGGCGTTTGTCCTTTTCGTGATCGCCATCGGGTTCATCCTGGGCCGGTCATCCTACGGCGTGATCCTGGACCTCGCCCGGACCCGTGTGGCCGTCGGGGACAGCGCGGTAGGAAGCATCGCCGTCTCCAACACCTCGGCCAGGCCCCTGTTGCCCGCCGCCCTGGAACTGCCGGTGGGCAACGCCACCGCTGTCTTCCACCTGCCCAGGATGAAGCCCGCGCAGGTGCACGAGGACCTGTTCACCATCCCAACCGCCCGCCGCGCCGTCATCGTGGTGGGACCTGTCCGCTCCGTCCGGGCCGACCCCCTGCACCTCCTTCGCCGGCAGGTGCTGTGGACGGAACCGGAGGACCTGTTCGTGCACCCGAAGACAGTGGCCCTGGCCGGTTCCGCGGCGGGATTCATCCGCGACCTCGAGGGAATGCCCACCACCGACCTGTCCAGTGCGGACGTGTCCTTCCATGCCCTGCGGGACTACGTCCCGGGTGATGACCGGCGGCACATCCACTGGAAGACTACCGCGCGGACCAACAAGCTGATGGTGCGCCAGTTCGAGGAGACCCGGCGCGCCCACCTGGCCATCTCACTGTCGATCAACACGGACGAGTACGCCTCAGAGCAGGAATTCGAAATGGCCATCTCAGCGGCCGCCTCGATCGGCCGGCAGGCCATCCGCGAGCAGCGCGAGCTGAACGTCCTGACGCAAAAGGGGCCGCTGCGCTGTGAAACCGGGCGGAACATGCTGGATGACATGACACGGATCGCCGGGGCACCCATGCGCCGGACCGCCGTCGACCTCGCCCGGACACTGGCCGACACCGTCCCCAACGCGTCGGTGGTCTTTTTTGTGGTGGGCAGCAACGTGACACCCTCCCAGCTCCGATCGGCCGCGGCCTCCGTGCCGCTCGGCGTCAGGAGCCTGGCCGTGCGCCTCCAAATCGGGGCTGCACCGGGCCGCGCCAACATCGCAGACCTGACAGTGCTGACCCTCGGCGACCTCGCTGACCTCGCCATCGTCCTCAGAAAGGCGGCCGCATGAGCTCCGCCCCGGGCCTCCGGCCACGCCCGCAGCAGCGGCAGTACGAATCATCGTTCGCCGACGGCCAGCCGGTCTGGCATTTTGTGCTCGACGCCGCCGCCCTCACCGTCCTGCTGGGGTTGGGCCTGCTGGGCTTCAGCCTCAGCTTCGGCGGAGACCCCTACTATCTGGTCTCGGGCTTCGGCGGCATCCTCCTGGGCCTCGGCATCGCCGCCGCCAACGCGCACCTGCGCCTGGGTCTGCTGATCACTACAGCCCTCGCGCTTGGGGCCTACCTGGTTTTCGGCACGCTCCTCGCAGTCCCGGACGCTGCGATTGCCGGTTTTGTTCCCAGCCTTGACTCCTTGCGGACGCTGCTCCTTGGAGTTGTGTTCGCCTGGAAGGACATGCTCACGGTGGGCGTTCCGGTAGGGTCTGCCGGCGGCGTTCTGATCGTCCCGTTCCTGAGTTCGCTGCTCACCGCCTTGGTTGCCGGCATCCTCACCTGGCGGCTGAAAACCCCGTACTGGCCACTGCTTCCCGTGCTGGGGCTTTTCGTCACGGGCATAGCTTTCAGCACCAACGCTGCCTTCCTCACCGTGGAGCGCGGCATCGGACTCACCGTCATTGCGATTGCCTGGGCCACCTTCCGCCGTGACGCGCTGCGGCGCAGCGACACGCGAAAAGTCTCAGTCAACCGTCCGCAGACCGATGCGGCCACAGCCCAGCGGGCCAAGCTCCGCCGGCTGGGCACGGCCGCTGCCGTGATCGCCGCAAGCGTCGCCATTACCGCGGTGGCGGCGCCCCTGGTCACCGCCAGCGGTGACCGCAAGGTCCTGCGCAATATGGTGGTTCCGCCGTTCGATCCCAAGGACTACATCACGCCCCTGGCAAGCTTCCGGACGTTCGTCAAGGACAAAAAGGACGACACCCTGTTCGTGGTCAAAGGACTGCCCCGGGACGGCCGTGTCCGGCTGGGGGCTTTGGATGCCTTCAACGGCACCAACTACAACATGGATCCCAACGGCTCCGGCAGCTTCAGCAAGGTGGGCGACACCGAGTCCATCAACACCCTGGCCGACACCTCGGGCATCGTCCCCTCGAATGACTACTCCATCGACATCACCATCGAGGATTACCAGGGCTACTTTGTCCCGGGAGGCCGGAAGACCACCGGCCTGAGCTTTGACCAGGGCGCCTCCGCCGCGGCGTCGGGCCTGTACTTCAACGCGGGCACAGACACGGCCGTGACCACGCAGGGCCTGTCCAAGGGCGATTCCTACAGCGTCCAGGTGTCCGATCCCGTGAAGCTCGAACACGGTCAGTTGACACAGTACGACTTCGCGAAGATTACGCTGCCGGACGCCGTCGAGGTCCCGCCGGTGGTGGGGTCACAGGCCAACGACCTCTCGGCCGATGCGCCCACCGCGATTGACCGGGTCCGCCAGATCGAGGCGCATTTCCAAAAGACGGGCGCCTTCAGCAACGGCCTGGTGGCTGACGGCCAGCTGCCCAGCGTTTCCGGCCACAGCTCGTCGCGGATCAGGAACCTGCTGACCGCCAAGCAGATGCTCGGCGACGACGAGCAGTATGCCGTGTCCATGTCGCTGATGCTCCGCCACCTGGGCATCCCGTCACGCGTGGTCATGGGCTTCTACCCCGAGCCGACCAGCCCCGAGAACGGCGCCGGCGAGGTAAAGGTCACGGGCAAGGACGTCCACGCCTGGGTAGAGGTGGCCTTCGACCGGGTGGGCTGGGTCAGCTTCGACCCCACACCGCCCAAGGACAACGTCCCCATCCCGCCGGACCCCGAAAACAAGTCCAAACCCAAGCCCCAGGTGCTGCAGCCGCCGCCCCCGCCGCAGGAACCGGCCGATCTGCCGCCGGATTCCTCGCCGGACGCCCTGGACGCCGACGAGAAGAAAAACAATCCGTGGCTCTTCTGGGGTGCCCTGCTCGGGGCCCTGGGCATTGCCCTGATCCCGCTGTCCATCCTTGCCCTGCCGCTGCTGCTGATCGCGCTCCTTAAATCACGACGCCGGAAGGCCCGCCTCACGGAGGGGCACCCGGCCCAGCGTGTGGGCGGCGGTTGGAACGAGGTGGTGAGCCTCGCCACGGATTTGGGCGCCGGCATCGACACCCGTGCAACCCGGCGCGAAAGCGCAGTGGTGCTTGCTGACTCGTTCCCGGCCACCGGGCAGACCACCACCATGCTGGCGCACCGTGCGGATGCCTCCATCTTCGGCGCCGGCCAGCCCAGCGAGGAGGAGGTCCGGGAATACTGGACCATCGTGGACGGCTCGCTGAAGGAGATGACCGGGACGTTGGGGTTCTGGCGCCGCCAGCAGGCCCGCTTCTCGCCCCGGTCGCTGCTGGCTGATGGCCGCAACGCCCTTAAGCTGCGCGGTACCAGGCTCGGGCTGGGCCCGCTGGTGCGTCCGTCCGGCCAGGGTTCCCCCGGATGGCGGTCCGGCACCGGTAGGGTGGGGACCGGCCCGGACGGTGCCGGAACCCCGAATCCGGCAGTTCAGGACAGCGGATCCGGGACGGCGGCGGCGGCTTCCGAGCCTGATGAGTCCACCGTTATGCGGAACCCTGGCAGGAAGAACCCCACTGACTCATGATGAACGAGGCCGAGCGCTGCCAGCAGTGCCAGCAACTGATCCGGGGCGGCGCCACGTTCTGTCCGGCGTGCGGTGCTCCGCTGCCCAACAGGGCGGCACGCAGCGGACGCAACGTGGACCATGCACAGCGGGCCATGATGGAGCGTGCGGCGGCGCACGCCAGCCAGAATCCCGGTACTATCCCGGTAGTACAAACGGCTCCAGGGGGAGGAACGGGAATGGCAGCCAATCTTGAGCTTGTTCCGGCCACGGCGGGGAAACGGCTCGGCGCAGCAGTGCTCGACTGGCTGGCCCCCGTCGCGGTCCTGGTGGTGACTTTCGCCATCGGATTCGCGGGAATCACCCGCACCCAAAGCGGCGGCTTCATCATCTATGACACCGGTTCGCTGGTCCTGTTCGGCAGCATCGGCCTGGGACTGACGCTGGTCTATCTGGCGGTCCTGGTGGGCATGGAAGGCCGGTCCGGGAAGACCCTCGGCAACCACGTCATGGGCATCCGCAGCGCTGACAAGGACGGTTACGCCCCCGGCGCCGGGGGAGTGTTCCTGCGCGGCCTCATCACCGGCGCGGGCATCATCCTGGCGCTCCTGGCCGCCGTGGCCATCGTCATTTTCAAATGGTTCGATGTGGCTGTCTTTATCCTCGGACCGCTGCTCTTGGTCGGCGCGGTGTGGGCCGTGCTGGTGGTGGTTTCCAACACCTGGGACCGCAACGGCGGGCTCCGCGGCTGGCATGACACCGTGGCCAAAACGCTGGTGTTCGACGTCAAGGACGGCCGGAACCCCATCACCTCCGGCGGCATCCAGGGACCGTACAGTTTCGCGCCTCTGGACCTGCCGCCCGTCCAGCAGGTCGCCTCACCCGTGGCCGGTGCCGCGAAGGCGCCGCAGGTTGTGAACGCCCAGCCGCCGGCCCAACAACCCGTGCAGCCGTACGCCCCGCAGCCGTACACGTCTCAACCGCCATCCGCACGGCCGTCGTTCGCACCCCAGCCGTACGCGCCGCCGTCGTCCGCTCCCTTCCAGCCGCCGCATGTGGCCCTTGCCGTTCCCGCGCCGGGCGGCCAGTTCCATCCCGATGACGACCTCGACCGCACGCAGATGCGCGGCAGCGCAACGAATGCGGCGCCCGTCGCCGTGCTGCGGATAAAGCTCGACGACGGCCGGGACTTCCAGCTCGACCGCAACGTCCTGTTGGGCCGGAACCCCTTGGGCCAGGCGGGGGAGCAGCAGGCCCAGTTGCTGGCCGTCAGCGATCCCGGCCGCTCGATCTCCAAGACGCACCTCCACCTGCTGACCGACGGTGCCGGGGTTTGGGTGACGGACCGGAACTCCACGAACGGCAGCGCCGTTACTACGCCGGACGGCCGGCGCACGCCGCTGCAGCCGGGCGTGCCCGCTTTTGTCAGCCCGGGATCCACTGTCCACTTTGGTGACCGTTCCTTCCACCTAGGACAAGCATGAACTCACAGCCCGCCAGTGACCCAGCTGACGCAGACCACGGAACCGGCCTCAGCCTGAGTTACGGCTACGGAACGGACCGCGGGCTGCGCCGGGAATTGAACGAGGATTCCTTCATCGCCTCCGACCCCGTCTTCGCCGTGGCGGACGGCATGGGCGGACACGAAGCCGGCGAGATTGCCAGCGGCATGTGTGTCCGTGCCCTCGCTGCCATGCCACAGCTCGCCACCGGGGAGCGCAGCGTCACGGCGGCAGTTCTCCAGCAATACCTGCTCCGCGCCGACAGTTCCATCCGGGAAGTGACCGGTGCCCGCGCCGGGACCACGCTCACCGGTGCCGTGGTGGTGGAACAGATGGGCATGCCGTACTGGCTGGTCATGAACATCGGCGATTCCCGCACGTACCGGCTGAGCCAAGGACACTTTGAACAGGTCAGCGTGGACCACTCGGAGGTCCAGGAACTCGTGGATGCCGGTGAAATCACGCCCGAGCAGGCCACCGCCCATCCCCGCCGCCACGTGGTCACCAGGGCGCTGGGCACTGGGGACGAGATCGAAGCTGACTACTGGCTCCTGCCCGTTGAGGAGGGCGACCGGATCATGGTCTGCTCCGACGGACTTAATGGCGAACTCACGGACGAGCACATCTCCCGGATCCTGAGCACCGTGGGCCACCCGCAGGACGCGGTGGATGCCCTGATCCAGGCTGCGCTCCGCAATGGTGGCAGGGACAACGTCACCGTCATTGTGGTGGACGCCAGGAACGTCATGAACGACGGCGGCATCGCCACTACTGCGCCGCGCCCCGCCGCTGATGCTGCGGAGGAGGTCACACTGCCCCGGGGACAGATTGTTGACGCCAGCCGGCCGGCCGGCCAGGACGACGAAAGCGGGGAACGCTGAGATGGCAACCGCAACATACACCGCGGGCACGTGGCTGGGCGTTGTCCGGGCCAACGCGGTGGTCCTCCTGGGACCCGGCACCCCGCCCGCCCTGGTCCAGTCCCTGTGGGAACTGCTGGAGGATGCTCCGGAAGTCCACGAGTTGCTCCACGCCGTCACCAGCAGTTTCGGCGTTTCCCTGGCGCAGATACCGTCGTTCGGGATAGTCGATTCCGGTGACGCGCTCCGGATCTTCCTCCGCGGCGACCTGAACCTGACCGTCCAGCTGCCCGGCGGCCCCGTGGACCTGAATGGGCGGGACGTCACCACCTGGACCGAGCGCCGCCTGGACACCCCCGAGTGGTACCGCCTCACTGTGGCCGGAAACGGCCAGCCCGGGAACGTGTTGCCGCTCAGCGAAGGCGTGGTCCTGCTGGAGTCGCTGACAATGTCGCTCACCGGAATTCCCGTGGACGAGGTGGCGGCTCCGGCTGCCACGCCCGCTGAGGTCGAGGCACCCACCGCTGTCGGCGGCGTCGTCCTCGTAGCGGACGCTGAACCGGTCACTGAAACGGTAGCGGAGCCTGACTCCGAACCGGCGCCGGAAACTGCACCTGAGGCGGCGGCTGAACCAGGGCGGGATGCGGTGAGGGAACATGACCGGGAGGTCTCCGCCGAAACCGTAATGGGGCTCATGGATGATGACGCCAACTTTGCAGCAGAAGCGCCGGAGCCCCAGATGGATCTGGAGCCCGCCCCGGAGCGCACCGCCCATCCTGACCAGGTCCCGGCCCACGAAATGACCGGCAGCTACGACCACCTCTGGGAACGGACTGTTGTCCGCAGCATCGAGGACGCAGCCGTCCGGGACGAACCAGAGGAAGATCACGCCGTCCCCGCGGGACATGTTGGCGCGTCTCCGGCACCGGTCGATGCGGCACAGGCGAACGCTCCAGGACAGCCGGAGGCAGCGGCCAGCCTGGCTCCTGCACACCCCGCCCACGAACCCGCAGGTCCACCTGCCACACCGCCTGCGGCCGCAGCGGCCGCCCGGACGATCGGCGGGCTCATCGACTCGGTCCCGTGGCGGACCGGCGGGAGCACACCTGCTGCCCAGGCCGCGCCGTCGTCCAATCTGCCGGCGTTGATTCTGCCGCCGTCGAACCTGTCCCCGTTGAATCAGCCCCTGTTGAATCAGCCCCCGGCGGACGTCCGGGCAGAAGTGCACGCAGGGCAGCCGGCAGCAGACCCGGACGCCTTCGACGGTGACCACGACGGCCACACGATCATGAAGAGCGACCTCGCCGGAATGGCCGCGCATCCCGCCCCGGTTCCGGAGCCGGGTTCGGCCGCAGGCCCCCTGGTGCTGGCCCGGGTCTGCGGTCGGGGACACGCCAATCCGCCCACCCAGGCGCAGTGCGCTGCCTGCGGCTCGCCGCTGCCCGCCGATGCCGTTCAGGTGGCCCGGCCACGGCTGGGCCGGATGCGGGTCTCGACGGGTGCACTGGTTGACCTTGACCAGTCGCTGGTCATCGGGCGTCAGCCGTCCGTTTCCCGGGTCCAGGGCGGTGTGATGCCGCGGCTGGTCCAGGTGGCCAGCCCCAGCGGCGACATCTCGCGCTCCCACGTGGAAGTGCGGCTCGAAGGCTGGCACGTGATGCTCTGCGACCTGAAGGCCACCAACGGCACGGTCCTGGTCCGCGAGGGCCAGCCGCCCCGCCGCCTGGCCCAGAACGAGATGGCCATCCTGCTCGACGGCGACATCGCCGAATTGGGTGACGACGTCTCACTGCGTTTTGAGGAGATTCTTTGAGTTCCAAACGGCCGGTTGCGCCGCCGCCCCACATTCCGGGGTTTACCTACATCAGCCTGCTCGGCTCCGGCGGGTTCTCGGACGTCTATCTCTACGAACAGGACCGGCCGCGCCGGAAAGTGGCGGTCAAGGTCCTTTTGTCGGATCTGAAGACCGAGGGTGCCCGGCGCAGGTTCGAGTCCGAGGCCAACCTGATGGCCCAGCTCTCCTCCCACCCGTACATTGTGACCATCTTCGAGGCCGAGGTGACCGAGGCCGGTCACTCCTACCTGGCCATGGAGTACTGCTCCAGGCCCAGCCTGGACGTCCGGTACCGCCGTCAGCGCTTCAGCGTTGATGAGGTGCTGGCCGTCGGCATCCAAGTGGCCTCCGCCGTCGAGACCGCCCACCGGGCCGGCATCGCCCACCGGGACATCAAGCCCGCCAACATCCTGGTGACGGACTACAACCGGCCGGCCCTGACGGACTTCGGAATCTCGGGCACCCTGGGCGGCGACGCCGACGAGGACGCCGGGATGTCCATTCCGTGGTCGCCGCCGGAACAGTTCGCGGACGGCCCCGTGGACGGCGTGATGGTGGATGTCTGGGCGCTGGGCGCCACGCTGTACACACTGCTGGCCGGCAGGTCGCCGTTCGTGATGCCCGGGACCGATAATTCCCAGCGCGAACTGATCTCGCGGATCACCAGCGCGGCACTGCCGCGCCTGGGCCGGGCCGACGTTCCGGAGTCACTGGAGCGGGCGCTGTCCACGGCCATGGCCAAATCCGCGGCGTCCCGGTACTCCTCAGCCCACGCGTTTGCCCTCGCCCTGCAGCGGATCCAGGCCGAACTGAACCTTTCGGTCACGCCCTTCGAGGTACTCGAAGAGCAGCAGCTGGAAGAGCACCACCCGGACGACGGCTTCGAGGAAACCCGCGTCCGCAATATCGCGTCCATCGACCCGGAGCGGACCGGCAGCGCCCCTACTTTCCCGGCACGCACCCGGCCGCAACGCCCCGGAACCGGTGCGACGCCGTCGGGCTTTCCGGCTGGCGGCTTCCCCCTTGCGGCAGCGGCCCCGGCAGGACCCCGGCCCCAGGTTCCGGGCAACCTGTTTGCCGGCCAGGAGGACGGTAAGCAGGACGGCGGCACGCAGGCTGGCAGCAACTCCGCAGGCGAGTGGGCCCATGCCACGATGCTCCGAGGCAGTGCAGTCGCCGAGTACGGCTCCGCGCCGGACGCAACCGTCCAGCGTCCCGGGCCCCTTCCCGCCCAGGCCGGCCAGCAGACCGGCCAGCCCGGCCACCGAGCCGGGCGGGCCGATCCGGAGATCGACGCGACGATCAGCCGGCCGGCCCCGGTCGCCGAAACCGCCCCCGAAGCGGCGCCCGACCACGGCAAGCGCAACGTGTGGCTCGCCGCCGCGGGCGGAACGCTGCTGGTCCTCGCCATCATTGTCGGAATCGTGCTGGCGTCATCAGCCCCGGCGCCGAAGGTCGAAGAGACCGGCCAAGTCAGCAAACCCCCCGCGGATGCCCTGGACAACGGGACAGTCCCCGACGTCGCGGATCTGGCAGGGACTGTGGACGCCGCCGGCAAGGCGACGTTCACGTGGACCAATCCGCAGCCAAAGTCGGGCGACGCCTACAAGTGGCGGGTCTACACGTTGGGCAACAACGGCGAATACCAGTCCACTGCCGAGCCAACCGCCCAGGTTGCGTTGAATCCGACGGAACCCACGTGTGTCCAGGTGATGATCGTCAGGAGCGACGGCGCGTTCTCACCCTTGGAAGAAGACTCGATCGCCTGCATCCGCAAGTGACGGCAGAGCAGACCGGAACCGTTAGTGAACGCGGGCAGAGCCCGACGAGGAGGCACGGAAAATGGGGGATCTAGCAATAGATTTCTGTGGTGAATGGTACGAACCGTCCGATGAGGAAATCTTCAACATCGGCCGCGAAGGCGACCTTGAGGTGGACGACAACCCGTACCTTCACCGCCAGTTCCTGCAGGTGGCCCGCTACGACGGGATCTGGTGGCTGAGCAACGTGGGCGGGATGCTGTCCGCCACCGTCGCCGACGGTTCCGGCGGCATGCAGGCCTGGCTGTCGCCGGGTGCGCGCATCCCGCTGGTGTTCAGCCACACGAACGTCATTTTCACCGCCGGGCCCACCACGTATGAGTTCGCCGTCCACCTCAAGACGCCGTCCTTCCGCCAGGAATCACGGGAGGATGACAGCAACGGCGATACCACCATCGGCCCCGTGGTCTTCACCGACTCGCAGAAGGCCCTCATCGTGGCCCTGGCCGAACCCATGCTGCGGCGGGAAGGGACCGGATTCAGCGCCATCCCGTCCTCGGCCGCAGCGGCCAAGACCCTGGGCTGGGCACTCACCCGGTTCAACCGAAAGCTCGATAACGTCTGCGACAAACTTGACCGCGTGGGCGTGGTGGGCCTCCGCGGCGGCGGCGGGAAACTGGCCACCAACCGGCGCGCGAGGCTCGTCGAACACGCCGTCACGTCCCACCTGGTCACCCCCGATGATTTGCACTTACTAGAAAAGATGAGGGGCGTGGACGAAGGATGAGGATCCGGCTGACACTCCGCCGGGACCCGGCGGAAACCAAGGACCTGGCCGTCACCGTCGACGGCCTGGCCACGGTGGCGGATATTGCCACGCAGCTTTGGGCCGCGGACCCCGACCGCAAGGGATCGCCGGCACCGGAAAACCTTTCGCTGCGCATCGACGAGGCCTTTGTGGGCGGCGGCATGCGCGGCAGCGTCCTGACCCGCACGGACAACCTCCTGGAATCGGGCCTGCGGCCGGGATCCGTGGTGTCCCTGACCGAGGTCAGCGAACTCTTCAACGCACCCGGCGCCAACCGCGGACCCGCCGCAGCCACCCTGCGGATCCTTTCCGGGCCCGACGTCGGCCAGGAATTTTCGCTGCCTTCCGGCACCAGCTACATCGGCCGGGACCGGGACGTGGACATCCGGCTCACGGACCCCCTGACCTCCAAACGCCACGCCCGCATCACCGTGGGGGAGAGCGTGGAGATCGTGGATACGAACTCCGCCAACGGCCTCCTGATGGACGGCCTGCCGGTCACCCGGGCCACCCTGAACTCCTCGGACACGGTGACGCTGGGGGAGACCACCGTGACCGTGGTGCCGCTGGGCCGCAACCTGGCGGCAGCCCCGACGTCGCCCCTTGTCGATTTCAACCGCTCCCCGCGGGTGGTTCCCCGCTTTGAGGCGCCCAAGCGCGTGCCACCGGCCGGACCCAAGCGTCCGGACCACCAGCCGTTCCCGTACATCATGCTGATGGCGCCGCTGCTGATGGGCGGCATCATGTTCGCGGTCACGCGGAACATCCTCTCGGTGGTGTTCATGATGATGATGCCGCTGTTCATTGTGGGTCACTACGTGGACCACAAGATGCAGACCAGGCGCCAGCAGAAGGAACAGCTCAAACAGTTCCGGGAGTCCATGGCTGCGTTCCGGCAGGACATCACCGAACTGCAGCACGTGGAACGCGCGGTCCGCCTGCAGGAAGCACCATCGGTCAGCGACACCGTGGATTCCATCTACAAACTCGGTCCGCTGCTGTGGACCCACCGCCCCGAGCACACCGGTTTCCTGGGCCTGCGGTTCGGGCTCGGCACCAGTACATCTCGCATCCTGTTCGAGGAACCCCACAGCAACGACACCGAAGCTGAATTCATGCGCGAGATCCAGGACTGCCTGAAGCAGTTCAGGGACATCGAGGGTGTCCCGGTGGTCTCCCAGCTGCGCACGGCCGGGTCCTTCGGCGTGGCCGGAGCCCGGGGCCTGGTTGACGACGTTGCCCGCGGCATGGTCCTGCAGTTCGTGGGCCTGCACTCGCCGGCCGAGGCCGTGGTGACGGCCATAACGTCGGCGCAATCCCGGCAGCGCTGGGACTGGCTGCAGTGGCTGCCCCACGTGGGCTCCGGCCACAGCCCCCTCAACGGCGACCACCTGGCCGCCGGTTCAGCCAGCGGCTCCTCCCTCGTGGCCAGGCTCGAGGACCTGCTCGACGCACGCGAAGCCATGGCCAAGCGCTCCACCCCCGAACACCGGGGATCCGTGGACCCTGCCAAGGACGAGATCCCGGTCCCGGTGCTGCCGGCGGTCCTGGTCATCGTCGAGGACGACGCTCCGGTGGACCGGGGCAGGCTGACCCGCCTCGCCGAGCGCGGACCGGACTCCGGCGTCCACGTGATGTGGGTGGCCACCGACATCCAGGCACTCCCGGCCGCCTGCCGGGACTTTATGGTGGTTGACGGCGAAAACGGCACCACCACCGGGCAGGTACGGCTGGGACGGCACACGTATCCCGTGAGCTGCGAAAGCCTTGACGCCGACCTGGCGGCGCAGCTGGCCCGGATGCTGGCGCCCGTGGTGGACGTTGGCAAGCCGGTCAGCGACGACTCCGACCTGCCGCGTGCGGTGTCCTACGCCACCCTGATCGGCAAGGACTTCCTGGACAACCCGCAGGCCGTGGCGGAGCGCTGGGTGGAGAACAATTCAGTCCATGCCTCCGCGGTTCCCAACCGGAAGGACAACGGTACCCTCCGGGCCCTGGTGGGTTCCAAGGGCATCGAGCCGCTCTACCTGGACCTGAAGAACGAGGGCCCGCACGCGCTGGTGGGCGGCACCACCGGCGCCGGCAAATCGGAGTTCCTGCAGTCCTGGGTCATGGGCATGGCTGCCGCCTACAGCCCGGACCGCGTGAGCTTCCTGTTTGTGGATTACAAGGGTGGGGCGGCGTTCGCCGATTGCCTCAGCCTGCCCCACACCGTGGGCCTGGTCACCGACCTCTCCCAGCACCTTGTCCGCCGCGCCCTGACCTCCCTCCGTGCGGAGCTGCACTACCGCGAACACCTGCTGAACCGCAAGAAGGCCAAGGACCTGCTCGGGCTCCAGCGCGAAGCCGACCCGGAGGCACCGCCGTACCTGATCATCGTTGTGGACGAATTCGCGGCGCTGGCCACCGAGGTCCCCGAATTTGTGGACGGTGTGGTGGATGTTGCCGCCCGTGGCCGGTCCCTGGGCCTGCACCTGATCCTGGCCACGCAGCGTCCCGCCGGCGTCATCAAGGACAGCCTGCGCGCCAACACCAACCTCCGGGTCGCCCTGCGCATGGCGGATGAGGATGACGCCACCGACATCCTCGGCGTGCCTGATGCGGCCTACTTCGACCCGTCCATCCCGGGCCGCGGCGCCGCCAAGACCGGGCCCGGCCGTATCCAGGGGTTCCAGACCGGCTATGCCGGCGGCTGGACCACGGAGAAGCCCCAGCGTCCGCAGATCGACATCGTGGAAATGGCCTTCGGGTCAGGGCCCAGCTGGGAGGCGCCCGCCCCCGAGAAGCCCGTCAAGGAAGCTCCGGCCGGCCCCAACGACATCGCCAGGATGACCACCAATATCGTCAGGGCCGCGGAATCCCTGGCCATCCGGCCGCCGCGCAAACCGTGGCTGGACGAGCTGGCCAAGACGTACGACTTTTCCAAGCTCCCGAACCCCCGGACGGACGAACGGCTGCTGCTGGGGGTGGCGGATGATCCTGCCCGCCAGGAACAGCCCACGGTGTTCTACGAGCCGGACCAGGACGGCAACATGGCCATCTACGGCACAGGCGGCTCCGGAAAATCCGCTGCCCTGCGCGGCATTGCGATTGCCGCCGCCGTCACGCCCCGGGGCGGGCCCGTGCACATCTACGGGATCGATTGCGGTTCCTCCGGGCTGAAGATGCTCGAAGAGCTGCCGCACGTCGGCGAGATCATCAACGGTGACGACGTCGAACGCGTCGGCCGGCTGCTCCGCCTGCTCCGGGACATCGCCGACGAAAGGTCCGCCCGGTTCGCCGAGGTCAGGGCCTCCACCATCGTGGAATACCGGACCCTGGCCAACCGCCCGGACGAGAAGCGGATCTTCGTGCTGCTGGACGGCATATCGGCGTTCCGCGAAACGTACGAATTCAGCCGCCTGTCCGCACTCTGGGACGTCTTCCTGCAGCTGGCCACCGACGGCCGTCCCCTGGGGATCCACTTGGTGGTCACCGGTGACCGGCCGAACGCCGTACCGGCGACATTGCTGGCTTCCATCCAGCGCCGGCTGGTGCTGCGGCTGACGTCCGAGGACGACTACATGTCCATGGACGTCGCCAAGGACGTCCTCACCAGCTCCTCGCCGCCGGGGCGCGGCATGCTGGGCGGCTACGAGGTCCAGCTGGCCGTCCTGGGCGGCAACTCCAACCTGGCGCTGCAGGCCCGTGAAGTCCACAAGCTCAGCCAGGCGATGCTGCGCCAGGGGCTGGAATCGGCACCAAAAATCCAGCGGCTTCCGGAACAGGTGGACCTGGATGTGCTGCCTTCCGGCAGCCCGGACCTGCCCGTCATCGGCGTCGACGACGAAACCCTGCAGCCGGCCGAGATCATGGCCCAGGGACCGCTGCTTCTGGCGGGTCCGCCAGGGGCGGGCAGGACGGTGGCGCTGGTGACCCTGGCTTACGCGCTGCGCCGGTCCAACCCGGACACGGAGCTGGTGTACATCGGCTCCCGCCGGTCCGCGGTGGCGTCGCTGCCGCTCTGGAACCGTTCCGTGGTGGGTGCCGATGACCTGGCCGAGATCATCGAGGACCTCACGGAGCACTCTTCCGGGAACCCCGGGAAGCTCGCGATCTTCATCGAGGGCCTGACCGAGTTCACGGATACCGTGGCGGAATCGGGCGTTTCGCAGCTCGTGACGGCGTCCATCAAGGCCGATCAGTGGGTCATCGGGGAATCGGAAACATCAACCTGGTCCTCCGCCTGGTCGCTGTCGCAGCCCTTCAAATCCGGACGCCGGGGCCTGCTCATCAACCCGGGCGACATCGAAGGGGACAGCCTGCTCAACACGTCGCTGGGCCGGGTCAGCCCGGAGTTCATACCGGGCCGCGGCTACATCGTGGGCCGCGGCAAAGCACGGAAACTGCAGATTGCGCTGCCGCCGGAAAACAGGGGCTGAGCCGTTGCTTCCCACGGGCCCGTAAATCCATTGGATTTGCGGGCCCGTGCCGCGTTGTAGGAGACTACCGGAAACACTGTTCGCTGCGGCAGGGGGGTGCCGCGCGCTGTCGAAAAGGTAACCATGATCCGATCCTCATCCGTGCTCCGCGACGTGTCCGCTGCTGCGGCCGCTGCGGTGCTGGCGCTCCTGGTTGGCCTTTCTGCGGCGGCCCCCGTGCAGGCCGACGACGGCGAACCGGCACCGGGGTTGTGCATCATTAATTGTGAGCCGGGCAATCAGAAGCCCGGGCCGACGGGCACCCCGACTCCATCCCCGACGCAGACGTCGGCGGCCCCCGTAATCGAGCCCCCGCCGCCCGCGCCCGTAGCGCCAGCCCCGGCGCCGGTTCCCACCCTCGCCCCTGAACCGAGCGTTTCGCCGGCTGAAGAGACGCCGTCGGCCGCGCCCAGCACCACTATCCCCAGCCCGTCGTCGTCCGCAACCCCGTCCACGGAAGCGAACTGGAACAAGCCCATCACGAAATCGGCCAAGCCCACACAGGCCGCCGCCGTTTCCCGCAACGACGGCTCCGGCCTCTTTGGCGGCCCCGGACTGCTGGCCATCATGGGGGGCGTGCTGCTGGTGGGAGTCGCCGGCCTGGCCTTCGCCTGGTGGAGCCGGAACCGCCCCGCTTCACACTGACCTTTGTTATCCGGTGATCGAGCTTGTCCTCAGCCCCGACTTTCCCACCGGGCCCCGCGGCATTTAACGGCAGGGGCACGGCGGCGCAGTGGGCGTTTGGGCGCAATGTCGGGGCGGTAAGGCAAGATAGGTCTGTGAGCACAGCACCGGTCCCCGCAGAGGAAACAGCAAACAGCACTGAGGAACTAACCGAGCCGGACGCCGTCCCCGCTGGGTCAGTGCGCGAAGAATATGAGAATCTGACGGACCTGGTCAGGAAGTACCGGTTTGCGTATTACCAGGAGGACGAACCCCTGGTCTCTGACGCGGAATTCGACGAACTGTTCCGGCGCCTGGAGGAGATCGAGGCCCTGCATCCGGAGCTGGTAGCCAATGATTCGCCTACGCAGGAGGTTGGCGGGGAAGTCTCAGCCGCGTTCGCCGCCGTCGAACATCTGCAGCGGATGTATAGCCTCGAGGACGTCTTTTCCCTGGAGGAGCTGGAGGCCTGGATCACCAAAGCCGAGGCCGGCGTCAGCAAGCTGGGGGACACGGCTCAGCTCGCGTGGCTCACGGAACTGAAGATTGACGGCCTCGCGGTCAACCTGTTGTACCGCGACGGGAAACTGGTCCGGGCGGCCACCAGGGGTGACGGAACCACGGGTGAAGACATCACCCACAACGTCCTGACGATCAAGGAAATCCCGACGGAACTGACGGGCACCGGCTTTCCCCCGGAGGTGGAAATCCGGGGCGAGGTCTTTATCCCTTCCAAGGCTTTTGCGGAATTCAATGAGGCACTGATCGAAGCCGGCAAGGCGCCGCTGGCCAACCCCCGGAATGCCGCCGCCGGTTCGATCAGGCAAAAGGATCCGGCGGAAACCGCCAAGCGTCCGTTGCGGATGTTTGTCCATGGCATTGGTGCGCGCGAAGGGCTGGAAACCCTGAGCCAGTCCCAGACCTACGCCGTGCTGGAACAATGGGGCCTTCCCGTCAGCCCCTACTTCGAGGTTCTCGGGGGCCTGCCGGAGATCCTTGCCTTCATCAAGCGCTATGGCGAACAACGGCACAACCTCATGCATGAAATCGACGGCATTGTGGTCAAGGTTGACGATCTCGCCACCCAGCGTGCCTTGGGCTACACCACCCGGGTGCCGCGGTGGGCCGTGGCCTATAAATACCCGCCGGAGGAAGTCCACACCAAACTTCTGGACATTGCAGTCAACGTCGGACGCACCGGACGCGTCACCCCGTACGGCATCATGACGCCAGTCAAGGTGGCCGGGTCCACCGTGGAGATGGCCACGCTCCACAACCAGGATGTGGTCAAGGCCAAGGGTGTGAAGATCGGCGACATCGTTGTCCTGCGGAAGGCCGGGGACGTCATTCCGGAAATTGTGGGGCCGGTGCTCGCCCTGCGCGACCAGCAGAAACCGCCGGTGCGGGACTTCGTGATGCCCACCGAATGCCCTGCCTGCGGCACACCGCTGGCACCGGCCAAGGAAGGGGACGTGGACATCCGCTGCCCCAACGCCCGCTCCTGCCCGGCGCAGCTTCGGGAGCGCGTCTTCCACCTGGCCGGGCGCGGCGGCTTCGATATCGAGGCCCTGGGCTGGGAGGCAGCCATCGCGCTGACCTCCGGACCGGGTGCGGATCCAGCCACCAACGGCGGAAGGGTGGAACCGTCCGGCGACGGCATCCTGACCAGTGAGTCCGCGCTGTTTGAACTGGCTGCGGATTCCGGACTGGACGAGCTGCGGAACAAACTGGCAGGCGTGTTGGTCTGGCGGGAGAAGCGCGTCAAGGGCGTGGGCACGGGTACGTGGGACCTGGTCCCGTACTTCTGGTCTCGAGGCACCGCCAAGACGCCGTCCAAGCCCACGGCAACCACGAACAAGCTCTTCGACGAACTGACCAAAGCCAAGACGCAGCCCCTGTGGCGGGTGCTCGTTGCCCTGTCCATCCGGCACGTTGGTCCCCGCGCCTCACGGGCCCTTGCCACCGCGTTCGGCACCATGGACGGCATCCGGAACGCCTCCGAGGAAGACCTGGCCCATGTGGACGGCGTCGGCCCAACCATCGCGGCCGCACTGAAGGAGTGGTTCGCCGAGGACTGGCACGTGGAAATCATTGACCGCTGGGCTGCGGCCGGGGTCCGCATGGAGGACGAGCGCGACGAATCCATGCCGCGGACCCTGGAAGGGTTGACCATTGTGGTCACCGGCTCCCTGCCGAACTTCAGCCGGGACGAGGCCAAGGAAGCCATCCTTCTGCGCGGTGGCAAAGCTGCCGGCTCGGTCTCCAAAAACACCAGCTACGTCGTCGCCGGCGAAAGCGCAGGCACCAAACTGGATAAAGCCGAACAGCTCGGAATTCCCGTCCTGGACGAAGAAGGCTTCCGGGAGCTCCTTGCGAACGGCCCGGCCCCCGCTGCCGAAGCCACGCCCATACCAACGCCCACAGAATCAGAAGAGGCAGCCGAATGAGCCACCCGGACCTCAACACCGAACTGCTTTCGGTGGCCCGGCAAGCAGCCGCCGCCGGCGCCGCCGTGCTGGCTTCCCGCAATGGCGAGACGCTGGACGTAAGCAACAAAGGCGACGCCGGCGACTGGGTTACGGCCTTTGATGTCGCCGCGGAGAATGCCGTCCGGGATGCCATCACGGCTGCCCGTCCACAGGACACCATCACGGGGGAGGAGCACGGCACCACCCGGCCCGCTGCCCCCACCGGTTATCGTTGGTCCATCGACCCGCTGGACGGTACCACCAACTTCATCCGGAACATCGTCTACTACGCCACCTCCGTGGCAGTGGCGGATGCCGACGGCGTCTGGCTGGCCGGCGTCGTCAACGCCCCGGCGCTGGGCCGTGTCTACTACGCTGCCCGCGGCCACGGTGCGTGGCTCGAAGAAGGCGGCCGGGTGACGCAGCTCCAGGGCCCGGCGCCGGACCGCGCCGGGCAGATCCTCGCCACCGGCTTCAGTTACGACCCCGGCATCCGTGCCGAGCAGGCTGCACTGCTGGGCAGTCTCATGGATGGATTCGCCGACGTCCGGCGGCTGGGCTCCGCGGCGCTGGACCTCTGCATGGTCGCTGACGGGACCCACGACGCCTACGGCGAACGCGGGCTCAACGAACATGACTTCTCCGCCGGTGCGCTGATTGCCGAGGAAGCCGGTTGCTGGGTCCGGCGTCCCCGGCTGGCCAGTCCGCTGGACGGCGGACCCGCCGACGAGGACAGGCTGGCCGCCTGGACCTGCGCCGGGACCTTGGCGCTGTCCGGCAAGTTTCCGCTGTGACGGTGCTGCGCCACTAACATTGTCAGGTGCAATCGCAAATAACCATCCGACCGGCCGTTGAGGCAGACTTCCAGGCCATCGCCAGGATCACCGTGGACTCGTACCTGGCAGCAGGGTATTTCGACAGCGCGGACCATCCCTATATGCAGCAGATCCAGGATGTTGCCGCCCGTGCCGCGAAGGCCACGATCTGGGTTGCCGAGCGGGACCGGCAGGTGGTGGGTTCCGTGACGCTGGCACTGGCAGGTGAACCGTTCGCCGACATCGCCCTGCCGGACGAGCTGGAGTTCCGGATGCTGGTGGTGGATCCCGCGGTGCAGCGCAGCGGCGCAGGCAAGGCCATGGTGGAAGCCATCATTGCGCATGCGAAATCGCTGGAGGGGATCACGGGCGTCGCCCTCACCACCGGCGGGACCTGGGAGAGCGCCCATGGCCTCTACCGGAAGACAGGCTTCAAACGCGTCCCGGAGCGTGACTGGCTGATTCCGGGCACCGACATAAAGCTGCTGGTTTACCGGCTTGACGTCCAGCCAACCTAAAGTGGTGCCGACTCGTTTTCGGCACTGAAAGGCCCACCATGCGCAAAACATTCGGCACCGGCTCCGTCTGGGAGCAGACCCTCGGCTACTCCCGCGCCGTCCAGGTGGACAACACGCTCTACATTTCCGCCACGGCCGCCAGCGGCGAGGACGGCATTGTGGGCGAGGACTTCTACACGCAGACCCAGTACATCCTGCAGAAGCTCGGCGTGGTCCTGGCCGATGCCGGCTTCAGCTTCGAAGACGTGGTCCAGTCCAAGCTGTACCTGACGGACATCAGCAAGTGGGAAGAGGCCGGCCGCGCCCACGGCGAAGTCTTCGGCGAGATCCGCCCCACGCTGGCCCTCGTGCACGTCCTGCCGTTCCTTGACCCGAAGATGCTCGTCGAAATCGAGCTCGTGGCGCAGAAGAGCGCCAACTAGGAGGCCTCTCGCGGGACAGACATCCTCCGCGTGCTCGCTCGTTCCTCCCCACCGCCACCCTCTCCTCGCAAGCTCGGACAGGGAACCCTGGCGGCGTGGGCCCCCTTAGACGCACGCTTCCGGATGCCTGTCCCGCGTTCGGACGCTTCGCAGTGGCGGGCTCCGGTCGAGTGTGTGTTAACTGGCCGGGAGGCTGTAGCGGTGTTCCGGGCGTCCGGTGGTTCCGTAGCGCAGTTGGATGTCGACGGCGCCGTCGTCGGCCAGCGAGGACAGGTACCTTTGCGCCGTGGCCCGCGAAACCCCCACGCGGGTGGCGACTTCCACCGCCGAATACTGTTCGCCGGCAACCAGCGATTCCAACACCGCGGCCTCGGTGGCGGAGCGGGGTTTGGCCGCCGGCGTCACGTCCCCTGGGATCAATGCCCGTTTGGCCCGCTCCACGGAGCCCTGGTCCAGGGCCCCGGGCTGGCCCAGCAGCCTGCGGTACCGGGCATACGAACGTAGCTGCTGCGAGAGCGACTCGGCGGTAAAGGGCTTCAACAGGTACCCGAGGGCGCCGCGGCGGAACGCCTTCCGTAGCGACTCGGCGTCCGATGCGGCACTGAGGATCATGGTGTCCACGTCCAGCTGCTGCAGCAGGTCGAGACCTGAGGCGTCCGGCAGGTAGACATCCAGCAGCACCAGGTCCGGGCGGAGGCTGTGGATCGCCTGCAGCGCCAGGGATGCCGACCCCACCGGCGCCAGCGCCAGGAATCCCGCCACCGAATCCACATACGTTGCGTGCAGCTTGGCCACGTGGAAATCGTCGTCCACAATCAGCACCCTGAAATCCTCAGGCATCATTTGTCCTTTCCAGCTAAATCCTGGGTCCCCGCAGGTGTCCCGGCGGTGGTCCCGGCCGTTGTGCGTGGCAGGGAAGCCATAAACACGGCACCGGGTCCGCCCGGTGTCCCCGGTTCCAGCAAGCGGACGTCCCCGCCGCGGCGCCGGGCCAGCTTCCGGGCCAGGGCCAGGCCCAGCCCCTGCCCGCCACTCCGTCCACCGGCAGCCGCCGGAGCCGGCACTACGGGGCCAGCCGCTGTCGTAAATCCCTCGGCGAAGACCGCTTCCGCGTCCGTCCCGGCGGCCAGCCCGTCGCCGGAATCGGCGACGACGATGTGCAGCGTCCCGCCGTCGTCGTGCGGTTCATCCAGCACCTCCAGCTCCACCCAGCGGTCCGGGGCGGAGCCCGAGACGGCGGCGTTCACGGCGTTGTCGATCAGGTTGCCCAGTACGGTGGTCACGTCCTGCGGCTCGGTGACCTGGCCGCGGACCAGGGTTTCGGGGCCGATCCGCAGCGTCACGCCGCGCTCGTCGGCCTCCACGCCTTTGGCGCCCACAAAGGCCTGCAGGTAGGGGTCCTGCAAAAGTTCCGCCTGGTCCACCGGGAACTTCAGCGGCCCCGTGGCGGCCAGCCCGGCCAAGTACTCGCGGGCCTGCTGGTGCTGCCCGATGCTCATCAGGCCCGCGATGGTGTGCAGCTGGTTGGCGAATTCGTGGCGCTGGGCACGCAGGGCCGTTGACATGGTGCCCACGGCGTCGAGCTGCCGGGTGAGCTGCTGGAGTTCGGTGCGGTCCCGGAGCATCACCACCCAGCCCAGGTCCTCGCTTCGATGCAGGGCCTTGCGCGCGCTGGCCACCAGGACACTGCCGCCGGCTACCAGCTCAATCGCGTCCGCCTCCGCAGCGTCCGGCCGGGTCAGCGCCCTGAGCTGCTCGGGCACCGGAGCGCCGGCCCACGGCGTCCCGGAAAGGTCCGGCTGCTCCAGAAGGCGCTGCGCCGCTGCGTTGAACACGCTGATCCTGCCGTCGGCCGAAACGCCGATGACGCCGTCGTCTACCCCCTGCAAAACGGCCACCTGGTCGTGCACCAGTGTGCTGATTTCCTCGGGCTCCAGGCCCAGCGTTAGACGCTGGAGCCGGCGCCGCAGCAGGAACGAGGCCAGCACGCCCGCCAACAGCGCACCTGCGGCGGTCAGCCCCACCGGGCCGATGTCGCGCGCAACGCTTTGGCCCACGCTCTCCATGGAGTACCCAACGCTGACCTCGCCCACAACCGTGCCAGTGCCGGGTGCGTAAACAGGAACCTTGGCGCCGGCAGAGGGGCCCAGTGTCCCGGTGTTCCTGGTGGTGACCTCCTGGCCGGCGAGGGCCTCCGACGGATCGGTGCTGACCTTCTCGCCCAGCCGGTCCGGATCCGGGTGCGCCAGGCGCAGGCCGGTTTCGTCGGTGATCACCACAAACAGTGCCCCGGTCCGGGTCCGGATCGCCTCGGCGGCTGCCATCAGCGGCCCGGCGCGGAGCACGGCAGCCGGGGGAGTGCCCGCGCCCGCGCTGATGGCCAGCACGTCAGCCTGCACGGAAGGATCCGCGGCGACGGCGCGGGCCAGCGTCAGGGCCTGGGTTTCCGCCTCGCGGCCCACCCGGTCGTAGGTCAGCCAGGCGTGGACGGCGGCGCTGAGCAGCACCACCAGCAGGACCACGCCCAGCTGAAGGAGGAGGGTCTGCGTGGAGAACCGCAAAGGCGGCGTGCGTGCGGAACGCGGCATGGTTCTCCCTTCCTCAGGCATTGGCGTGAGCACAATGCGCAAAATGCTCCGAATAAGCAGTATGCCAATCAATTGAGCCAAAGGCACGGCCGTGACCTCCGCCACCCTAATGTCTGTAGCACGCGTCACACTGCGGTGGCGTTGTTCACAAGAAGGAGCCGGCCGTGCTGGTATTACTTGGATTCGCAATGATCGCGGTATTCATGGTGCTGATCATGACGAAGAAGTTGACGCCAGTACTGGCGCTGATCATCGTCCCCACCGTTTTTGGCCTCTTCGCAGGCGCCGGACTGGGCATCGGGGACATGGTCCTGGAGTCAATGAAGTCCATGACGTCCACGGCCGCGCTCCTGATGTTCGCCATCATCTACTTCGGCCTGATGATCGACGTCGGGCTGTTCGATCCGCTGGTGAAGTTCATCCTCCGCAAGCTCGGCAATGACCCCGCAAAGGTGGTGCTCGGCACCGCGATCCTGGCGGCCGCGGTCTCCCTGGACGGCGACGGCTCCACCACCTTCATCCTCACCACCGCTGCCATGCTGCCCGTCTATCTGCGCCTGAAGATGAGCCCGGTTGTCCTCACGTGCGTGGCCGGCCTGGCCAACGGCACCATGAACATCCTGCCGTGGGGCGGTCCCACGGCCCGCGCCGCCACTGCGCTCCACCTCGACGTCAACGACGTTTTTGTCCCGATGATCCCGTCCCTCATCGCCGGCCTGGTCGTGGTCTTCGCCTTCGCCTGGCTGCTGGGCCTGCAGGAACGTAACCGACTCCGCGCCACCTCACCGGAAATCTGGGGAACGCCGGACACGGCAGAGCCGTTCACTGCTGAAAAGTTTGACGGCGGCCCTTCCGAAGGCGGCACCGCCGCTTCCTCCGCCGGTACCGGCCGCAGTGGGTCACGTAACCCCGGAACCGGAAGTCCCGCCGTCGGCGGCTACTCTCCGGAAGGTTCGTCAGTGGCTGTCCTGGAACGCACCGAAACGCTGGTGGAAGAACAGGACGGCGGTCTTGCCGATACCGCCCTGGACCCCAACCGCTCCACGCTCCGCCCGAAACTGTTCTGGTTCAACCTTGGCCTGACGGTCGCCGTGATGGTGATGCTCGTGGCCGATCTCGTCCCGCTGCCGTTCGTCTTTATGGTCGGGTCGGCCATCGCGCTTGTAGTGAACTTCCCCAACGTCAAGGAACAGGGCGCTCAGCTGGTGGCCCACTCCTCGTCCATCGTGGCCGTGGTGAGCATGGTGATGGCAGCCGCAGTCCTGACCGGTGTCCTGACCGGCACCGGAATGGTGGAGGCCATGTCCGCGTGGCTGGTCCAGATCATCCCGACCGAAATGGGTCCCTTCCTGGCCGTCATCACCGGCGTCCTCAGCATCCCCATGACGTTCTTCATGAGCAACGACGCCTTCTACTTCGGCGTCCTGCCCGTGCTCAGCGAGACCGCCGCACACTACGGAATCAGCGCCGCGGAGATGGCGCGTGCCTCCATCACCGGCCAGCCGTTCCACCTGCAGAGCCCGCTGGTTCCGGCCATCCTGCTGCTGGTTTCGCTGGCCAAGGTGGACCTCGGCGACCACCACAAAAAGGTCCTGTGGCGCACCGCAGTGGTTTCCCTCGTCATGTTGGCTGTGGGAATGCTGACGGGAGCCATCGGGATCGGTTAGTCTGTAGCTGCCTGTGGCCGGTCCCCGTGACCGGGACCACGGCACCGAGGTGCCCGTCTGACGCCCGCTGGGGGTCGTCAGACGGGCACTGACGTTTCCCCACTAGACTGGTTCGGAAAACAATCCGAACTTGCAGGGGAGATCCATGGCTGCGATCAACCGTGACGATGTTGCGCACCTCGCGCAGCTCGCTCACATCGAGATGAGTGCTGAAGAGCTGGACAGGATGGCCGGCGAACTCGCCGTCATCGTTGATTCAGTGAAGTCCGTGAGTGAAGCCGCCGGTGATGACGTCCCGGCAACCTCCCACCCGATCCCGCTGACCAACGTGTTCCGCGAGGACGTTGTGGGCCACACTTTCACCGCGGAGCAGGCACTCTCGGGGGCTCCGGATTCCGATGAGAACCGTTTCAAGGTCCCGGCAATCCTGGATGAGGCATAACCAATGACTGACACCAACGAACTCATCCGCCTGTCCGCCGCGCAGCTGGCCGGCATGCTCGCCGCGGGCGAGGTCACCTCCGTCGAGGTCACGCAGGCTTACCTGGACCGGATCGCAGCTGTCGACGGCGGCGAACGCGGCGTGAACGCGTTCCTGCACGTCAACACGGAGGAAGCGCTCGCCGTCGCCGCCGAGGTGGACGCCATCCGCGCCGCCGGCGGTGCCGCGGCCGAGGAACTCCACGTACTCGCCGGCGTGCCGATCGCGGTCAAGGACCTCATCGTCACCATCGGCCAGCCCACCACGGCAGGCTCCAAGATCCTCGAAGGCTGGCACAGCCCCTACGACGCCACGGTGGTCAAGCGTCTCCGTGCCGCCAAAATGCCCATCCTGGGCAAGACCAACTTGGACGAATTCGCCATGGGTTCCTCCACCGAGCACTCCGCGTACGGCCCCACCCGCAACCCGTGGGACCTGGACCGGATTCCGGGCGGTTCCGGCGGCGGTTCGGCTGCGGCCGTTGCCGCTTTTGAGGCCCCGCTGGCCCTCGGCACGGACACCGGCGGGTCCATCCGCCAGCCCGGCGCCGTCACCGGCACCGTGGGAGTCAAGCCCACCTACGGCGGTGTTTCCCGCTACGGGGCCATCGCGATGGCTTCCTCGCTGGACCAGATCGGCCCGGTTTCCCGCACCGTCCTGGACTCGGCGCTGCTGCACCAGGTCATCGGCGGGCATGACCCCTTTGACTCCACATCCCTGCCCGACCCCCTGGCAGACCTCGTCGCCGCTGCCCGCGTGGGCAACGTTGAAGGCATGCGGATCGGCATCATCAAGGAACTTCACGGCGAGGGCTACCAGGCCGGCGTCGAGAACCGCTTCAACGAATCCCTGGAACTGCTCAAGCAGGCCGGTGCGGAAATCGTCGAGGTGTCCTGCCCCAACTTCCAGTACGCCCTCGGCGCCTACTACCTGATCATGCCGTCGGAGGCCTCCTCCAACCTGGCCAAGTTCGACGGCGTCCGGTACGGCCTGCGCGTCCTGCCCGAGGACGGACCCATGACGATCGAACGCGTTATGGGCGCCACCCGCGCCGCCGGCTTCGGTGACGAAGTCAAGCGCCGCATCATCCTGGGCACCTATGCCCTGAGCGCCGGTTACTACGACGCGTACTACGGTTCGGCCCAGAAGGTCCGCACCCTGGTCCAGCGCGACTTCGAGGCCGCGTTCGCGCAGGCCGACGTCCTGATCTCTCCCACGGCGCCCACCACGGCGTTCAAGCTCGGGGAGAAACTGAATGATCCGCTGGCGATGTACCTCAACGACGTCGCCACCATCCCCGCCAACCTGGCAGGCGTGCCCGGGCTGACCCTGCCCGGCGGCCTGGCGGACGAGGACGGCCTTCCCGTCGGCATCCAGCTGCTGGCTCCGGCCCGCGAGGATGCCCGGCTCTACCGGGTGGGTGCTGTCCTGGAATCCCTCCTGGAGGCACAATGGGGCGGCCCGCTCCTGGACCAGGCGCCGCCGTTGGTTGAGACCCTTGTTGACGCCAAGGAGGCAAAATAATGAGCACGGACGCAACCCTGAGCTTCGAAGAGGCCATGGAGAAGTACGATCCGGTCCTGGGTTTTGAGGTCCACGTGGAGCTCAACACCAAGTCCAAGATGTTCTCCTCCGCGCCCAACGTCTTCGGCGATGAGCCGAACACCAACGTTAACGAGGTGGACCTGGGCATGCCCGGTGTGCTGCCGGTAGTGAACAGGGTCGCGATCGAGTCCTCGATCAAGATCGGCCTTGCCCTGAACTGCAAGATCGCTGAATCCTGCACGTTCGCCCGGAAGCAGTACTTCTATCCGGACACTCCCAAAAACTTCCAGACGTCGCAGTACGAGGACCCCATCGCGTACGACGGCTACCTGGACATCGAACTGTCGGACGGGACCATCTTCCGCGTGGAGATCGAGCGCGCCCACATGGAAGAGGACGCCGGAAAGCTGACGCACATGGGCGGGGCCGCCGGCCGCATCCAGGGTGCCGACTTCTCGCTGGTGGACTACAACCGTTCCGGCGTTCCGCTGGTGGAGATTGTCACCAAGCCCATCGAGGGTGCGGGTTCCCGAGCCCCGGAGCTGGCCAAGGCCTACGTGGCCGCCGTCCGGGAGATTGTCAAGAACCTTGGTGTGTCGGACGCGAAGATGGAACGCGGCAACGTGCGCTGCGACGCGAACGTTTCGCTGCGCCCGCACGGCCGCGAACGCTTCGGCATCCGCTCCGAAACGAAGAACGTCAACTCGCTGCGGGCCGTCGAACACGCCGTCCGCTACGAGATCCAGCGGCACGCAGCCGTCCTGGATGCCGGCAACCCGATCATCCAGGAAACCCGCCACTGGCACGAGGACACGCGCACCACCACCTCGGGCCGGCCAAAGTCAGACGCCGATGACTACCGCTACTTCCCGGAGCCCGACCTCGTTCCGATCGTTGCGTCCCGCGAATGGGTGGAGGAGCTCCGCGCCACCCTGCCCGAGCCGCCGGCGGCCCGCCGCAAGCGGCTGCAGTCGGACTGGGGCTACTCGGACCTGGAATTCCGCGACGTTGTCAACGCCGGCGTTATGGATGAGATCGAGGAAACCATCGCCGCAGGAGCTTCTGCCTCTGTCGCCCGTAAGTGGTGGATGGGCGAGATCGTTGGCCGTGCCAAGAACGCCGACGTCGATCCCGGCCAGCTGGGCGTCCAGCCCGCCACCATCGTGGAGCTGAACCGGATGGTCGAGGACGGCAAGATCAACAACAAGATGGCCACCGAAGTCCTGGACGGCGTGCTCGCCGGCGAAGGCACCCCGGCGGAGATCGTGGAGAAGCGCGGCCTCGCCGTTGTTTCCGACGACGGCCCGCTCCTGGAAGCCATCGACGCCGCGCTCGCCGCGCAGCCCGACGTCGCGGACAAGATCCGCGCCGGCAAACTCCAGGCGATCGGCGCGATCGTCGGCGGCGTTATGAAGGCGACCCGCGGGCAGGCCGACGCCGGCCGCGTCAAGGAGCTGATCCTCGCGAAGCTTGGAGTTGAGGGCTGAGCCCAGGGCAAGCTACCTGTATAAACCCAACTGGGTCGCAGCTACTGCGACCCAGTTTGGCTTTAAGTACTCACTTCCCGCCCGCAAAGTACGCGTATTCAGCGGGGCCTGCCGGTTCTAGACTGAAGATCCAGGGCGCCGGAGCCCTGCCCGTGCTGTGGGAGGAATGGCCATGTCGGTCCAAGAACCGTTGAGATTCCGCAAGGTTTTGCTGGCTGGCGTCATAGCGCTGGCGCTGACCGGCACGGGTGTCGCCATCGCCTGGTCCGCCACAGATACGCCGTCGCCGTCGCCGTCGGCCTCCGCGCCGGGGAAATCGGACAAGGCTAAGGGCCAGGAGAAGCCGGCCAAGGCCCAGCGCCCGCAGCACCTGCACAGTGAAAGCGTGGTGAAGAAGGCGGACGGGACGTTCGAAACCTTGCTGACCCAGCAGGGCGCCGTGGAGGCCGTCAGCGAAACCTCGCTCACCGTCAAGAGCGAGGACGGTTTCACCCAGACCTACGCCGTCAACGCGGAGACCAGGATCATCAAGTTCCCTGCCCCGGCCGCGGACGGTTCGCCGGCAACGGGCGACGACGGCAAACGGCTGAAGCGGTCAGAGGTCACCATCGCGGAAATCGCCACGGGCGAGGCCGTCAGGGTCTCCGGCGTCAAGAACGGTGACAACGCCACCGCCCGGCAGATCGTGGAGGGCGCCGGCACGGGTCCGGGCCTGGGCCTCGGAAAAGGAATGGGCAAGGGACACGGTCACGGGCTGGGCAAGGGCCTCGGCCACGCCAAGCGGCTTGCCCCCAAGTAGGTGGCGCCAACTGTCGTTCTGAGCCCTGAAAACGACGGGTAGTGCTGCTCAGTTGGGTTAGCCCTGCTCCACCAGCCCGGTCATGATCGCCTGCAGCGCCTCGCACACAATCATCACCGAGCGGCGCTTCAGGTTCTCCGGCCGGGCCAGGATGTCGATCCGCCGCCGGGTGCTGATCCCCTCCAGCGGCCGCAGCACAATGCCCGGGTTGAGCACGGGCCGCGCCGTATGCCGCGGCAGCAGGCCCACCACACCGCCCGCCGCCACCAGCGCGGCCACGGTGGAGTAGTCGTTGATCCGGTGGACGATGTTCAGTTCCTTGCTGGAGACGGCCGCGACGGCGGACAGGACGTCGGCGGGGGAGTATCCGGTGTGGCTGGTCACCCAAGGTTCGCCCACGACGTCGGCCGCGGTGAGAGTGCCCTGGCGGGCCAAGCGATGGTCAGCCGGCAACGCAACATCCAGCGGCTCATGCGCCAGCGGGATCACCGCCACACGCTCCTCCGGCCAACGCGGGCTGTGATCCATGCGGTGCGCCAGCACCAGGTCATACCGCGCGGTCAGCGCCGGGAAGTCCTGCTGCGCCACATCCTCATCGGAGAGCAGGATCCGCGGCTGGCCGGGCGCGTCCAGCATGCGCGCAAGCGGGGCGAACAGTGCCTGCCCCGCGCTGTGGAAGCCGCTGACCGTCACGGGGCCAACGGGCGAGCCGTGATAGGCCCCGATTGCCGTCCGGGCATCCGCCATGGCACTGACGACGGCGGCACCGGCGTCGGCGAGCACCTGGCCGGCCTCGGTCAGCACCAGGTTGCGGCCCTCCTTCCGGGTCAGCGGAACCTCAACATTGCGCTGCAGCAGTGCCAGTTGCTGGGACACCGCGGAGGGCGTGACCATCAGCGTCTCCGCCACCGCTTTTACGCTGCCCAGGGCTCCGAGTTCGCGGAGGATTTCCAGCTGGTGAATTTCCATCCGCCCAGTCTATGCATTAGTGAACACTTCATCGTCGATTGAGAGAATTCTGCTTGTGCTAATGCTTCGAAATGGCTCTAATGAAGGGAGACCATACCCGCAGGCCGCGGGTCGCTGCCAACAGTCAGGAAGCCAATGAAGGCACTCTACAAGTCCGGTGCACACGCCGGGTTCGAGCTGGTTGACCGGCCCGAGCCCGAGGCCAGCCCCAGCGACGTCAAGATCCGGGTCATGACCACCGGGATCTGCGGCACGGACCTGCACATCCAGTCCTGGGACGCCTGGGCGCAGGGCATGATCGAGGCACCCCTCATCGCCGGCCATGAGTTCTACGGTGAAGTAGTGGAAATCGGCGACGGCGTCCGCGACGTCAAAGTGGGGGACCGCGTATCCGGCGAAGGCCACGTGGTCTGCGGGATCTGCCGGAACTGCCGCGCAGGCCGCCGCCACATGTGCATCCACACCGTCAGCGTCGGTGTACAGAGGGACGGCGCCTTCGCCGAGTACGTGGTCATCCCCGAGACCAACGTCTGGGTTCACCATGACCCCTCCATCACACCGGAACTCGGCGCGATTTTCGATCCGTTCGGCAACGCCGTGCACACCGCCCTCAGCTTCCCGCTGGTGGGCGAGGACGTGCTCATCACCGGGGCAGGACCCATCGGCCTGATGGCCATCGCCGTGGCCCGCCACGCCGGGGCGCGCAAGATCGCCATCACCGATGTCTCCCAGCCACGGCTCGAGCTTGCACGCCAGCTCGGCGTGGACCTCACCATCGACGTCTCCACCACGCGCGTCAATGATGCCCAGCGTGAACTCGGCATGCGCGAAGGCTTCGACATCGGCATGGAAATGTCCGGCCACCCCACCGCCCTGCCTGAGATGATCAACAACATGAACCACGGCGGCCGCATTGCCATGCTCGGCCTGCCCAGCCAGGACATCACCATCGACTGGGGCAAAGTGGTCACGCACATGCTGACGCTGAAGGGCATCTACGGCCGGGAAATGTATGAGACGTGGTACGCCATGAGCGCCATGCTCTCCTCCAACCCCGTGCTGCACGCCGGCATCTCAGCGGTAGTGACGGACAAGCTGCCCGCCGCAGAATGGGAAAAAGGCTTCGCCACCGCCCGCGCCGGCGTCGGCGGAAAAGTTGTCCTCGACTGGACCGAACTCTAAGGAGCACCATGTACACCTCCATCAAGGACCAGCTGCAGGCTGAGCTGGACGACATCCGTACCGCCGGGCTCTTCAAAACCGAACGCAGCATCAACTCCCCGCAGTCCAGCCACATCACGGCAGGGCAGATCGGCCAGCCCGGCGCCACCGTCCTGAACTTCTGCGCCAACAACTACCTGGGCCTCGCGGACCACCCGGACATCATCGCCGCGGCCAAAGAGGCCATGGACTCACGGGGCTTCGGCATGGCCAGCGTCCGCTTCATCTGCGGCACCCAGGATCTTCACCTGGAACTGGAAGCCAGGGTCTCCAGATTCCTCGGCACGGAGGACACTATCCTGTTCTCCAGCTGCTTCGATGCCAACGGCGGCGTCTTCGAATCCCTCTTCGGCCCTGAGGACGCCATCATCTCCGATGCCCTCAACCATGCCTCCATCATCGACGGCATCCGGCTCTGCAAGGCCCAGCGGTTCCGCTACGCCAACCAGGACATGGCGGACCTCGAGGCCAAGCTCGTTGAAGCGAAGGATGCGCGGCGCAAGATCATCGTCACCGACGGCGTGTTCTCCATGGACGGCTACCTGGCACCGCTGGAGGCCATCTGCGACCTCGCCGAGAAGCACGACGCCCTGGTGATGGTGGACGATTCCCACGCCGTCGGCTTTATGGGTGCCACCGGTGCCGGAACCCCCGAGCACGCAGGCGTGTCCCAGCGCGTGGACATCTACACCGGAACGTTCGGCAAGGCCCTGGGCGGCGCGTCCGGCGGTTACGTGTCCGGCCGCAGTGAAGTGGTGGCCATGCTCCGCCAGAAAGCGCGCCCGTACCTGTTCTCCAATTCCCTGGCCCCCGCGATCGTCGCCGCCACAATCAAGGCCCTTGACCTGGTGGAGAATTCCGGTGACCTGCGGACCCGGCTGTTCGAGAACGCCGGGCTGTTCCGCCGGCGGATGACCGAAGAGGGTTTTGAACTCCTCGACGGCGAACACGCGATTGTTCCCGTGATGTTCGGGGACGCCGTAATGGCCGCCAAGGTGGCTGACCAGATGCTCCAGCACGGCGTCTTCGTCACCGCCTTCAGCTTCCCGGTGGTCCCGCGCGGCGCCGCCCGGATCCGCGTGCAGCTTTCAGCGTCGCACTCAGCGGACGACGTCGAAGCGTGCGTGCGTGCGTTCGTCGCCAGCCGTGCCGCAGTAGGGGGTTAACCCAGCCGGGCTAAACCTTACAGAGCAGGACCGGCGCGGCCGCACGGCAACTCTGCAAGGATGGAGCCATGGCAGCACACTACGACGTCCTCATTGTGGGTGGCGGCATCGCCGGCCTGTCCCTGGCGTCCGCGCTCGCGGGCAGCTGCAGCGTGGCGCTGGTCGAGGCGGAGCAGGAGCTGGGGTACCACACGTCCTCCCGTTCCGCCCGCCAGCTCATTCCCAGCTACGGCCCGGACGTGGTCCGGGAGCTCACGGTCCGGACCCTTGAACTGATCGCGGCCCGGGACGCCCAACTGCCTGAACCTGTCCTGACGCCGCGAAGCTTTATGCTTATCGGCACAGAGGAATCCGTCCGCGCCGAGGGCAGCGGCCACATGAATGCCATCACGCATGAACGGGCACTGGAGCTGTGCCCTGCACTGGTGCCCGGAGCTTTCTCCGCCGCAGGCCTGGACACCGGATCCTTCGGCTGCAACGCCCCGCTGCTGATGGCCGACCACCGCCTGCGGGCGGAGGCTGCCGGCGCCGACATCATCACCGGCGCCCGCGTACATTCCGCCCAGCGGCTGGGCTCGGGCTGGGAGGTCGGCGCCGGGCAGGAAGCCTTCGAAGCCGGTGTGCTGGTCAATGCGGCCGGCGCCTGGGCCGATGAAATCGCCGTGATCAGCGGCGTGGAGAAGCTCGGGCTGCAGCCGTACCGGCGCACTGCGGCGATTGTCGACGTCGAACATCCACTGCCAGGGCACAGCCCCATGGTGGCGGCAGCGGACCACACGTTCTATTTCCGCCGGGAGGGCACCGACGTGCTGATCTCGCCGTCGGAAACGGTGCCCAGCGGACCCGAGGACGCCCGGCCGCGGCCCGGCGATGTCGAGCGGCTGATCGTGAAGCTGAACGAGCTGACAACATTGGGAATCCGCGGAGTTCGGAGCGCGTGGACGGGGCTCCGGACCGAGGCAGCCGACGGCGTCCCGGTAGCCGGTTTCGACGCCGAAGCCCCCGGGTTCTACTGGCTGGCCGGTCAGGGCGGTTACGGTTTCCAGACGTCATCGGCCATGGCTGAGCTCGCCGCCGCGCAGATCCTTGCCGGACAGGGCACCGGGCACCGGGCGGCCGCTCCGGCCCACGATCCGGCATCCCGGACAGCGGAGGCGCTGGCCGCCACGCGCTGGTCCGTCCGGCGCTGAACAATGGAACCCATGAGCACCCTGATCACCAACATCGCCGAGCTGATGACCCAGGACCTGGAACACCGCGTCCTTAAGAATGCCGCCGTGGTGGTCGAGGGCGAACGGATCTCCTGGCTCGGTTCCGCCGCGGATGCGCCGGCGGCCGACGACGCCGTGGACGCCGGCGGCCGGGCCGTGTTGCCGGGCTGGGTGGATTCGCACACACACCTGGTCTTCGCCGGCGACCGCACGGCGGAGTTCGAAGCGCGGATGGCGGGGGAGTCCTATTCGGCCGGGGGCATCGCCGTCACCATGGACGCCACCCGCCGCGCGTCCGATTTCGACCTCACCCGGCTGGCGATGGCGCGCGTGTCCGAGGCCGTGTCGCAGGGCACCACCTACCTCGAAACCAAGACAGGCTACGGGCTGGATATTGAGCACGAGGCCCGGAGTGCCCGGATCGCCTCCACGGTCGTAGACGAAGTCACCTACCTGGGTGCCCACCTTGTCCCCGCGGGCACCGATGCGGATGCCTACACCGATCTCGTCTGCGGGCCCATGCTTGACGCCGTCCGGCCGTACGTCCGGTGGGCGGACGTCTTCTGCGAGGAAGGCGCCTTCACTGCGGAGCAGTCCCGCCGTGTGCTGGAGGCGTGCCGGGCCGCCGGACTGGGGATCCGCGTCCACGGGAACCAGCTCGGCGAGGGTCCGGGCGTGCAGCTGGCGGTGGAACTCGGGGCAGCCAGCGTGGACCACGTGAACTACCTGTCGGCCCGTGATGTGGCGGTCCTGGCGGAAAGCTGGTCCGGCTGGAACCCGGGAACCGGCACTGGCGCTCGAGGCACCGTGGCAACCTGCCTCCCCGCGTGCGATCTCTCCACCCGGCAGCCGCTGGCCCCGGGGCGTGAACTGCTGGACGCCGGCGTGCAGGTGGCGCTGGCCTCCAATTGCAATCCGGGTACCTCGTACACCAGTTCCATGGCGTTCAACGTGGCTACGGCCGTGCTGCAGATGCGCCTGAGCGTCCATGAAGCGGTGCGCGCCGCCACGTATGGGGGTGCGCTGGCGCTGCACCGGGAGGCAGGGCACGACGCCGACGGCGAACGGGCGGTAGGTTCGCTCGCCGTCGGGCATCGTGCGGACCTGCACATGCTGAACGCCCCCTCAGCAACGCATCTCGCTTACCGCCCGGGCATGCCGCTCACGTACGCTGTGTGGCGGGCCGGTGTACGGGCACGCTAAGCAGGGGCCACACTTTGTGATTGCGATGTGATCATTTGTGCCTGTTATGATCAGATAACGTCATATTTTGGTGACTGTTTGATCGCTGAGAGGCCCCCATGACCCGCACTGACCGCCTGACGGCCATCCTGGACATTCTTGCCAAGACCGGCCAGGTGGAGGTGGAGGAGATTGTCTCCCAGCTCGCGGTCTCGCCGGCCACGGCACGGCGGGACCTGGACAGCCTGGCCAAGCGGCGGCTGCTGACCCGCACCCGGGGCGGGGCCACCACCGGCGCCCTGGCCTACGACCTCCCCGGGCGGTACAACCGTGACGACCACGCCGAAGCCAAGGAGCAGATCGCCCAGGCCGCCTCGGCTCTGATTTTTCCCGGCGCTGTGATCGGTCTCTGCGGCGGCACCACCAGCACGGCCCTGGCTCAGATCCTGGCCACGCGCGAGGACCTCAACGCTCCCGGCCACCAGTCCACCCTGACTGTGGTCACCAACGCCATCAACATCGCTGCGCAGTTGGCTGTCCGCCCCAACATCAAAGTCATGGTGACCGGCGGCATCCTGAACCCCCGCTCGTACGAACTCGTGGGCCCGTACACCGACATCATCATGCAGAAGGTGGTCATGGACATCGCCTTCATCGGCGTGAACGGCATCGACCCCGAAGTCGGTCCCACCAACACGGGGGAGGGCGAAGCCTCCGTGAATGCCCTGCTGGCCAGCCGGGCCCGGATCTCCTACGTGCTGGCCGACTCCTCCAAGGTGGGCGTCAGAGCCTTCGCCACCATGGACGGCTACGCGTTCACCCGCCTGATCACTGACTCCGGGATCTCCGCCGAGGACAAGGCCGCATTCGAAGCCAATGGCACCGAAGTGATCGTGGCCCCGCACTAAGGGAGCATTAACCCCTAAAAGATCATCGGCGGCGCATCCAGTACGGTCTCGTCCACCCGGCGGTCCACCCATTGGCTGAACGGAATGTCGAGTTCGTACTTGCCCAGGTCGGTGCGCAGGAGGGTCCGCACTGCGGCGTTGTCCGGGTTGTTGAGGGATTCGAAATACTCCACCGACCAGTGGAACCAGCGCATGCAGAACAGGCGCATGGTGAGCCCGTGGGTCACCAGCAGGGTGTTGGGGGCGTAGTCCGGTTTGGACCAGTGGCGGTACAGCGTCTCCATAAAGGATGAGATCCGGTCGTAGACGTCGGAGCCGGATTCGCCCTCCCGGAACCGGTAGAAGAAATGGCCGTAGGCGTTGCGGAGTTCCTTCTGGTCCTCGATGTCGCCGGTGATCTGGAAATTGGCCCAGTCCTGCTCGCGGAGGCGCGGCTCTTCGATCACCCGTTCCGTGAGATTGCCGAGGTTGAGTGCCTTCAGGGTCTGGTGCGCCCGCAGGTACGGCGACACATAAACGCAGACCTGGCGGCCGTCCAGCTCGCGGCGGATCCGTTCCCCGGCCGCCGTGGCCTGCGCCAGGCCCAGGGGAGTCAATGGAATCCGGTAGTCCGGGACCCTGTTGTAGATGGACGTATCGACATTGGCCGCGGACTGGCCGTGCCGGATCATGAAGATTTTCCCAGGCGCGCTCATAAGCCCCAAGCATAGGTGCCGCCGCATGGACGCTCTCTCACTTTCGGTGGGTTTTTGGCGGACGCTCTCTCACTTTGGTCAGCCCCGGCGAGCTGGCCACCCCCCAATCAGCGAAGAACCAGAAACTACAGGCAAGATGGAACCATGTTGGTTCCCTCCCGCCGTCGGCTGCGGACTGAAGTCTGGATTGTGCTGGGCCTTTCCCTGGGGCAGTCCGCCGTCTACTCGGTGGTGCAGCTGCTGGACAAGATGACGCGTGCACCGCTGGCCGAAGGCACGTCCACGCTGAACCGGTCACAGAGCCCCCGCGAGTACTTCGACCTCACCTACCAGCTGCTGGACATCATTTTCGCCCTCGTGCCCGTGCTGCTGGTCATCTACTTCCTCACGGACCAGCGGCAATCCGGTTCCGGCTTGAGCGCCCAGGGCGGGTCCGCCTTCCGGAAGCTGGGGTTCAACTTCGCCAGGCCGGGCCGTGACCTGCTGCAGGGCTTTGGCCTCGCGGCGCTGATCGGAATTCCTTCGCTGGGCCTCTACGCAGCGGGACGTGCCCTGGGGATCACCACCGCCATCATCCCCAGCGCACTCGACTCGTACTGGTGGACAGTTCCCGTCCTGATCCTGTCCGCGCTGCGGCACGCCGTCGTGGAAGAAGTCATTGTGGTGGGCTACCTCCTGGACCGCTTCGGCAAGTTCGGCTGGAGCATGCCCCTGTCCATCTTCACCAGCTCGATGCTCCGCGGCAGCTACCACCTATACCAAGGCTTCGGGCCGTTCATCGGCAACGCAGTGATGGGTGTGGTCTTCGCCTGGCTCTACACGAAAACCAAGCGGATTATGCCGCTGGTCATCGCGCATGCGCTGCTGGACATCGTTGCCTTCGTTGGCTTCAGCCTCTTTGGCCGGGCTGTGGGCCTCGGGTAAGACGGCCGTGGTTCCCGTGCCGCACAGGTGAACTGAAACGGGTCCGGCCTTAAAAGGATTCGGCCGCCATCGGTGGGTGGCATCATTGGCACCCGCTGATGGCGGCCGAAGCTATTGAACGTGCAATCAGATGGTGACTGCTCCGGTAGCGGTTTCGAAGGTTACGGACAGGATGCCCGGGGTTCCATGCGGAGCCACCCAGTCAACGGCCACATCCTCCAGCGGCTTCTCGACGGGTTCGCCCAGCCATTCCGTCACGCGTTCGGCGGAACCGGCTATGGTCAGGCAGCTCATCTTGACGTTGCTCTCATAGGCGTTGGACGGGTGCAGGGCGGGGTCGCCCTCCCACTTGAGCATGTACGGGACCTGGGGGTCCGCGATCAGGCCCAGGATGCCGATCTGCTTCCAGACCAGCTCGCGGCCGTCCGGGAACTTGCGGTTGCCGTTGACGGCGGCACGGCCCAGGCGGTCTTCGAACGGAGCGAGGTCGTCCACTTCGACGCACCAGCCCATCCAGCCGCCGCCGGCTTCGGACCGGGCCCGGACAGCCTGCCCGAAGGGAGCCTTGTCCGATGCCGGGTGGTTCAGGACCTCCACGACTTCCAGGTATTTGTGGCCCGCGAGGGGAATAATCATGTTCCGGGTTCCAAACCGGGGGTGCACGCCACCCTTCACGGCTTCAACGCCGAGGGCGGACGAAATTCGTTCGGTGGTGGCAACGAGGCCATCTTGTTCACAGGCGTAAGAGACGTGATCCATGCGCATGCCATCATCTTGGCACTTTGTGATCCGGCTCTCAGCTAAGGGTAGCCTTACCGGAATCCTGATGCGTCACGAGTGGACATTTCCGGGCGGCCAAGGGCGCGGCGGACCCTGGCAAGGACGCGGCCGGCCAGCCGCAGTAGGGCTCCCGCGAAGTCATAACCAGTCACACGCTTAGCAATAGACCGGGGCTGTTCGTACACTCGAAGCAGGTCATGAGTGCCAGCGACAGCCCCGGCTTGCTGGCCGGCAACCCTCTTTTGCGGTGGGGTGCCCCGGGTGAGGACCTGGCCTGCCGGTCAATTGACGGTGGGCAAGCGCATAGAAAAGGTCCTTCCATGACGATTACGATTTCCCGTACTGCAGCACCCGGAAACGGGGTGGTCCGGTACGCCAGCATCGGCGGACTCGAGCTCGAAGCCGGCGGCTACCTCCCGGAAGTCACCCTCGGCTATGAAACGTGGGGAACCCTCAACGCGGACGGCTCCAACGCCGTCCTGATTGAGCACGCCCTGACCGGAAGCACACACGTGACGCGCGGCGACAGCGACGAGCCCGGCTGGTGGGAACAGCTGGCCGGGCCCGGTGCGCCGGTGGACACGGACCGGTTCTTTGTGGTCTCCATCAACATCGTGGGCGGCTGCTACGGCTCCACCGGGCCGTCCTCGGTTGCCCCGGACGGCAAGCCGTGGGGGTCCCGCTTTCCGTTGGTAACGCTGCGGGACACCACCGCGGCCGAGGCCAGGCTGGCTGACCAGCTGGGAATCCCGAGCTGGTACGCCGTGCTGGGCGGTTCCATGGGCGGCGCGCGGGCCCTGGAATGGGCGGTCACCTACCCGGAACGGGTTCAGCGGTGCGCCGTTATCTCGATCGGTGCCGCCAGCACGGCCGAACAGATCGCGTTCGCCCAGGCGCAGACGCTCGCCATCCGCCAGGACAGCAATTTTAACGACGGCGACTACTACGGCGGTCCGCTGCCGGAGGACGGCCTGGCCCTGGCACGGCGCATCGCCCACATCACCTACCGCTCCGCCGAGGAATTCCATGGCCGCTTCGGACGGTCGGCCCAGCACCCGGAGTCGCCGTTCCAGGCGGCAGCGCTGGGAGAGCGGGGCCGCTACCAGGTGGAAAGCTACCTTGACCACCAGGGCAAAAAGCTGGTGCGGCGCTTTGATGCCAACAGCTACATCGCCATCACCGACGCCCTGATGAGCCACGACGTCTGCCGCGGGCGGGGCTCGCTGAACGAGGCCTTGGGCCGTGCCACCGCCAGGTTCTTCGTGGCTGCGGTGGACAGCGACCGGCTGTACTTCCCGTCCCAGTCCCGTGAACTGGCTGACGCGCTCCCGGGCGACGTGGACGTGCACGTTATTGAGGCCCCGATCGGCCACGACGGCTTCCTGACCGAGATCGGCCAGCTCGGCGTCCAACTCCGAGACACGTTCCTCATCTAAGCGCCAGGGGACACCCGAGCCCCTGCTCTTAAACGCGAGAGGACACTTGAGGCCCCTGGAATCAGGGCCTCAAATGTCCTCTCGCGCTGACTAAGCGATCAGCCGTTCATGATGTCGGAGCGGCGCTTCATGTAGTCCTCCATGGCCAGCTCGCCGTTGCTGTACTGCTGGTCGAGTTCGGCCAGCTTCCGGGCACGGTATCCCTGCGGGCCCGACGGCGGCAGGGGAATAGCGGGGGCGGCAGGCTGCTGCGGTGCTTCCGCGCGCTGCTCCGGCACCGGCTGGCCGTTGGGTTGCGGCTGACCGTACGGCGGGAACTGCTGATCCGCAGAAGGAATCGGCTGCATGGGCGGCAACGGCTGGCTCGGCGGCAGGGGCTGCGGGCTCATGATCTGCCGGAAGCCGCCACTCATGTAATCCTGCTGCGTGTAGCCGTCACGGGGCTGCTTGTTCTGCGGCCCCGGGTACTGATCGCTGCCCGGGTACTGCCCGCCGCCTGGAAACTGCTCGGGGTAGCGCCCGGAAAAGCTCTGCTCCTGGTTCCGTTTGTTCACGGATTTCCGGTACATCCGCATCGCCATCGGTATCACGAACGCCAGAATGATGATCCAGAAAAACAAGCTGTTCACGGTGTAGCGCCTCTCATATGTGTCCTTCCAGCTTAACCCCGGAGCCCACACGCGTGGCCGGGATCCCCAGGAAGGCCCCGTACCGGTCCACGGCGTCCTGCACCGCGTCTTCCACAGCGGGGCCCGCGGCAGCGAACAAGCGGATATCCAGCTCACAGCGGCCGGAGAACATGGTGTGCCGCCAGCAGCCGGCCATCCGCCCGTCCAGCAGCACCACATGCATCGGATCCCCGGCGACCGGGAACGTCGGAGCGCTGCCGCCCAGATAGTGCCGCGTTGCGGAATAACCCATCACGTATTCGTCATAGCACTGGATCAGATCGATCCGCGGTCCGGCCGCGGCCGTGGCATTGCCGGCCTCCGAACCGCCGTCCGCGCCGGCGTCGAAATAATGCTCGACGCCGTCAATCACCGACGTTGCCAGCGTTTCGGGAGCAGCCGCCAGGGACGGTTGGAGGCCCAGCCGCACGTCGGTCATGGTGAGCCCGGACCAATCGGCGCAGTCTTTGACCGTGGCCGGCCCGCGGCTGGTGAAGTAGCGCCGGACGAGCTCGCTGAGCGCTTCGGCCCGGGTGGGCGGCATGGCCGGGCCGGCAGGTACACGCTCGTCAAAAAGGGCGTAGGTCTGCTTCAGGGCCCCGCCCCGACTCCGCACTGGCGACCCGCTGGTCAGGATCCCGCTGATCTCGGCGTGCATGATCAGGTAGGCCAGCCCGAAGCCGGTGGCCGCGAACCCTTCGTCCTGCAGCCGCGCGGCCAACTGTTCGCGGGTCAGGTGTGGCCCGCCCCGGACGGCTTCGGCCAGGACCTGTCCGCTCCGGTCAGCGGTGGCGGCATCAATCCCGGTCTGCCGGTACATGCCCGCGTTGCCCTGGTGAAGCCGCGGCGCGGACAAGGCCGTTAGCCAGCGAAGATCCTCGCGGTGCACAAAATGCCAGGTGGGCCGCAGGATATGGGTGCGCAGGATGAGCCCGTCGGACACCGCCTCCTCCACCTCCGCGGCGGTGGCCACTGCAGCCTCCGCAGCCTCCGCAGCAACCCGATGAGACGGGGCCCCGACGGCAGCTCCAAGACTGCCGGTCCTTTGCGCCAGGCTCCAGCGGGCGTACGGAAACTCCTGCGCCTGGACAGCCAGCAGGTGCCGGACGGCGTCCTCCGCGGCGTTCAGGCCGGGCCCCCGCAGCCGTTGGGCGTGAAGCCGGCGCCGCACCACCTCATCCGGATCCATGCCTGTCCGGGGGAGCCGTCCCTGGGTCACGCCGAGCCGCCGCTCATGCCGGGGCCGCCGCTAGCGCCGGGCGTCGGTGGTGCCCAGCGGCCCCTCGCCGGAACCCAACGGAACGCCCGGGCCGAACACAGGGCCCGGCGTCGGGCGTTTTGCGGTGATTCCGTCGCCGGAAGAGCGGTGGCGCAGCCGCCGCACCACCCACGGGACAAAGTACTCTCGGGCCCACACCAGGTCCTCGGAGCGGGCTGTCCGCCACGTGCGGGCGGGCAGGGGCTTGGGCCGGAGAGGCTCGAGCGTGTGGTCCACGTTGAGCGATTCCAGCACCATGGCGGCGATGGTGTGGTGTCCCAGCGGCGAAAAATGCAGGCGGTCCTCGTCCCACATCTGCGGATCGTTCAGCTGCTTGAGCGACCACATGTCGGCGATGATGGCGTCATGGCGGGCGGCCACTGTGCGGAGGTTCTCGTTGTAGATGGCCACCTTGCTGCGGATCCGTCCCAGGACCGAGGAGCCGGTATCCGGACCGTTGAACAGCACCACCGTGGCGCCGCCCATGGCCAGGATCTGGACCACTGAATCAAGTTTTTCGGCGAGGGCGTCGGGGTCGCCGCCCGGCCTGATGAGATCGTTGCCGCCCGCGGAAAGGGTTATCAGGTCCGGCTTAAGCGCCAGGCACGGAGCGAGCTGCTGGTCCACGATCTGCTGCAGCAGCCGGCCGCGGACGGCCAGGTTGGCATAGGCGAAGTCCGCCTGGCCCCTGCCCAGTTCCTCGGCCACGCGGTCCGCCCAGCCGCGGAAGCCGCCGGGGCTTGTGGGGTCCGGGTCGCCGATGCCCTCGGTGAACGAATCTCCCATCGCCACATAGCGGCTCCAGGGGTGGGCTTCCGTGGCCCTGGGCGGGCTCTGCATGGCTTTTGCTTCATTCACGGTCCTATCCTGCCTCCTTGCTCACAAGCTACGCCACCGTAGGTAGTTACCGCCGGGTAACTGTAAGAATGGAAACCATGACTGACGCCCAAGTATTTCCCGCCCCCGTTGTTCTGTGGTCCCGGCCGGAGGACCAGCGCACCGGAAAGCCGCTGCTGGTGCTGCTCCACGGCTACGGCGCCAACGAACAGGACCTGCTGAGCCTGGCGGATATGCTTCCCGAAGACTTTGTAGTAGCTTCGCTCCGGGCGCCCCTGGCCACGGGCCCCGGGTTTATGTGGTTCCCCCTGACGGCCTCCATCGAATACACGCTCGACGCTGTCAAGGCCGCAGCCGTGTACGTGCAGGACTGGATCGACACCGTCAAGGCCGACCACCCGACGGTGACGCTGCTCGGCTTTTCCATGGGAATGGCCATGGCCACCACGATGCTCCGGCAGCGCCCCGCTGACTATGCCGCCGTCGTCGGGCTTTCCGGTTTTGTGGTCAACGCGGACGGGGACCCATCCTTCAAGGACGGCGAGCTGGACGGCACAGTGCCGCTCTTCTGGGGCCGCGACCAGCAGGACCCCGTGATCACCCCCGACAAGATCGACTACACCATGGGCTGGGTGCGCGGGCACGTCAAGCTCACCAAGGTCCTCTACACGGGCATGTGGCACGGCATCAACCAGCAGGAAATCGGGCACGTCTCCGAGTTCCTGACGCACGAGGTGCTGAACAAATAAACGTACGACGGCGGCCGGCGGCACAGTGCCGCCGGCCGCTTACGCAGTCCTCGCCGACTGAGGCTGAGCCAGGCCCGCTAAATCAGGCTTCGGGGGCCACAACCTGCACGGTCTGCCCGTTGACGGTGACGGTGTCGCCGTTGTGCAGCTGGCGTCCGCGGCGGTCGTCGATCTCGCCGTTGACCTTGACGAGTCCGTTCTTGATCAGCTCAGCGGCTTCCACGCCGTCCTCCACCAGGCTGGCGAGCTTCAGGAGCTGGCCAAGACGGATCATGCTGTCGCGGATGGGGATCTCTTGAATGTCCTGGTTGCTCATACAAGCAATAATGCCTGACGTAAGGTGAATCCAATGACCCACACCCCACGGCTGCCGCGCTTCGCGGGGCTCCCGCTGGCCGTCGGCGCGGGACTGGCCATTCCCGTCCAGGGCCGGATCAACGGTGCCCTCGGGGTCCGGCTCAACGACGGCATCGCCGCGGCCGTGGTGGGTTTCAGCACAGGCCTGGTGGTGATGATCCTGATCTCCCTGATCCTGCCCAGCGGCCGCGCCGGTCTGGCCAGGATCCTGCCGGCGGTCCGGACCCGGGCTTTCCCGCCCGTGTACGTGCTGGCCGGCGGCATCGGCGCCCTATTTGTCTTCGCGCAGTCCTTCACCGTGGGCATCCTGGGCGTGGCACTGTTTACCGTCGCCGCCGTGACCGGGCAGACCCTGAGCGGGCTGCTGGTGGACCGGCTGGGCATCGGACCGGCCGGCAAGAGGGCCGTGACTCCCATGCGGATCATCGGCTGCGTGCTGACGGTCGCCGCCGTGGCGTGGGCGGTTTCGCCGCGGCTGGCCGGCTCGCCGGGCGCCCCGGGCGCCCCTGCCGACGGAGCAGGCGGGCTGGAAACGTTGGTTCTGCCGTTGATCCTCCCTGTCCTGGCCGGTTTCCTGATGAGCTTCCAACAGGCGATGAACGGGACGGCCACGGTCCACTACGGTTCGCCCGTCGCCGCCACGCTGGTGAATTTCGTGGCCGGCTCCGTGTTCCTGTGGATTGCCTTGGCCGTCAAGGTGGCTGTATTTGGGCCGGGCAATCCGTTGCCGGCCGAGTGGTGGTACTACCTGGGCGGGCCCATGGGCTGCGTCTTCATCGGCCTGGGTGCGCTGCTGGTCCGCAGCCTGGGCGTGCTGGTGACCGGGCTCGGCATGATCGCCGGACAGCTCCTTGGCTCCCTGGGGCTGGACCTCCTGGTGCCGGCCCCCGGGAGCGTCGTGGCCCCGGCAACCGTCCTGGGCACACTGCTGACGCTGGCCGCCATCATCCTGGCCACACTGCCGTGGCCGCGGGGCGCCTTCCGGAGGCAGGCAGCTTCCAGAGGCAGCGGCCGGTAGGCTAGGACACGCAGTTCTCTGCATCTCGTTCCTTCGCCCGCCCCGCCCGCACCCAGCGGTGATGCACCCACGTGCAGCGGGGCCAGATACCCGCGGACCGCACCCAGCGGCCCTGTAGAAATTGGAGTCCACCATGGCAGCAAAATCCGTACTCGACCAGGTCATTTCCCTTTCCAAGCGACGGGGTTTTGTGTTCCAGGCCGGTGAAATCTACGGAGGCTCGCGCTCTGCCTGGGACTACGGACCCCTCGGCGCCGAGCTGAAGGAAAACATCAAGCGCCAGTGGTGGCAGTCCATGGTCCGCGGCCGCGAGGACGTGGTGGGCCTGGATTCCTCCGTCATCCTGCCCCGCCAGGTATGGGAAGCCTCCGGCCACGTTGATGTCTTCTCGGACCCGCTCGTGGAGTGCCTCTCCTGCCACAAGCGCTACCGTGCCGACCACCTCGAGGAAGAGTACGAAGAAAAGAAGGGCCGCCCCGCCGAAAACGGCCTGAAGGACATTGCCTGCGTCAACTGCGGCACGCGCGGCGAATGGACCGAACCCCAGGAGTTCTCCGGCCTGCTCAAGACCTTCCTCGGCCCGGTGGCCAGCGACGAAGGCATGCACTACCTGCGCCCCGAAACGGCCCAGGGCATATTCGTGAACTTCAGCAACGTCCTGACCACCTCCCGCAAGAAGCCGCCTTTCGGCATCGGCCAGATCGGCAAGTCCTTCCGGAACGAGATCACACCGGGCAACTTCATCTTCCGCACCCGTGAGTTCGAGCAGATGGAAATGGAGTTCTTCGTCGAGCCCGGCACGGACGAAGAGTGGCACCAGTACTGGATGAAAGAGCGCATGTCCTGGTACACCGGCCTGGGCATCCGGGAAGAGAACCTGCGCTTCTTCGAGCACCCGCTGGACAAGCTCAGCCACTACTCCAAGGGCACCACGGACATCGAATACCGCTTCGGCTTCCAGGGCTCGGAATGGGGCGAGCTCGAAGGCATCGCCAACCGCACCGACTTCGACCTCTCCACGCACTCCAAGGCTTCCGGCCAGGACCTGAGCTACTTCAACCAGGCCACCAACGAGCGCTACACCCCGTACGTGATCGAGCCGGCCGCAGGCCTGACCCGTTCCTTCATGGCGTTCCTGGTGGACGCGTACACCGAGGACGAGGCACCCAACGCCAAGGGCGGCGTTGACGTCCGTACCGTCCTGCGCCTTGACCCGCGACTGGCCCCCGTCAAGGCTGCGGTGCTGCCGCTGAGTCGCAACGAGGACCTCTCGCCGAAGGCCAAGGACCTGGGGGCGCAGCTGCGCAAGAACTGGAACATCGACTTCGACGACGCCGGCGCGATCGGCCGCCGCTACCGCCGCCAGGATGAGATCGGCACCCCGTTCTGCATCACCGTGGACTTCGACACCCTCGAGGACCAGGCCGTGACCATCCGTGAACGCGACTCCATGAGCCAGGAACGCGTCTCGCTGGACAAGGTGGAAGGCTACCTGGCCGCCCGCCTGATCGGCGCCTGAGCATGGCCATCGAATACCGCGAATGGCGTGAGGGCGATGACCTGACGCTGCTGGAAATCTGGGGCGGCCCGGAGACCGAGCAGGCCCGGCAGTTCCGCGGTGCCCTGACCGTCTCCTCGGCCGGCACGGACGGCACCCCGTGGCGCCGCTGCATCGTGGCCGAGGACGTCATTGACGGCGTCGGCATTCCGGTGGCGGCGGGCGTGGTTTACGAGGCCTCACTGCACCCGGAACGGTTGTGGACCTACATCGAAGTGGCGCGCGATCACCGCCGCGCCGGCATCGGTGCCACGCTCCTGACCATGCTGCGGCGCGAAGCCGGGCAGGCGCCGTCGGGCGTTACCCGGCTGCGCGCGAAGGTGCAGCCGGGCACTCCGGGGGCCGCGTTCGCCGAGGTGTTCGGGCTCGCGCCCATCCAGCGTTCCCGGCTGGTGGTGGTGGAGCCGGGCGCCCTGAAGCTGCCCGTGTTCCCTGCGAAGAACGACGGCGGCGGGCTGGCCAACGACGAAAACGCCGGTTCCGACGTCGTAATGGATCTCGCTACCGGTTCCGTTGAGCTGACCGACGTCGTGGGGCGGTATTACACGTCGATCCACGGCTGGGATTCGCCGGGCGTGCTGTCGGTGGGGCAGGTGCAGAAGCTGTTCCTGGATGATCTCACCGGCGCCCATGGTGCGCTTGTGCTGCGCGCCGAGCCGGGATCCGCCTTTGGCGCCGGGGTTTCCCCCAGCAAGAAGGGCCGGATCCGCGCCTTTGCGGTGAGCTACGCGGAGGCAGCCCAGGACCCGACGGCGGATGCTTCGGCCCAAGGTGCGAAGGCCACGGATGTGTTTGTGGGCCACGAGCCCGCGCTTGAGGCAGACGACGCCGCAGCCGCCGTCCGTGACCTGCTCTCGCTCCTCGCGTACCAGCACTCGGTCATGCTGGAACTGGACGATTCGATGACAGCGCTGCGCGCCGCCGTCGAGCCCTTGCTGGAAACCGGCAAGGCGCGCCAGGCCGGTGCCGAAACGCTGATCGTCTCGGACTGACCCCCGTACCCAACTGACTCGCAGTTAACGCTCTCAAAACGCGAAATGGCAAAATGGCGTAATGGCGACGTTAACTGCGAGTCAGTTGGGGGATTACCGGCGTTTGGGCGGCCACGTCCGGCAGTCCTTGACGGCGCACACGCCAAGGAGTAGTCCTTACTAAGGTAAGAGCCCGGCGAGCCAAGCCGGCTGGGGCTGAAAACGGCTGTCCGGAACCGGTCTCGACGAGAGAATCGGCGGTGGAACAAATGAACGGAATCGCACTCGATGGGCTGCGCGAACAGCTGCGAGGACAGCTTGTCACCCCGGAAGATCCGGACTATGATGACGCCCGGGCGGTCTTCAACGGGATGATCGACAAACGCCCGGCCGGCATAGTCCGGGTTGCGCAAGTGGCCGACGTCATCGCAAGCGTCAATTTTGCCCGCGACAACTCCATGCCACTGGCCATCCGGGGCGGCGGGCACAGCGCGCCCGGCTTTGGCACCTGGGACGACGCCTTGGTGATCGACTTCGTCAACCGCACCGGCGTGCGGGTTGACCCCGACGCCCGGACAGCCCGCGCGGAGGCCGGCGCCACGTGGGCCGACTTCAACCACGCCACGCACGCATTCGGCCTGGCCACCACCGGCGGCATCGTGGGTTCCACTGGCGTGGCCGGACTCACCTTGGGTGGCGGCATCGGCTACCTCGCCCGGAAGTATGGGCTCTCCTGCGACAACCTGGTCTCGGCCGACGTGGTCACTGCCGACGGCAAGTTCCTGACAGCCAGCAAGGACCGGAACGAAGACCTGTTCTGGGCCTTGCGGGGAGGCGGCGGGAACTTCGGCGTGGTGACCTCGCTGGAATACAAGCTTCACCCAGTGGACATGGTCCATGTGGGCATCGTCATTTTCGGCGCCGAGCACACGGAAACCGTGGCGAGGTTTTACCGCGACTACATGGACTCTGCTCCGGAGGAATTCGGCGCCTTCCTTGGTTTCCACCAAGGTCCGCCGGTCCCGTTCCTGCCGGAAGAATGGCACGGCAAGCCCGTATGCGTAGTGGTGGGCATGTGGACAGGAGACATGGCTGAGGGTGCATCACGGTGGCAGCCGTTCCTGGATATCGCGCCCGTAGCAGGATCGCTCGTCACGCCGATGCCGTATCCGGCCCTGAACGTGGCCTTCGATGGGCTTAATCCGAAGGGCATGCAGGGCTATTGGAAGGCCAACTTCCTGCGGGAGCTCAACGATGGCGCCATCGGGGCGCACGCCGAGTTCGGCGCAACGGTCACCAGCGTCAACACTGCCGTGCACGTCTACCCGATTGATGGCGCCGTGGCCCGCGTAGGAGCGGCGGAGACTGCCTTCGCGAACCGTGGCATGAAGTACTCGCCCGTCATCGCCGCACAATGGATGGACCCGGCCGACAACGAAGCCAACATTGCCTGGGCCCGCGGCTACGCCGAGGCGCTCCGTCCTTATTCGGCGGTCGGCGGCTACGTCAACTTCATGGATGCGGAGGACCAGGGCCGCGTGGCTGAGAACTACGGTGCCAACTACGAGCGGCTGGTGGCAGTGAAGGGCAAATACGATCCGGGCAACTTGTTCCATGTCAACCAGAACATCAAGCCTGCCTGAACAAGAGGACGCCTCAACCCTGCGGGGGAGGTTACCGGCGTTTGGGCGGCCACGGGATGAAGCCGCTGGTTGCCTCAACGTATTGCCGGTAGCCGGGGCGGCCGGACATCGCTTTTTCCGTCAAGGGCTTTCCGGTTTTCCCGGCGAGCGTCCACACCATCAGTGCCGGTGACAGGACCGTCAGGATGCCCGGCCAGGAGTCTGCGGCAATAAGGAACAGCCCCGTCCAGATGGCCGCATCGCCGAAATAGTTGGGATGCCGGGTGTACCGCCACAACCCGGCATCCAGCACCGTGCCGCGGCGGGACGGATCTTTCTTGAACCGGGCCAACTGCCAGTCGCCCACGGTCTCGAATACTAACCCCGTCACCCACAGCAGGACGCCGAGCGCGGCGACCCATCCCACAGCGCCGGTGGCGAACATCCCCACCTGCAGCGTCAGGGACACAAAGAACATGACAACGCCTTGCGGGAGGTAGACACGGCGGAGTGCATAGGCGTTCCTGGATCCGGGCGCAGGGTCCAGCAAGGCCTTGTAGCGCGGGTCTTCGTGTCCGTCGCGCGCCCGCCAGCCAATGTGGACTCCGAGCCGCAACCCCCAAACGGCCGTCAGGAGAAGCAGCGCCAGGCGGCGGGTGTCATCGCCCGATCCGGCCGACAGGAACCAGGACACTACGGCCACCGCGACGAAGCCGGGGCCCCACGCGACGTCCATCACCGAGTGCCGGCCCTGCCGCACGGCCGCACCAAACGTCAGCGCCAGGACCGCCAGGACCGCCAGTACTGTCCAGGGCAACGACGCCGCGAACGCCGGCCAGGGAAAAGGGCTCACAAGGCCACCTCAGCGGCGGACCCGGGCACCAGTTCAGCCAGCTTGCTCGAGGCCTGGTGTGTGAACCGCGTGCGCTCGGCGAAAGCCTTCATCACAAAACCGGTGGCCAGCGTGTGCCACAGCCGGCCGCGGCGCACCATAAAATGCCCGGCACCGTGCAGCGAAACATACTGCATGGAAGCTGCTGTCCCGGTGGCTCGGCGCGCAAACGCCAAGGACTGGGACGGGCTGGTCATATGGTCTCCCGTGCCGTGGACAATCAGGACCCTGCGTCCGGTGAGCGGGGTGGCGGGCGTCTCCGGGCTGAGCCACGGGGCCAGCGCCACCACGGCGTCCACCTGCGGATCGTCCGCGGCACTCACGGCGGTGAGGCCGCCCATGGAGTGCCCCACCAGATACACGGGAACTCCAGGGTGCTGCGCACTGATTTGCTGGAGGGCCCAGCGGGCATCCTGAAGCGCGGACCTGTCCGGCCCGTTCCAGCCACGCACGCTGTTCCGCAGGGACCACACCGCCAGCCCGTGGTCCTTGCCGGCGTGGTGCAGGTGACGAGCGAACGTGACCATGCGCAGCGGGCTCAGGTGGCGGGCCTCCACCGGCTCATAGCTGTGTGCCTTGCCCCCGTGCAGGACCAGTGCCACGCCCCGCGTTGTTCCGGAGGCCGCCAGCACAATGAGTGCCGCCTCCCGCCTCGCGGCAGGTTCGTTGGTGTGGAATTCAGTCCTGCGGTCCGTCACGCGTGGTTCCTCCCGGTTCCTGCCATTTACCAACCTTAAGGCGCCGGACGTAGAGTTCAAGGTATGAGGTTCAACTGCTGATGGGCTCCGGTCACACCCACGTTTCAACAGATCATTCGGAGCCGACGGCCCAGGCGATTGCTGCCCGCCGGAAGGCAAACCGCATCCTGGCCGCCGTGCTGGTGCCGCTGACGCTTCTGACCCTGGCGGGCATGGCCATGCTGTGGCCGTCCGGGTCCAAGGACGGCATCTCCCTTGCCAGCCCCTATTCGGCGGCGCCCGGCGTCACGTTCGATACGGGCAAGATCCAGAGCGTCGTGGAAGAAAGCTGCATGCAGGGCTCCACCGCCCCTGGCCAATCCTCGGACACCAGCGGCCAGCCCGCCCCCGCCGGCTCCGACTGCATGTTTGCCTTTACTGAACCGGACCAGGGCGGCAGCCCCGTCAAAGTGGTGATCAGTCCGGATGTGGCGAAATCACACGGCGTAAAACCGGGTGACCAGATCAGGTACCTGAACCTTTCCAACGCCCAGGGCGCCTCGGCGTCGCAGGGGTCCCCGAGCTACATCTTTGTTGACTTCGTCCGGACCCTGCCCATCGTGATACTGGCGCTCCTCTATGCCCTGGTGGTCATCGCGGTGGCGCGCTGGCGTGGATTCCGGGCACTCCTGGGGCTGGTGGGCGCGTATTTCGTCCTTGCCGGCTTTATGCTGCCCGGGCTGGTGGAGGGCAAACCTCCGCTGCTGCTGGCCCTGGTGGGATCAACGGTGATCATGATCGGGGTCCTGTATTTTGCCCACGGCTTCTCCGCGCGGACATCCACGGCGCTGCTGGGCACCATGTTCGGCCTGGCCATCACGGCGCTTCTCGCGGCCTGGGCCACCGACGCCGCCAACCTCGCCGGAGTTGGCAGCCATGACGCCACCACCCTGATCAATACCTCGGCCAACATCTCCATTTCCGGGGTGATCCTGTGCGGCCTCATCATCTCCGGACTCGGTGTCCTGAACGATGTCACCATCACGCAGTCCTCCGCCGTTTGGGAACTCTACGAGTTGGCCCCCGGCACCAGCGCCCGCAAACTCTTCACCTCGGCCATGCGGATCGGCCGGGACCATATCGCCTCCACGGTGTACACCATCGCGTTCGCCTACGCCGGCGCAGCCCTGCCCATCCTGATCATCGTGATGCTGTACAACCGGCCGCTGGGGGACACCCTGACCAGCGCCGAGCTTTCCGAGGAAGTCATCCGCACCCTCGTCGGCTCCATAGGCCTGGTCCTCGCCATCCCCGTGACCACCCTCATCGCTGTGCTGGTGGTCAAGGCCACCGGCGTCCGGACGGCCGGACAGTCCGCCATCGGCGTCCCGGACGAAGACCGCCGCCCCGACGGCACCTCGGGCGCCGCCGCCATCAACGCGGACGACGTCGACGATACCGGTGCGCTCGCGGCGGCTGCGTTCGAGAGGCGGTCACGGCAGTCCACGGAAGATTCCGCCGATCCTGCCACCACCCGGAGGGGGCGCCGGGCAGACCGCGGCTGAACGGGCAGCTGACCGACGCCAGGAGACCCCAAATGGGCCCGGCGCGCCGATTTGCCCGCCTTTGCGACAATGGACAAGTGACTGTTACCGCAACGCCTCCCGCCCCCAAGCTGGAACTCCCGCCCCTGAAGCTGGGCCCCATCACGGTGGACACCCCCGTGATCCTGGCACCGATGGCGGGCATCACCAACTCCGCTTTTCGTCGCTTGTGCCGTGAATACGGCGGCGGCCTGTACGTGGCGGAGATGGTCACCTCGCGCGCCCTCGTTGAACGCACGCCCGAATCATTGCGCATCATCTCCCACGACGACGACGAAAAAGTCCGCTCCGTCCAGCTGTACGGCGTGGACCCCGTTACGGTGGGCCAGGCAGTGCGCATGCTGGTTGAAGAGGACCGTGCGGACCACATCGACCTGAACTTCGGCTGCCCCGTTCCCAAGGTGACCCGGCGCGGCGGCGGCTCCGCCCTGCCCTGGAAGACCGACCTCTTCACGTTGATCGTCCAGACCGCGGTCAAGGAAGCGTCCAAGGGCAATGTCCCGCTCACCATCAAGATGCGCAAGGGCATCGACGATGACCACCTGACGTACCTCGACGCCGGCCGGATCGCCCGCGATGCCGGGGTCGCCGCCGTCGCTCTTCACGGCCGCACCGCTGCGCAGTTCTACTCCGGCCAGGCCGACTGGACCGCAATCGCCCGCCTGCGCGAGGCGCTGCCGGATATTCCCGTCCTGGGTAACGGCGATATCTGGTCTGCGGAAGATGCCGTCCGGATGGTCCGCGAAACCGGCGTCGACGGCGTGGTGGTGGGCCGTGGCTGCCAGGGCCGCCCGTGGCTGTTCGGCGACCTGATGGCGGCCTTCGAGGGAAGCGACGCGCGGCACAAGCCGGCCCTGCGCCAGGTCGCGGAAGGGGTGTACCGCCATGCTGAGCTGATGGTCGAGACCTTCGGCAACGATGAAGGCAAAGCGCTCCGGGAGATCCGCAAGCACATGGCCTGGTATTTCAAGGGCTATGTGGTGGGCAGTGAACTGCGGACCAAACTGGCCATGGTGACCAGCCTGGAGGTGCTGCGCGACACGCTGGACCAGCTGGACCTGGGCTCGCCGTACCCCGGCGTGGATGCCGAAGGCCCGCGCGGCCGGGCAGGATCGCCCAAAAAGCCGGCGCTGCCCAAGGACTGGCTGGAATCCCGTGCGCTGAACGCCGCTCAGTCCCAGGACATCTCCGCCGCGGAGCTGGATGTTTCCGGTGGCTGAGACGCGCACCACGGCACAGGCCCTGCCGGGCTACGAGGCCCACGATTCCGCCCGCTGGGTGGAGGAACCGCCCAAAAACAACTACCGCTCCGACTTTGAGCGGGACCGCGCCCGTGTGCTGCACTCTTCCGCCCTGCGCCGCCTCGGCGCGAAAACGCAGGTAGTTGCCCCGGACACCGACGACTTCGTCCGCACCCGCCTGACCCACAGCCTCGAGGTTGCCCAGGTGGGACGGGAACTGGGCCGCGCCCTGGGCTGCGACCCGGACGTGGTGGACACCGCCTGCCTGAGCCATGACCTGGGGCACCCGCCCTTCGGGCACAACGGCGAGTCCGCCCTGAACGAGGTGGCCCATGCCATCGGCGGCTTCGAAGGCAACGCCCAGACCCTCCGGCTCCTCACCCGGCTGGAGCCCAAGGTCCTGGCCACCGACGGGCGCCCGGCCGGCCTGAATCTCACGAGGGCCAGCCTGGATGCGGCGGCGAAATACCCTTGGTCCGCGCTGAACGCGCCGGTCATCCACGGCCAGCGCACCAGCAAGTTCGGCGCCTACGAGGACGATCTGCCCATCTTCAACTGGATCAGGGAGGGTGCGCCGGAACGCCGCTCGTGCCTGGAAGCGCAGGTTATGGACCTGGCCGACGACATTTCCTATTCCGTGCACGACGTCGAGGACGCGATCGTGGCCGGGCACTTCCAGCTGCGCTGGATGGACAACCCGGACCACCGGGCCCGTGTGGTGGGCTACGCCAAGCAGTGGTACCTCCCGCACAACGACCCCGCCGCCATCGATGCCGCCCTGGCCCGGTTGGAAGCCACCGACGTCTGGGTCCGCGAGGCCGACGGCAGCCGCAAGTCCATGGCCGCCCTGAAGGACATGACCAGCCAGTTGATCGGCCGGTTCTGCCAGAGCGCCCTGGAGGCCACGCGTGCCGTCTACGGCCCGGCAAACCTCACCCGGTACAGCGCTGAGCTGATGGTCCCGGACGAGACGGTCATGGAGATCGCGGTGATGAAGGGCCTGGCCACCACGTTTGTGATGACCACCGAACACCGCCAGCCCATCTACGAGCGCCAGCGCGAGGTGCTGCACGCCCTGGTCACCGCCCTGAACGCTACGGGCGACCGCCACCTGGAGCCAATGTTCGCGGCCGACTGGCGGGACGCGCCCGACGACGGCGCACGGCTCAGGGTGGTCATCGACCAGGTGGCGTCGCTGACAGACGGCTCGGCGCTGGCTATGTACGAACGGCTCGTGGGGAGCCTGCCGTCGCTGTGGTGACAGACGCCATAGGGCGGCCTTCACTGTCGTGCCCCGGGACTAGGATGGCTCTGTGGCTGGCCTGATCAAACGTGAAGACATAGACGAAGTACGCCAGCGCACGGACATCAAGGAAGTGGTTGACGGCTACGTCACGCTCAAGGGTGCCGGGCTGGGGACCTACAAGGGCCTGTGCCCCTTCCACGACGAGCGGTCGCCGTCGTTCACCGTGCGCCCCCAGGTGGGCAGGTACCACTGCTTCGGGTGCGGCGAAGACGGGGACGTCATCGCCTTTGTGCAGAAACAGGACCACACCTCATTCCACGAGGCAGTGGAAAAGCTGGCTGCCCGCATCGGGTACGAACTGCGCTACGAAGACGGCGGCACCGGCCCCAACCGTGAGGAAGTGGGCAAGCGCCAGCGCCTCCTGGATGCCCACAAAATCGCCGATGAGTTCTTCCGCGCCCAGCTGCTGACGCCCGGAGCCGCCGAAGGCCGGAACTTCCTGTTCGGCCGTGGCTTCGACCGCGCCGCCTCGGAGCAGTTCGGCGTGGGCTACGCACCGCAGGGCTGGGACGCGCTGCTGAAACACCTCCGCGGCCGCGGCTTCACGGACCAGGAGCTGAAGCTGACGGGGATGTTCTCCGAAGGCAACCGGGGCATCTACGACCGGTTCCGTGGCAGGCTCATCTGGCCCATCCGCGACATCGCCGGCGACACCATCGGCTTCGGCGCCCGCAAGCTGTATGAGGACGACCAGGGCCCCAAATACCTCAATACCCCCGAAACCACGCTCTACAAGAAGTCCCAGGTGCTCTACGGGATCGACCTCGCCAAGCGCAGCATCGCCAAAGACCGCCAGCTCGTGGTGGTGGAGGGATACACCGACGTGATGGCCTGCCACCTGGCGGGAATTCCGACGGCGGTGGCCACCTGCGGCACGGCATTCGGCACCGAGCACATCAAGATCGCCCGCCGCCTGCTGTCCGACGACGGCACCGGGGGAGAGGTCATCTTCACTTTTGACGGTGACGCCGCCGGGCAGAAGGCGGCACTGCGCGCCTTCGAGGAAGACCAGCGCTTTACCGCCCAGACCTATGTGGCGGTGGAGCCCACCGGCGCCGACCCCTGCGACCTGCGCCAAAGCAGGGGCGACGCCGCCGTGCGGGACCTGATCGCCACCCGCCGGCCGCTGTTCGAGTTTGCCATCAAAGCCACGCTCAGGCGCCACAACCTGGACACCGTGGAGGGCCGGGTGGCCGCGCTGCGGGAATCCGCTCCGGTGGTGGCCCAGATCCGCGACGCAGCCATCAGGCCCGAGTATGCCCGGGAACTGGCCGGCTGGCTCGGCATCTCGGTTGAAGACGTCAGCCGGGCTGTGGGCGTCGCCATGAAGCGTGCCGCCCCGGGCGGGCCGGCTGCACCGGGGACGCTCGCCGGTGCCCCGGGCCAGATGGCGTCCGCCCAGTCGGGGGCCGTGCAGTCGGGTTCCGCTCAGGCGGGCGGGCCCGGCGTGGCTGCCGGGCCGACGTCGGGCGCTGTCCCTTCCTACCAGCGGCCCGACCCGCGGGACCCCGTGGCCTCCATGGAGCGTCAGGCGCTGGAAGTGGCGCTGCAGGAGTCCGCCCTCCTGGGCGGCGGCATCTGGGAGCGCTTCGCGGCCGCACGCTTCGTCACGCCGGCGTTCCAGGTTGTCCATGACGCCATGCGCGCCTCCGGTCCCGGATTGATCGGTGAGCCCCTGCGCTGGGTGGAACAAGTGATGCACGAAGTCCCGGAACCCCTCCGGCCGCTCGTGTCCGAGCTTTCTGTGGTGCCGCTTCCCGCGAGCACCGCGGAAGCCGTCCAGAAGTACTGCAAGGACATTCTGTCCCGGCTGTTCGAGCTCCAGATCACGCGGGTCAAGGCGGACAAGATGGGCCAGCTGCAACGGCTGGATCCGGCAGCGAACCCGGAGGATTTCCAGCGGCTCAACAGGGAACTGATGATGCTCGAAATGGAACGCCGGGCACTGCGCTCGGACGCCTGAAACGCGCCGATTTCACTCCTGATTTCGCTTCCAGCCGGTGTCTTTGTTAGGCTGGTACCCGCTTCATTCCTCCTTAGCTCAATTGGCAGAGCATTCGACTGTTAATCGAAGGGTTGCTGGTTCAAGTCCAGCAGGAGGAGCGCACAATCCCCGTTCCGGGTCTCCGGAACGGGGATTTTTTTATACCCAGGGAGGGTATTTCGTGGTGCACCGCCGCCGATTTCCCATTCCCGGGAAACCTTTGCTAAGGTCATACCTGCTTCATTCCTCCTTAGCTCAATTGGCAGAGCATTCGACTGTTAATCGAAGGGTTGCTGGTTCAAGTCCAGCAGGAGGAGCAAACAAACAAAAGATCCCCGTCCTCTCAGTGAGGGCGGGGATCTTTTGCATTCACACAAAGTCCATTTCCACCTGCAGGAACCGCTCAGCCTCGGCGATGGCCGCGTGGAAGGCGTCCTGCTCGGTGGGGAACTTGCGGGGCTCCCGCGGATGCCATTCATGGGGTGCTGAGTACACCCGGACGAAGCCGGAGGCCGGCGGTGCGTAGAAGATGCCGAAGCGCTGCACAGGCCACTCAGGCGAGGTCTCCGGGGCCACCAGGAGGGCGGCGTTGAAGGCCGCGTTGAACCACTGCGCGATCGGCCGCCGTCGGTCGTCCGTGAAAAGTCCGGCAGCATAGAGGGCTGCGGACTGCTGGCCGGTTTGGGCGCACAGCCGGTCCCACCACATGGGCAATATGCCTGAGTCGCAACGTTGCCATGTGGCCGGAAGCGGCGAGGAGAACTGCCAGCTGGGCACGGATTCATTTTATCGTGGGAAAGCTCCCGGGCGGCAGGGGAGGGCCCCCTCGTCGGTGACGCGAAGTTTGGCGTCAGGTCCCTGCAGCTACGGGCGGTTCCAGGGGCCCGGGTTGACCCGGTACAACAGGGCAGCACCTACCAGCGCGCCGAGGATGATGCCGATGGCGCCACTGCCGAACACGCGCCCAAGGAAGTAACCGGCGACGGCGCCCAGCACCGCCCCGAGGAACAGTCCCCGGGGGTTGCGGTGCGGTTTGCGTTTTATGCGTTTCATCATTTGGATCGACGGGGTTCAGTGGATCGACGGCACGGTGCGTGGCCTGACGACCAGCCAGAGGCCCGCTATCGCCAGCAGTATGCACGCGGCCTGCACGGCGCCCATGGGAGTGGAGCTGGTGATGCCCAGCCACCCCACGACCGGTGAAACCAGGCCGGCCATCAGGAAGGTCGCGGCACCCAGGAGGGACGCGGCCGTCCCGGCCTGTGCCCCGTGGCTGCTCAGCGCCAGCACCTGCACGCAGGGGAACGTAAAGCCTGTGCCCATGATGTAGAACCAGAGCGGAACCATCACGCCCCAGAGCCCCAAGCCGGCCTGGTCAAAGACCACGATCAGCAGGGCCATAAGGAACATCCAGGCTGTGGAACAGGCAAGGATCCATTGCGGCGGGACAGTACGGATAAGCCTGGAGCTGATCTGGACGCCCGCCACAATGCCCAGGGAATTGATGCCGAACAGCAGGCCATATTCCTGCGGCGAGAACCCGAAAATGTCCTGGAACAGGAATGGCGACGCGGACAGGTAGGTGAAGAGGCCGGCGAAGTTCATGCCGCCCACCACCAGCAGGCCCACGAAGATCCGGTCCGTGAAAAGAACCTTGTAGCGCTGGCCGGCGGTCATGCCGGTCAGGCCGCGCTTCTCGGGTGGCAATGTTTCGCGGACCAGGAAGAGCGATGCGATGATCACCACGGTGCCGTAGCCGGCAAGGAACACGAAGATACCCGGCCAGGGCATCACCAGGAGCAGCTGCGATCCGATCACCGGGGCCATGATCGGTGCCAGCCCGTTCACCAGGGCCATGCGCGAGAACATCCGGACCATGTTATAGCCGGAGAACAGGTCCCGCACCATTGCCATGGCCACCACACCACCGCCTGCAGCCCCCACGCCCATGAGGACGCGGAAGAGGCCCAGCGTGGAAATATCGGTGGACAGGGCTGCTCCCACGGAGGAGGCGATGTGCAGGGCGGTGGCCAGGATCAGCGGGAGCCGCCGGCCGAACTTGTCGCTGAAGGGGCCCACCACCAGCTGGCCGAGGGCAAAGCCCACGGTGGTGCCGGCCAGGGTCAGCTGGACCTGGGCCTCGGTGACCCCAAGGCTCGCTTCCAGTGCCGGAAACGCAGGCAGGTACAGGTCGATCGTGAACGGACCCAACGCGGTGAGGGCGCCGAGGAGGAGGATGTACAACAGTTTCCGGCGGCGGGTCAGCGAATCGCCCGGATTCGAATGAATGGTCACGGAGATCAATCCTAGGCCCGGAAGTTCCATCTTTCCGGGGTTGCAGGCGCGCCGTGCGGCCAACCCGGAAGTTTGCCCTGAACCTGAATGATAGTTTTGGGGGCGGGACCGTGCTGCCGCGGGCTCCCACAGCACACGGATGCCGAACCGACCAGGCAGCAGACTACGCAACAAGTTAGGCGGGAACCGATGAGCGGACGTCACACCGGGCGCACCAGCCAGGGATTGCGGATCACCGCGCTGCCCAGGACGCTGAAACTTCTTTTCCGTCTGGCCCCTCGCCAACTCAACGATGAAATCGCCTTCGCCAAGATCGAGCTCAAGCGCAAGGGCATCCAGGTAGGTGTCGCCGCCGCCTTCTTCGCCGTTGCGCTTATTTTTGTGGCTTTCCTGGTGGTTGGCCTGATCGTGGCCGCAATTATGGGCCTGGCCAACATCATGCCGGCGTGGCTCGCCGCGCTGCTCGTCTGCGCCCTGTTTCTGGTTATTGCCCTCATCGGCGGCCTGATCGGCGTCCGCAAATTCAAGCAGGCCATGCCCCTGGTCCCGGCCGAGACCATCCGCGGCATCAAACACGATCTCGGCATCGTCAAGGAAGGCTCGGACTTCAACCCCGCGCTGCTCGATCCGGCCAGCCCGGAGTCCAAGGCCGCCAAGGCTGCCAAGGACGAAGCTGCCGCGAAGGCCAAGGCCGAGAAGGAAGCCAAGGCCGAGGCGCACAAAAAAGAGTTCCCGCAGGCGTCCGAGCCCGAGCTTCACCGCCGCCTGGAACAGCGCCGGCGTCACCTGGCCCAGGTCCGCGACGAACTGGATACCGAGCTCGACATCAAGCCGCAGGCCATGTTCCTGCTGGGCGCTGCCAAGGAAAAACTGGGGGAGGGCAAGGCTGCCGTTGAACATGGCGCTGCCAAGGCCAGCCAAAAGTACGCTGACTTCTCCGGATCCCCGGACGGCGCCGGCCTCCGCTGGAAGCCCCTTGCCGCACTTGCAGCCTCCGCAACGATCTTTGTGGTGCTCCTGCGCAGGCTGCTGCGGAACCCCTAACAACACAACACGTCACACTGGGCTCTGAAGTCACACTGGGCTCTAAGGAAGGGGGACGGATTGAGGTTCATCGGCGCTGGTGCGCGGCCCGGCCGCCCCCAGGTTGACCACGACCGCGTCTTCACCATCCCCAACGCCCTCACAGTGCTGCGCTTTATGGGCGTACCACTTTTTGTCTGGCTCGTGCTGGCCCAGAAGGAATATGGGACCGCCGTTGTGGTCCTGGTGGTCATGGCGGGAACCGACTGGATTGATGGCTACGTGGCCCGCCGCTTCGACCAGGCGTCCAAGCTCGGCCGCGTCATGGATCCGCTGGCTGACCGGCTTGCCCTGATCGCGGTGGCGGTCACCCTGGTGATTGCCGGCGTCGTCCATTGGCTGTACCTGGCCGCACTCCTGGTGCCTGACGCCGTGCTCCTGGTGCTGACGCTCTCCTACTTCCGGGGCCATCCGGACCTGCCAGTGAGCCGTGTGGGCAAAGTCCGCACCGGACTCCTGCTCCTGGGCACACCCCTGCTCGTCCTGTCGCGATTGGACACCCCGTTTGCCGGGCCGCTGTACATTGCAGCCTGGATCGTGCTGGGACTTGGGCTCACCGGCCACTGGATTGCCGCGTACAACTATTTCTGGGCCATACTGCGGAAGGGCCGTCAGCAGTCCCATCACGACGGCGGCACCGCCTGATGGTGTGGGTGGCGGTCCTGCTGGCGGTGCTTGGGGCATTCTGCCTTGCCCTGGGTGCGCAGAAGCAGGGGAGTGCCGTCAAAGCCGACACCGGCGGGCTGGCGCTGAGTTCAAACGGCTTCCTCCGCCTGCTCCGCAATCCGCGGTGGGTGCTGGGACTTCTCCTGCTGTGCCTCGGGATGGGAATGAACGCGGTGGCCCTGGTCTCCGCGCCGCTGACGGTGGTGCAGCCGATCGGCGCCATCGCGCTGGTCATTACCACCGTGGTGAACGCCCGCGACCAGGACATCACCATCAACCGGGCAACCATGGTGTCCATCGCCGCCTGCGTGACCGGCTCCGCACTCTTTGTCCTGCTCGCCGTCAACGTGACGCAGGAGAACCACCATGTGAGCCAGGAGGACGAGCTCACCATTGTGCTGCTCCTGGCACTGGCGGTCGGCGTGTTCGGCACCCTGGCGGTCATGTTCCGGCACCGGATGAGCGCGTTTGTCTACATCCTCGGCGCCGGTGTCCTGTTCGGCTTTGTCGCGGTGCTGACGCGCATCATAGGCAAACACCTGCTGGACCCGAATGGGCTGGCGCTGCTTAATGTCCAGTGGTATTCGGTGGTGGCCATCGCGGCGGCCGGCGGCCTGGGTTCCTGGTTTGTGCAGAGCGCCTACTCGGGCGGTCCGCCGGACCTTGTCATCGCCGGGCTGACAGTCATCGACCCGATCGTGGGCATCGCCATCGGCATCGTGATCCTGGGCGAGCTGCGCCCGGACGTCCACGCCGTGATGGCGATTGCCATGGCTACGGCTGCTTCCCTTGCTATCGTGGGGGTGATCGCCCTTTCCAGGCACCATCCCGAGGTCACCAAGCGCAGGAAAGATGCGCGGAAGGCGGCGGGCAGGGCGTCCCACTAGCTTGTTACCCAACTCGCGCACTTTCATGACCAGCCGATTCCAAGAGGCCCCGCGCTACCGTGCCGGCGGCCAACCGGTGCGGCCAGCGACAGCTGCCCGTGCCGTGACCTTCAGGAGCTCTTCACGTGACAACGCCCTCTGACCAGCCTCCCCTGACCATCCTGATTGCCGCTGATACGTACCCGCCCCACATCAACGGGGCCGCGCAGTTCAGCTACCGTCTGGCCAACGGCATGAGCGGACGCGGCCACAACGTGCATGTGCTGGCTTGCCGTGCGGACGACGGCGCGAGCTTCACCGAGTTCCGCTCCGAGGCCACCGTGCACCGGCTCCGTTCCCACGGGGTCTTCACCCACGATTACTTCCGTATCTGCTTCCCCTGGGAAATCAAGAAGGAGATCGGCCTCCTTTTCGATCGGATCAAGCCCGATGTGGTGCACATCCAAAGCCACTACATGATCGGCGAGCACGTCCTCTACGAAGCGGCGAAGCGGGGCATCAGGATCGTGGCCACCAACCACTTCATGCCGGAGAACCTGAACCCGTTCCTGCCGTTCCCGCAGTGGTTCAAGGACATCATCGGCAAGATCTCCTGGAAGGACATGGGCAAGGTCATGGGCCAGGCCGACGTCGTCACCACGCCCACACCCCTGGCCGCCAAGGCCATGCACCAGCACGCTTTCCTGCACAAGGTACTGCCACTCTCCAACGGCATTGACTCCGCAGCCTATGAGCTGCAGCCCGGCGAAGTGATCGAACCAAACGCCCACCCAACAGTGGTGTTTGTGGGGCGCCTGGCCGAGGAAAAGCACGTGGACGTGCTCATCAATGCCGTGTCCAAGACGCCCGCAGAGCTCAACGTCCACCTGGAAATTGTGGGCGGCGGCGAAGTCCGCGCGGCTCTTGAAGCGCATGCGGAACGGCTCGGACTGGGGGAGCGGGTGAAATTCCTGGGACTGGCCAGCGATGAGGACCTCCGGGAGGCCTACATCAAGGCGGATCTTTTCTGCATGCCAGGGACCGCCGAGCTTCAGTCCCTGGTGACCCTGGAGGCGATGTCTGCCTCCACGCCCGTCCTGTTGGCGGATGCCATGGCCCTGCCGCACCTGGTGCGCGACGGCGAGAACGGCTATCTGTTCACACCCAACGACAGCGACGACCTCGCAGCCAAGATCACGCGGATCCTCCAGCTGCCAGCCGAGGAACGGGCGGCAATGGGCCAGGCAAGCCGGCGGATGGTGGAACCGCACAGCATCGAGGGCACACTGCAGACCTTCGAGGACCTCTACCGGGGTGCAAGCTACGACGACAAAGCCCTCTGACACTGGTCTCGCAGTGGCCCGCTCCAGCCTGCCCGGACCCCGGCGCCCTAACTGCGTGGTCCTGATGCCCGCCACTGTTTGCTAGAGTGTTTTTGCCCTGATGAAGCCGAAGTCCTCCGCGGACCACGCCGGCAAGGGCAGGGGGCTATAGCTCAGCTGGTTAGAGCGCGGGACTCATAATCCTAAGGTCCTCGGTTCAAGTCCGAGTAGCCCTACCAAGCACAACACCGCAGGAACCAAACAATCGTGGAACCGCGGCTGACGAGAGATCGTCGGCCGCGGTTTCTTTCGTTTTCCCGCAATCTGCGATATGTTACTGACCAGTAACTTACCGTGCCGCTGAGTCCCGGCCTGTCCTGCCATGGCTGGCCTGTCCGCGCTGCTGATCTTTGCGAGGGAACCAAATGTCCAAAGCCTCTGTTGACATCAACAACCTTCCGTACGCCGACGGCGACTTCTTCGCCTTCGAGCAGCTTCTCACCGCCAAGGAGCAGGACCGGCTCGCCGAGATCCGGGGCTTCCTCGCCCGCGAAGTCCGGCCCATTGCCGTGGACTGCTGGAACCGCGGCGAGTTCCCCATGGAGCTCATTCCCAAGCTGGCCGAAATCGACCTGGTGAGTCCGGTCAGGCGCCAGGGCTACTCCAACCTGTTTGCCGGCCTGGTCCATGCCGAGGCCACGCGCGCCGATACCTCCATCGCCACCTTCATGGGCGTGCACGACGGACTGTTTACCGGCTCCATCGAAGCACTGGCCTCCCAGGAACAGCAGGACGCCTGGCTCCCGGATATCTATTCGCTGAAGAAGATCGGCGCGTTCGGTCTTACGGAGCCGCTGGGAGGTTCCGACGTAGCCGGCGGCACGCGCACCACAGCACAGCGAAACGGCGACACGTGGATCCTCAATGGCGCCAAGCGCTGGATCGGCAACGCTACTTTCTCGGATTGGGTGGTCGTCTACGCCCGGGACCTCGCCGACAACCAGGTCAAGGGTTTCCTCGTGGATACGGCGCTGCCCGGCTTCAGCGCCACCAAGATTGAAAACAAGATCTCCCTTCGGACCGTCCAGAACGCAGACATCGTCCTGGAGAACGTGGTGGTTCCGGACTTCTTCAAGCTGGCGGGCGCCAACAGCTTCCGCGACACCAACAAGGTCTTGAAGGTCACGCGGCTGTCCGTCGGCTGGCAGGCAGTCGGACAGCAGCTGGCAGCCTTTGACGTGGCCCGCCGCTATGCCGTGGAACGCCACCAGTTCGGCCGCCCGCTCGCGTCGTTCCAGCTCGTCCAAAGCCAGCTGGTGCAGATCCTCGGGAACGCCGTGAGCTCCATGGGCATGATGGTCCGGCTCTCCCAGTTGGAGGATGCCGGCCAGGCCAAGGATGAACAGTCCGCCCTGGCCAAGGCATTTACCACCGCCCGGATGCGCGAGAGCGTGGCGATCGGCCGTAGTCTCCTGGGCGGCAACGGCATCGTGACCGACTTCGAGATGGCCAAGATCTTTGCCGACGCTGAAGCCATCTACTCGTATGAGGGAACCCACGAGATTAACACCCTCGTGACCGGCCGAGCCATCACCGGGATCTCGGCGATCGTCTAGAGCCGTCAGCCGTCAGCCGTCAGCCGTCAGCGCTCGGCGGTCAGCCAGTGTCCAGCCCAAGGGGCAGCAGGATGGACGGGCGGAGGTCGGTGACGAATTCCAGCGGATTGACGTAGGTGTCCCCCTGCCTGACGCCCCAATGGACGCAGGCAAGAGCGCCGCAGTGCCCGGGTTGCAGCGTTCCGATCATCTCGCCCTTCGCCACCACGGCCCCGGCCGTGAGCGGGCTTTCGACTGGCTCAAAACTGCTGCGGAGACCGCCCCCGTGATCGATGGTGATCACGGGGCGGTCCACCACTACTCCCACGAAACTGACGGTGCCGGACTCCGGCGAGGTGACCGGGACGCCGTCGTGCGTTGCCTCAAGGTCCACGCCACGGTGCCCGCTCATCCACGGTTTGTCCGGCGGGTCAAAGGCGCGCAGCACCGCGGGCCTGGGGGAGAGCGGCCACTCCCAGGAAGCGCGCGGCGCTGTATCCGCTGGAGCCGCCGCGGCCGGCAGTAAGAGCACTGCCGCGAGGGCAACTATTGCTTTCATAAACCCAGCTTTGCGTGCCGGATCCCTCAGCGGGAGTGCGCACTTTGGCCATGTGGAAAACGCCAGTCGAAGGCCCTCGGGTTGTTCTTCGGCTATTGGCTCCTGTTGTACACTTGGTGGAGCAGTTTGCTGTGCCCTCAACGCTTGCGTCGGCACGCCTCATTCAGGAATGCGGGGGAGCAGCAACTGACTACGCGTATCCAGCCCTCCAAATCTGAAGCCCCGGCTTTGTATGAGGAGGATTGTGTCTCTTGCGGTCAGGGCCTCGCGGTCCTGATGAGAGTCGCAATGGATGCCAGGAGCACGGCCCGCCTTGGGCCACGCTAATTAACCGTCAACTATTGGCAGGGTAAGAGGGCCTGAAAGGCTCTCTCATGAATGACCTGCCGGAAGGAGCGCCGGCATGCCCGTCGTAACTATGCGCCAGCTGCTTGACAGCGGCGTCCACTTTGGACACCAGACCCGCCGTTGGAACCCGAAGATGAAGCGATTCATCTTCACGGAGCGCAACGGCATCTACATCATTGACCTTCAGCAGTCGCTGTCCTACATCGACCGTGCTTACGAGTTCGTAAAGGCCACCGTTGCACACGGCGGCACCGTACTCTTCGTCGGCACCAAGAAGCAGGCCCAGGAATCCATCGCTGAGCAGGCTACCCGTGTTGGACAGCCTTACGTGAACCAGCGCTGGCTCGGCGGTATGCTGACCAACTTCCAGACCGTTTCCAAGCGCATCCAGCGCATGAAGGAACTGGAAGAGATCGACTTCGACGACGTCGCCGGTTCCGCGTACACCAAGAAGGAACTGCTGCTCCTTCGCCGTGAACTCACCAAGCTGGAAACCAACCTCGGCGGTATCCGCAACCTCACCAAGGCACCTTCCGTGCTCTGGATCGTGGACACCAAGAAGGAACACCTGGCCGTTGACGAAGCCAAGAAGCTGAACATCCCGGTTGTGGCCATCCTGGACACCAACTGCGATCCTGACGAAGTCGACTTCCCGATCCCGGGCAACGACGACGCCATCCGCTCCGTGAACCTGCTGACCCGTGTTGTCGCCGACGCCGTTGCTGAGGGCCTCATCGCCCGCCACAACCGCGCCACGGGCACCACGGAAGCTCCGGAAGAGCCGCTGGCTGAGTGGGAGCGCGAACTCCTCGAAGGCAGCAAGACTGAAGAAGCACCTGCCGCTGAGGCTGCTCCGGCTGCTGAAGAAGCTGCCGCTCCGGCAGCCGAAGAAGCTGCTCCGGTTGCCGAGGAAGCTCCGGCTGCTGCCGAGGCTCCCGCCGCCGACGCTGACAACTAACACTAGCAAATCCGGATTCTCGGGCGCTGCCTGCAGCGCCGGAGCACCTGACAGGATGGCGGCTCACCCGGTGAGCCGCTGTCCTGTCGGTCCGTACACCACATACATTTTCTAGACAGAGGGGTTCACATGGCGAACTACACTGCCGCTGATATCAAGGCTCTGCGCGAGCGCACCGGCGCCGGCATGATGGATGTCAAGAAGGCTCTTGACGAAGCCAACGGTGACGCCGAAAAGGCCATCGAGATCATCCGCATCAAGGGCCTCAAGGGCGCTACCAAGCGCGAAGGCCGCTCCACCGCTGAAGGCCTGGTGGCCGCAAAGGTCAGCAACGGCGTCGGCGTGATGATCGAGGTCAACTGCGAGACCGACTTTGTCGCCAAGGCTGACAAGTTCATCCAGCTGGCCGACAAGGTCCTGGCCGTGGCTGTGGAGTCCGGCGCCGCCGACCTCGACACCCTCCTGGCCATCGAAGTTGACGGCAAGCCGCTGTCCGAGGTTGTCGTCGAAGAAGGCGCAATCCTCGGCGAAAAGGTTGTTGTCCGCAAGCTGTCCCGCATTGAGGGCGGCACTGTTGACGCTTACCTGCACAAGACGTCCAAGGATCTCCCGGCCCAGGTCGGCGTCCTGTTCGCTGTTGACGGTGAAGGCGAAGCCGCTGCCACCGCCGCACACGACGTTGCAGTGCACATCGCAGCGATGTCCCCGAACTACCTGACCCGCGAAGACGTTCCGTCCGACCTGGTCGAGTCCGAGCGTCGCATTGCCGAAGAGACCGCCAAGGCTGAAGGCAAGCCCGAGGCTGCAATGTCCAAGATTGTGGAAGGCCGCGTTACGGGCTTCTACAAGGGTGAGGTCCTGGTTGACCAGGCTTTCGCCAAGGACGCCAAGAAGTCTGTGGCGCAGGTCCTCGAAGAGGCCGGCGTCAAGGGCACGTCCTTCGCACGTTTCCGCGTCGGCTCCTAGTCGAATCCGCAAAGGGGTGGCCACTTCGGTGGCCGCCCCTTTTGCATGCAATGGCTAAACGTCCGATGAGACCTTTGGCCACCGGGCACGATAACCTTTTTCAGAGTTCACCAACGGGAAGGCACCCATGGAAGCCGTCAATTCTTCAAGCCAGCCAGAGAAAAGCAGGCGCCGCGTCCTCCTGAAGTTGTCGGGCGAGGTCTTCGGCGGCGGCAAGCTGGGCGTTGATCCCGACACCGTGCGCGACGTCGCCAAGCAGATCGCCGCAGCGGTCCCGGAAGTGGAAGTTGCCATCGTCGTCGGCGGCGGCAACTTCTTCCGCGGCGCGGAACTGTCCCAGAGCGGCATGGACCGCTCGCGCGCCGACTACATGGGCATGCTCGGCACCGTCATGAACTGCCTGGCACTGCAGGACTTCCTGGAGCAGGCCGGCGTTGAAACCCGCGTCCAGAGCGCCATCACCATGGGGCAAGTCGCCGAGGCGTACATTCCCCGCCGGGCCATCCGCCACATGGAAAAGGGCCGCGTGGTCATCTTCGGCGCCGGAGCCGGCCTGCCGTACTTCTCCACGGACACAGTGGCCGCCCAGCGCGCCCTGGAGGTCCACGCGGACGTCGTCCTGATGGCCAAGAGCGGCGTGGACGCCGTCTACACTGCGGATCCCAAGAAGGACCCCACTGCCGAGAAGCTGGACACGCTGAGCTACGACGACGCCCTGCGCCGCGACATCAGGGTCATGGACCAGACCGCAATGACCATGTGCAAGGACAACAACCTGTCCATGGTGGTTTTCGGGATGGAAGGCGAAGGGAACGTCACCCGCGCCATCCTGGGCGAAAAGCTCGGTACCCTGGTGACCCCGTAGCTGCAGCTAGGATGATCTGAGCACGGTTCCATGCCCGCAACCGGGCAACAATGGAACCAGGAACCATGAACCAAGATTGTGCAGGGAACCGGTACCCGGACTGCACTGATTTCTGAGGAGAGACAGTGATCGAAGAAACCTTGCTCGAAGCCGAAGAGAAGATGGACAAGGCGGTAGAGGTAGCCAAGGAAGACTTCGCCTCGATCCGCACCGGACGGGCTAACCCGGGCCTTTACAACAAGGTCCTGGTGGACTACTACGGTTCGCCCACCCCGCTGCAGCAGCTTGCCTCCTTCGCCATTCCGGACGCGCGCACCATCCTCATCACGCCGTTCGATAAGACCGCACTGCGCGACATCGAGCGGGCCCTGAGTGATTCCGAGGTGGGCGCCAACCCCTCCAACGACGGCAACGTCATCAGGATCACCATCCCGGACCTGACCCAGGAACGCCGCAAGGAATACGTCAAGATCGTCAAGACCAAGGGCGAGGACGCGAAGATCTCCATCCGCAACATCCGGCGCAAGGCCAAGGAAACGCTGGACAAGCTCGTCAAGGACGGCGAAGCCGGCGAGGACGAGGGCAGCCGCGCCGAAAAGGAACTGGATGGCCTGACCAAATCGCACGTGGACGGCATCGACGAGCTGCTCAAGCGCAAGGAAGCAGAGCTGCTCGAAGTCTGATGAGCCAGGCAGAGCAGGCCCCCACCCAAAGGGCGCGCACCAGGGGGAAACAGTTGCGGAGCAATCCGACGCCCAAGGCCGGCCGGAATCTTCCGGCAGCCATTGTGGTGGGCCTGGCCATGCTGATCGGCGTGCTGGGCGGCCTGGTTTTCCTTCCGCTCGGATTCGTGGCTGTTACCACCGGGTTCGCGGTCTTCGGAGTCTGGGAGATCTTCCGTGCCCTGGAGGCGAACGGGACCAGGATGCCCATCGTCCCGGTCATGGTGGGTACAGTCGCCATGCCGTTCGCCGCCTATCTCGGCGGTCTTGAGAGCCTGCTTTTCGCCATGCTCCTGAGCTGCGTGGCCGTCCTCCTCTGGCGTTCAGTGGAGAACCCCGCCGGATCAGCGAACAGCATCTTTGCCGGCGTGTTCACGCTGGGCTGGGTCCCGTTCTTCATCAGTTTCGCCACGTTGCCGCTGCACGCCGTCGGCGTCGCCACCCCGGTCGGTCTCTGGCCTGGCGGAACCGTGCCGCCCGGGGCCTGGCAGGTGGCCGTGATGCTGCTGCTGGTGGTCTCGAACGACACGTTCGGCTACCTCGTGGGCGCATCGCTGGGCAAACACCCCATGGCCCCGAAGATCAGCCCCAAGAAATCATGGGAAGGCTTCGCCGGCTCCATTGCCGGGGCCATGCTGATCGGCGTCCTTGCCAGCATTTTCCTGCTGGGCAAACCCTGGTGGGTGGGTGTGATCCTCGCCGTTGGCGTCGTTGCAGCGTCCACCGCAGGAGACCTGGCCGAGTCGATGGTCAAGCGTGAACTCGGGGTCAAGGACATGAGCAGCATCCTGCCCGGACATGGGGGCGTTATGGACCGCCTGGACTCCATTGTCTTCGCATGTCCCGTTGCATTTGTGCTGTTCGCACTGGTTGCGGGCGTCTAACGCGACCCTCTCGGACCATCTCCGCCGGACCGCCGGCAGTGCCAATAGACTGGTGCGTAACCTCGTAACCTGACCCAGCTGAAGCAACAAAGGAACAACAGTGGCATTGGACTTTCAACGGAAAATCCCCGCGTCGTTTGAGCGCGTGCGGGGCAACGAATTCGGGTACAACGCCAAACAGGTGGACCAGTTCCTCCAGCGGGCCAGGGTGGCACTCGAGACGCCGAAGGCCGCCATCCACGCCGTCACCAGCGCCGATGTCCGGAGCGTCTCCTTTGACCCGGTCAAGGGAGGCTACGCTGCCGCCGTCGTCGACGCAGCGCTGGACCGGCTCGAAGACGCCTTCGCCCGCCGCGAACGGGACGAACTGATCGCCGCCAAGGGCGAGGATGCCTGGCTGCGGGAGATCGGCAGCCTCTCCGGGATCCTCCGGGGCCGCCTCCACCGGCCTGACGGTGAGCGCTTCCGGCGCCCGTCAAAAAAGAAGGCCCGGAGTTACAACATCCTGGACGTGGATAATCTTTGCTACGACCTGATCGGCTACCTCGAAGAGGACAAACCGCTCAGCGTGGACAATGTCCGCCGGATGGTCTTCCGTCCCGCCGTGGGCAAGGACGGTTACGAAGAGACCCAGGTTGATGCCTTCCTGGACCGCGTGGTTGAACTCATGGCGGCCATCGACTGACTGCCCGTTAGCTGATCACGGGACTCAGCGTTCGGTCACCAACGGCCGTTCGGGAGTGTGCAGCCGGGTCATGACGCGGCTCGTGGTCCGCGGAATCCGGTGTTTTGTCCCCCGGGAGACGAGAACCATCACGGCGAAGGCGGCGGGAACCGTCCACGCCGCCGGCTGGGCCAGCCAGAAGGGCGTGCCGGAAGCGCCCAGGACCGTTCCCCACACCATGGCGCCGCCGCAGAGGACGCCGCCGGTCACCATTCCGGCAATGGCACCGGCATCGGTAAGTCCCCGCCACCAGATGCCCAGCAGGAGCACCGGGCACACAGTGGAGGCGGTAAACGCGAACACCAGGCCCACGCTGCCGGCCAGAGCCAGGGAATCAGTCATCACGGCAAATCCCAGCGGGACCACAGCGGAGACGACGGCGGCGAGCCGGAATCCCCGCACGCTGCCGCCCAGGACGTCCTGGCTGATCACGCCAGCCAGCGAGACCACCAAGCCGGAGGTGGTGGACAGGAACGCGGCGAAGGCCCCGGCCACCACCAACGCTGATAGCAGGTCGCCCGCGGTTCCACCGATCAGCTGCCCAGGCAGCAGGAGAACCACCGCGTCCGCCTGCCCTGACCGGGCGAGTTCGGGCGCGAACATTCGCCCCACCAGCCCGTAGGCGGTGGGAAACAGGTAAAAAACGGAGAGCAGCCCGAGCACGATCAGCGTGGTCCGCCGTGCCGAGTGTCCGTCCGGATTCGTGTAGAAGCGGACCAGGACGTGGGGGAGCCCCAGCGTGCCGAACAGCAGCGCCACCAGCAGCGAGATGTTCTGGTACGGCCCGGCCGGGGCCAGCCCGGTGGGATTCACGACGGCGGGGGCCACGGCGGCACTCCCGTCACCGGCGAGCGTGAACACGATGAACAGGACGGGCACGGCAAGGGCGGTGAGCTTCAGCCAGAACTGGAAGGCCTGCACAAAGGTAATGGAGCGCATGCCGCCGGCCACAACAGTCAGGCACACCACAACCACCACGGCCACGGAGCCTACCCAGGCCGGCAGCCCGGTGGTGATCCGGATGGTTAAGGCCGCGCCGTGGAGCTGAGGCACAATGTACAGCCAGCCCACCACAACCACCACCACGCTGGTCACACGGCGGACTGCGCGCGAATCCAGCCTCGCCTCGGTGAAGTCCGGGATCGTGTAGGCGCCGGACCGGCGCAGCGGTGCGGCAACAAAGAGCAGCAGCATCAGGTAGCCGGCGGTGTAGCCCACGGGAAACCACAGGGCGTCGGTACCGGACAGCAGGATCAGCCCGGCCACGCCCAGGAAACTCGCTGCCGAGAGGTACTCCCCGCCGATGGCCGAGGCGTTCCACCATGGCCTGACGGTCCGGGAAGCCACATAGAAATCGCCGGTGGTCCGGGAAATCCGCAGACCGTAGAACCCGATGGCGGCCGTTGCCAGCGAAACAACAACAAGCGCCACCACACCAACCGCGGGATTCATAGGGCCATCACTCGTCCCCGGCGAGGTCCCGGTAGCGGGCCTCGTTCCGTGTGGCGGTCCGGATATACAACCAGGCGCTGAGGCCGATGACGGGGTAGATGCCTGCACCGAGCAGGATCCAGTCGAACGGGATCCCCGCGATCCGTGTCTCGGCGAGTCCCGGTAGGGCTGCCAGCAGCAACGGGAACGCAGACAGGATCAGCATAAAGCCGATGGCCACCACCAGGGCCAGCCGCAGCTGGGAACGGATCAGGGAGCGGACGAAGACCTGCCCCACCTCGGATTCCTCCGCCGCCTCGCGCGACTCCCGGGCCGGCCGGGGTGCCGAGCGCGGAGCAGTGACACGGACGCGGGTCATGCCTGCGGCCGGATGCGGGTGGCTTCCAGCTTTTCCCTGACCGTGGGAAGGTGGCGGCGGCTGATGGGCAGGCCGGCACCGGCCACCGAGACACTGGGTTTGTCCGCCGTCAGCTTCATGGACTGCACATGCTTCAGCGCCACGAGGTAGGACCGGTGCGTCCGGATAAACCCGGCCTCGGCCCACTGCTGCTCCAGGTCTGCCAGCGGAACCCGGATGAGATAGCTGGCATCCGCGGTGTGCAGCCGGGCGTAGTCGCCCTGTGCCTGGACGTACGTGACGTCGTCGCGCCTGATCATCCTGGTGGTGCCGCCCTGGTCAACGGTGATCATCTCGGGGGCGGGCCCGCCGCCGTCGCGCAGTAGCTCGCTGATCCGTCCCACCGTCCGGGACAGCCGCTCGGCCCGGACGGGCTTAAGGAGGTAGTCCACGGCGGCAAGCTCGAACGCCTCCAGGGCGCAGTCCTCGTCCGCGGTGACAAACACCACCACCGGCGGTTTGCTGCTGCGCGCGATGGCGCGGGCAACATCAAGGCCGGACACGGCGGGCATGTGAATATCCAGGAAGACGGCGTCAACCGTTGCGGTGTTCAGGGCCCGCAATGCTTCTGTGCCCGAAATGGCCCGGTGGATGACCCCGATCCGGTCATCCTTGCCAAGGAGATAGGCCAACTCCTCCACGGCGGGTAGCTCGTCGTCGGCGACGAGGACATTAATCATGGTCCTACATTAGCCGCCGGAGGCGGCTGGGATCAGGCCGCCAGGTTCAGGCGTCGTGGCCGGGCTGGGACTTGGGCACGCGCATGGTGATCAGCGTTCCCTCGCCCGGGGCTGTCTCGATCACCAGGCCGTGCTGGTCCCCGTAAACCTGTCGGAGCCGGGCGTCCACGTTGCGCAGCCCCACGTGGTCGCCGTCGTGGTGCCCGGCCAGCATCGACTGGAGCTCGGCAGGGTCCATCCCCACGCCGTCGTCCTCTATGGTCACTTCCGCATAGGCGCCCGAATCATTGGCCGTGATGGTGATGTGGCCCGCCCCTTCCTTGGCCTCCAGGCCGTGCCTGACGGCGTTCTCCACCAGAGGCTGCAGGCTCAGGAACGGGATGACGGTGCTCAGGACTTCAGGCGCGATCCGCAGGCTGACCTGGACGCGGTCACCGAAGCGGGCGCGCTCCAGCAGCAGGTACCGGTCGATGCAGCGCAGTTCCTCCGCCAGCGTGGTGAAGTCACCGTGGCGCCGGAACGAGTACCTCGTAAAATCAGCGAACTCCACCACCAGCTCGCGCGCCCGCTCCGGATCCGTGTTGATGAACGACGCGATGGCGTTCAGCGAGTTGTAGATGAAATGCGGACTGATCTGGGCACGCAGCGCCCGCACCTCGGCTTCCATCAGCAGCGTCCGGGACGCGTCCAGCTCAGCCAACTCCACCTGGACGGCCACCCAGTCCGCCACTTCGCTGGTGGCACGGACCAGGCCCGCGCCCGCCGCCGGGGCAAACGCCGCCACGACGCCCACCACCCGTGAGCCCGCACGGACCGGAGCGATGACGGCGGCGAAGCTTCCGGAGGCAGGCCCTGCGCCCAGGTCCCGCGGCTGGAGCACCGCGGTCCGGCCGCCGAGCAGGACGTCGGCAGCCAGGTCCATCAACCGGGGCTTCAGTTCCTCCGCGGCACCGTCCCAGGCGAGCACCCCGGCCGTATCGGTGATGGCCAGCGCATCGCAGCCCAGCAGGTTCCTTAGCTGCCGGCTCGCCTTGGCGGCGCCTGCCGGATTGAGGCCCGTACGCAGATGCTGCCCGGCACTCGATGCAGTGTGGAGGGTGTTGTACGTCGCGCGCTCGGCGTCGGTGCCCAGCTCACGGAAGGATCGGAGCAGCTTGATGCCAACGCCGACGACGACGGCGATCGCCAGCACAATCACCGCAACTGCGGCGGCGGTCAGGAGCGGGGAGTCCGGCATGGTGCCCAGCGTAGCGGCGGGTGCCGTTAGTCGCAGCATCGTAACCGTTGAGCGACCGTTCCGGCCATGGTTCTGGAATAGGCGACTACCGCAGCGCAGAGTGATTGCAGTCACATTGTCCGCATCCTGTCCGCAGGCCGGTCCGTGTGAACCAGGCAAGTCTCAATGAGGAGGAACGATGGGTAACGATGCCCACACTCCGGACGCAGCGGCGTCCGTGGACTTCGAACAGGTCCAGTCGACAGAGCGGTTCCAGGAACTGCGCAAACGTCACCGCAGCTTTGTGTTCCCCATGGCCGTGGCATTCCTGCTGTGGTACTTCGCGTATGTCCTGCTGGCTGACTACGCCGTCGAGTTTATGTCCACCAAAGTGTGGGGCAACATCAACGTCGGCCTGATCCTGGGCCTGCTGCAGTTCGTCTCCACGTTCGCCATCACCGGCTGGTACGTCAGCTACTCCAACCGGAAGCTGGACCCCATCGCGGCGGAGATCCGCAACGAAATCGAAGGCCATGAGTTTGATAAGGACGGCAACATCCTGAGTGGAGTGACCAAATGATCGGGATTGCCACGGCCGTAGACGTTGCCGACCTGAAAGAAACCACGCTGCTCAACATGGGCATCTTCGGGCTGTTCGTCGCCGTCACCATGGTGATTGTGCTGCGGGCCAGCCGGAACAACAAAACCGCGGCGGACTACTACGCTGCCGGCCGCTCGTTCACGGGTTCCCAGAACGGAACGGCCATTGCCGGTGATTACCTGTCCGCCGCATCCTTCCTGGGGATCACCGGCGCCATCGCCATCAACGGCTATGACGGCTTTATGTACTCCATCGGGTTCCTGGTGGCCTGGCTGGTGGCGCTCCTGCTTGTGGCCGAACTCCTCCGGAACACCGGAAAGTTCACCATGGCCGATGTCCTTTCCTTCCGGCTTAAGCAGCGGCCGGTCCGCATCGCGGCGGCCATCTCCACCCTCGCCGTCTGCTTCTTCTACCTGCTCGCGCAGATGGCCGGAGCCGGCAGCCTCATTTCGCTGCTGCTGGGCATCAGCGACTGGGGCGGACAGGCACTGGTGATTATCGTCGTCGGCGCCCTGATGATCATGTACGTCCTGATCGGCGGGATGAAGGGCACCACCTGGGTCCAGATCATCAAGGCGATCCTGCTGATTGCGGGCGCGGCAGTCATGACCTTCTGGGTCCTGGCCATCTACGGCTTCAACGTCTCCAGCCTTCTTGGTGCGGCGGTTGATACCGCCGGCAACCCGGCTGTACTGAACCCCGGCCTGCAGTACGGCAAGACCGAGACCTCCAAGCTGGACTTTATGTCCCTGGGCCTCGCCCTGGTCCTGGGAACGGCTGCCCTGCCCCACGTCCTGATGCGCTTCTACACCGTGCCCACGGCCAAGGAAGCCCGGAAGTCCGTGGTGTGGTCCATCTGGCTGATTGGCCTCTTCTACCTGTTCACCCTGGTGCTGGGCTACGGAGCCGCTGCACTGGTTGGCGCCGAAACCATCAAGTCAGCCCCCGGCGGCGTCAACTCCGCCGCACCCCTGCTGGCCTTCCACCTGGGCGGGCCGCTGCTGCTGGGCTTTATCTCCGCCGTAGCCTTCGCCACCATCCTGGCTGTGGTGGCCGGGTTGACCATCACCGCCGCAGCCTCCTTTGCCCACGACATCTACGCCAGCGTCATCTCCAAGGGCAAGGCCGACGCCGACACCGAGGTCAAGGTGGCGCGGCGCACCGTGGTGGTCATCGGCGTGATGGCCATCCTGGGCGGTATCTTCGCCAACGGCCAGAACGTGGCCTTCCTCGTAGCGCTCGCCTTTGCCGTCGCGGCGTCGGCGAACCTCCCGACCATCATCTACTCGCTGTTCTGGCGCCGGTTCACCACCCAGGGTGCGGTCTGGAGCATGTACGGCGGCCTGGGCTCGGCCATTGTCCTGATCGCCTTCTCGCCGGTGGTTTCCGGCCTGAAGACCTCCATGATCCCGGGGGCCAACTTCGCCTTCTTCCCCTTGAGCAACCCCGGCATTGTGTCCATCCCGCTGGCGTTCCTGCTCGGCTGGCTGGGTACGGTGCTGGACAAGAAGCGCGAGGACTCGGCCAAGCAGGCCGAGATGGAAGTACGCTCCCTGACCGGTGTGGGTGCGGAGAAAGCCGTGGACCACTGATTGATGACTGAGTACCGAACAAGCCGACAGTCCGGAGCAAACCGGGACTTCGGAACCGGCTGACAGTCAGAGAGCCCCTGTGCCGCAAGGCACAGGGGCTCTCTGACGTTCCAACTGCAGGCGACGCTCAGCTGGGGGCGACGTTCAAAGGCGGGGGCGTCAGCGCTGATGGTGGCCCGCCGGCACGGCCGGACCGCCGTGCTGACCATGCGGCACCGCAAACTGGCCCGCTGTGGAAGCGGCGAGTCCCGGCGTCGCGATTCCGGCCACCAGCACGGCACCGGCGAAAGCGGTGAGCAGCAGGATGCCCGGCCTGGCAGCGGCGGGCGCCATGCCGTCGTCGTCCATTCCCCGGAGCCGGCGCCCCTTCAGCCAGGCGGCCGACGCGACAATCATGAGCGTCAGCAGCAGCGCTGCGAGGTGGCTGAGGTGAAGGCTGGACGTGTCGCTGCTGAAGGCAAGGGCCGCCACGTGCGCCCCGGATGCCGTCAGCAGGAACGCCACGGTCCGCCCGGACCCGACAATCCGTCCGCGGTGCAAGGCCAGGACGGTCCAGAGGATCAGGGCCGCTCCCCAGCCGCCGGAGACGACCGCCAGGGCTGGCTGCCAGACGGAGCCGGACACTCCCGGCTCCGCGAGGAGGCTTGAGGAAACGGCGAGGTTCACTGAGCCGGCCCCGAATCCTGCGAAGCCGCCGAAGAGCCGGACGGCCGGGACGGCCCATCCCTCTCCTGGCTCGGCAGCCATGGCCGGCTACGCCCGGACGGCTGTTGCGGACTTGTCCATGGACAGACCCACGCCCAGCAGCAGGACTGCGCTGGCCAAGTGGAGGACGTTGTCGGCACCGTTGAGCGCGATGATGTTCAGTGGCGAGGTCAGCAGGAACAGCCCAAGCACACCGACCAGGAGATAGACGGCACCCACGCCGGTGTTGACCGTACGGGCCATGGCCGTGCTTTTCAGGCCCGCGTACAGAAGTGCGCCGCCGATCGCGAGGTGGATGACATTGTGCAGGGGATTCACCTCAAAAATGATGAGGTTGGCGCCCTCCGTGGCGAAGAAGCCGATGCCGGAGGTCACCACGAAACCCAGGAGACCGACAAGAAGATAAACGGCACCGAAGACGGTGGCGACAAGGCGGTTCGGAGAAGTGTGCATGGCCCGAATCCTTCCGGTAAGGCGGGGACGGTTTGTCCCGGCCAGACTGCGGGATCCCGAATGGGATCCTCGTAGAAGCAATTCGGACCATGTCCCCGTGCGGATGGGGTGCTGGCTTGGGTTGTGTGGCGCTAGGCCTGGGGCTTGAGCTTGATGTTGATCATTTTCAGCTCGTCGGTGCCTTCGAAGCGGTAGACGAGGTCGATCTTCTTGTCGCCGTCGCAGGTGATGAGGCCGGCAACGTCGGCCGCCTTGGTGCCGTTCTCGGTGCTGGCCGTGACTTCGTTGTAGGCAGTCTTGCAGGTGCTGTCCATCTCCAGGGTCTTGATACCGGCGATGAAGTCCTCCTTGGTCAGCTGCTCATGGAGGGCGGGGTCAAGATAGTCGTCGTAGGCCTTGGAACTGTCGCCGGCAATCACCAGCTTGGTGAAGCTGTCAGCCAGGCCCCGGGCATGGTTGGTGGCTCCGTTGACAATGTTGACCAGGATGAGGACACCGACGACCGCCAGCAGCAGGACACCGCCTACAACGCCGAGGATGGTCCACAGCTTCCGGCGGCTTTGCGCCGGGGGCTCTTGTCCGGGCAGGCCGAATGGCCCCTCGGACGAGTATTGCCCTGGTGCGCCGTATTGCCCCGGCTCACCGTGCTGTGGCGGGTTGCCGGGCAGCGGTGGCGCGCCATGCTCCCCGGGGTTGCCGGGTTGCCCCGATGGTTGCGCGGGCTGCCCCGTTGGTGGCGCGGGCCAGGCCGCCGGCTGGACCGGCTGGTACGGTCCCTGAGGATTGCTCACGATGGAGCCTTTCCGGCAACGCACTGGCACTGCCTTATTGTTGGGACCCGCTGAACGGCACCCATGGATTCACCTTGGAACAGCCTATAACCCAGCCCGCCGGGGCTGGGTATCGGGGCGGTAATAAGGGCTGCTGGCCCTAAGCGTCTCCGGATCCCCGCTCGAGCAGCGGCTGGATGCGGAACGGGATGAGTTCGCTCATGGCCAGTGCGGTGTCCGTCCTGTCCACTCCATCGCACGCCAGGATTTTCCCGTTGATCCGGAAGAGGTCCTCGGCGTCCAGGGCCACTACCCGGAGCAGGAGGTCAGCGGAGCCGGTGAGGCCGTAGCCTTCCAGGATTTCCGGAATGCCGGCGAGGTCATGGGCCAGCTGTCCCAGTTTCTGCTGCTGGACGTGGACGGAAATGAACGCCATGAGCGGATAGCCCAGGGACGCCGGGTTGATACGCCGTTCGAAGGACAGGAAGACGTGCTTCTTTTCCAGCTGGGCCATGCGCGCCTGCACGGTGTTCCGGGACAGCCCCAGCTTCTGGGCCAACGCCACCACGGTCCGCCGGGGGTCACGGGCCAGTGCCGAGAGCAGCCGCGTGTCCGTGCCATCCAAAGCTTGCATAATGCGCAACGTTAGCACGGTCAGGGCAGTGCAAACAGGGCACTATGCGCAATATCCGCCGCGGTGGTTGTACCCATTGAGCATTGTGAGTAGGGTCACAAATATCCGGGGCAACGGCGCCCGGGCGGCCGGCGGCGGGCGGGACCACAAGTCCCCAGGCTCCGGTCAAACGACGTGAGAAGGTTGCGTGCCATCGTGTCTACAGACAGGAACCTGATCCAGCTGGTTACCCCGGCAGGGGAGCGGATCAGCCACCCGGAGTTTGACCCCTGGGTGAAGGACATCGGGGATGAGCAGTTGTGTTCCCTCTACGAGGACCTGACGGTCATCCGGCGGATCGATGTTGAGGCCACCGCCCTCCAGCGTCAGGGCGAGCTCGGTCTTTGGCCCCCGTTGCTGGGGCAGGAGGCGGCGCAAGTCGGTTCCGGCAGGGCCCTGCGCGAGGACGACTTTGTCTTCTCCAGCTACCGGGAAAACGGCGTGGCGTACTGCCGCGGCGTGGACCTGACGGACATTACGCGGGTGTGGCGTGGCACGGCCTCCTCCGGGTGGGATCCGTACTCCGTGAATATGGCCACCCCGCAGATCATCATCGGCGCGCAGACCCTGCATGCCACCGGTTACGCCATGGGCATCCAGAACGACGGCGCGGACTCGGTGGCGGTGACATACTTCGGCGACGGTGCCACCAGCGAAGGCGACGTCAACGAGGCCATGGTCTTTGCCGCCAGCTTCCAGGCACCCGTGGTCTTCTTCTGCTCGAACAACCACTGGGCAATTTCGGAGCCTGTGCGGTTGCAGTCCCACATCCAGATCGCGGACCGGGCCGCCGGATTCGGCATTCCGAGCCTCCGGGTGGACGGCAATGATGTGCTGGCCGTGATGGCAGCCACGCGCGTGGCATTGGACCGTGCCCGGCACGGTGGCGGACCTACCTTCATCGAAGCGGTCACCTACCGCATGGGACCGCACACCACCGCCGACGATCCCACCCGCTACCGTGACGCCAATGAACTGGAGGACTGGGCTGCAAAGGACCCCATCCTACGGATCAAGGCACTGCTGGAACGCAAAGGACTCCTCACGGAGCAGGTCCAGCAGCACGTCCACGACAAGGCAGAGTCAGTCGCCCGCGAAATCCGTTCAGGCTGCATCGGCATGCCGGATCCGGAGCCGATGGACATCTTCAAGAACGTGTACAGCGAGCCCAACTCGTGGCTGGACCGGCAGCAGGACCACTACGCCCGTTACCTGGCTTCCTTCGGCGATCCCGCGGGAGCCACCTCAGAAGAAGGTGCACGCTGATGACCCAGATGACCTTTGCCCGCGCCATCAATTCCGGCCTGCGCAAATCCCTCGAAAACGATCCAAAAGTCATCCTCATGGGCGAGGACATCGGTACCCTCGGCGGTGTTTTCCGGGTGACCGACGGCCTGCAGAAGGATTTCGGCACCCACCGTGTGGTGGACACCCCGCTGGCCGAGTCGGCCATCATGGGCACCGCCGTCGGCCTCGCCTACCGCGGGTACCGCCCGGTGGTGGAGATCCAGTTCGACGGCTTTATCTACCCTGCCTTCGACCAGATCGTGAGCCAGGTGGCAAAGCTGCACTACCGCACCCAGGGGGCCGTGAAGATGCCCATCACCATCCGCGTCCCGTTCGGAGGCGGCATCGGCTCACCCGAGCACCACTCCGAGTCTCCCGAGGCGTACTTCACGCATACCTCGGGGCTTCGCGTGGTCAGCGTCTCCAACCCGCAGGATGCACACACCGTGATCCAGCAGGCCATCCTGTCCGATGACCCGGTACTGTACTTCGAACCCAAGCGCCGCTACCACGACAAGGGTGAAGTGGATGAGGGCATCGATCCGCGCACCGCGCTGCCCATGGACTCCGCCCGCGTTGTCACCGAGGGCACGGACGTGACGCTCGTGGCCTACGGGCCGTTGGTGAAGACGGCCAAGGACGCAGCAACCGCGGCCGCCGACGAAGGCATCTCCATCGAGGTCATCGACCTGCGCTCGCTGGCACCCGTGGACTACGCCACCGTTGAAGCATCCGTCCGGAAAACGGGCAGGCTGGTGGTCACCCATGAAGCCGGCCAGTCCGGTGGCCTGGGCGCCGAAGTTGCGGCCAGCATTACCGAGCGGTGCTTCTACCACCTCGAAACCGCCCCCGTCCGTATCACCGGGTTCGATATTCCCTACCCGTACTCCAAGCTCGAAATGCACCATCTGCCCGGCCTGGACCGGATCCTCGACGGCGTGGACCGCGCCCTCGGACGCCCGAACTCCCTCAGCGGGTTGGAAGGATGAGCGCCACCATGATCAAGGAATTCAGGCTCCCGGACCTCGGCGAAGGCCTCACGGAATCAGAAATCCTCAGCTGGAAAGTGGCAGTGGGGGACACGGTGACGCTGAACCAGGTCATCGCCGAGGTGGAAACCGCCAAGGCCGTAGTGGAGCTGCCGTCACCTTTCGCGGGCGTGATCACTGCGCTCCATGAAGAGCCGGGAACAATCGTGGAGGTGGGCAAGCCGATCGTCTCCTTCGAAGTAGCGGACGACGGCGGCGCCTCACCTTCAGGGGCTGCGCCCACCGGGGCGGCCACTGCTGCAGCGGGGACGGCGAAACGCGAGCCGAACCTGGTTGGTTACGGCGCCGTCGTCGAAAGCTCAGGCCGTCCCGCCCGCCGGGCGCGGAACTTCGCAGCGCCGGCGGTTGAGCCTGTCGAAACCGACGCCGCGGAGCGTCCACGCTCCACCCCGCCGGTCCGGAAACTGGCCAAGGACCTCGGCGTCGAGCTAGCCGCGGTCGCGGGCACCGGAGCCGGCGGCCTGATCACGCGGGAGGATGTCCAGAATTTTGTTGGCGGCGGCGAATTGTCGGCACCGGTACGCCATCTTTCCGCCGTATCCGATTCGGTTTCCCCCGCCGGACTGGCGCCACAGGGTGGGCGGGAAGTTCGGACTCCGATCAAGGGTGTCCGCAAGTTCACGGCCGCCGCGATGGTGGCAAGTGCGTTCACGGCTCCCCACGCGACGGAATTCCTCACGGTGGATGTCACGCCCACCATGGACCTGCTGGCCAAGCTGAAGACGAGCCGGGCCTTTTCCGGCTACAAGCTCACACCGCTGACGCTGGTGGCGAAGGCTGTGCTGATCGCGCTGCGGCGGAACCCGTCGCTGAATTCGCGGTGGGAGGAAGCCAGCCAGGAGATCGTGCAGTTCAACTACGTGAACCTGGGCATCGCCGCCGCAACTCCGCGCGGGCTCACCGTGCCGAATATCAAGGACGCGGATACCCTGTCGCTGCTGGAACTCTCCGCAGCCCTGACCGGGCTGACCGAGACGGCACGGGCCGGCAAGACCGCGCCGGCTGACCTGTCCGGCGGCACTATCTCCATCACGAATATCGGGGTCTTTGGCATCGACGCGGGTACTCCCATCCTGAACCCCGGCGAGGCTGCCATCCTGGCCATGGGGGCCGTGCGGAAAATGCCGTGGGAATTCCAGGATGAGGTGGCCCTGCGCCAGGTCATGACACTGAGCCTGTCCTTTGACCATCGCCTGGTGGACGGGGAGCAGGGTTCGAGGTTCCTCGCCGACGTTGGCGCCATCCTGGCCGAACCCGGCATGGTGCTCACGATGGTCTAACCCACGAGTTTTTGTCCAGATAATCCGGGTTTCGGGTGGTCTAACTCGGTTTATCTGGACAAAAACTCCAGGGCCATTCTGTGGCCCGGAGCCTCTGAGGGCCCGCTCTTGAAATCGTTTCCTGGTCAGGGGGCCGGGGGAACGTTCACCGTGAGTGCCGCCAGCGCCATGCTTTCGAGCAGCGGCCGGGCCGTTTTGGGCGCAATCTTGCGTCCGTGGTTCCGCACCGAGTGTGGCGTGGAGTTGATCAGGCCGAACGTAGCGTGCGCCCGCATCCGCAGTTCGACGGCGTCGGTGCCCGGATGCAGCAGCGCCAGGACCTCCACCCAAATCTCCACGTAGTTCCGCTGCAGTGTCCGGACCTCGGACTGGTCCTTCTGGCTGAGGTTGCTGAAATCGCGGTCCTGCACGCGGATCACGTCGGGCTTGCCCAGTGCGAACTCCACCTGGAATCCCACCAGCCTTCGGAGCGCTGCCATGGGGTCCTTGGTTTCGGCAATGACGCGCAGGCCGCCGTCGAGCAGCTCGCGGCTGACGGTGAGCAGCAGGTCTCCCAACACCGCCTGCTTGCCCTGGAAGTGGCGATAGACGGCCGGGCCGCTGACACCCGCTGCGGCGCCCAGGTCTTCCAGCGATACCCGGTTGAATCCGTGCAGGGCGAAGAGCGCCGCGGCGGCGGCAAGCAGCGCCTGGCGGCGGCTCTCCTTCGCCTGGCTGCGGGGCGTTCCGGGAGCTGCGTGGGCTATCGCGGCCGCGGGTCTTCCTGGAGCTGCCGGCGTCGCCGCAGCGGCCTGCGCTGCCGAAACGGGTCGTGTTGCCGAGTTCGGATGCTCAGACTGGGCCGGTGCGGACGGCTTGACCGGTCGGGTGGTGGGCACGCTTTTCCTCCTAGGAACAGCCGATTCTAGCAATGTCCTGTTGTGTTGGACATCACAGTTAATAAAGACTAACCTGAATTCCAGTTATAAAGCATTAACCGAGCTGGCTTTTCCGGCTCTCGCCGGAGCCATGGTGGCTTTCAAAAGATGAGGAACGGACACAGTCGATGGAGACCCTCGCCAGCCGGCTTGATGCCGCAAGTGAAGTGTTTGCGGCAAACAACGCTGCGCAGCTCGCGCTGGCCGCCGAGCTCCGGACCAGGCTGGCTGAGGCCGCGTTGGGCGGGCCGGAGAAGTCGCGGGAGCGCCATGTGGGGCGCGGGAAGCTGCTGCCCCGAGAGCGCATTGACCGGCTGCTGGATGATGGCAGCCCGTTCCTGGAGATCGCGCCGCTGGCAGCCAACGGCATGTACAACAACGACTCGCCGGGAGCCGGGGTTATTGCCGGTATCGGCCTGGTCCACGGCCGCCAGGTGCTGGTGATCTCCAACGACGCCACCGTCAAGGGCGGCACCTACTACCCGATGACCGTGAAGAAGCACCTCCGCGCCCAGGAGATAGCGCTGGAGAACCGGCTGCCGTGCATCTATCTGGTGGATTCGGGCGGGGCGTTCCTCCCGAAGCAGGACGAAGTTTTTCCTGACAAGGAGCATTTCGGCCGGATCTTCTTCAACCAGGCGAAGATGTCTGCCGCGAAGATCCCGCAGATCGCCTCGGTGATGGGTTCCTGCACGGCAGGCGGCGCTTATGTTCCGGCGATGAGCGATGAGACGGTGATCGTGCGGAACCAGGGCACTATCTTCCTGGGCGGTCCGCCGCTGGTGAAGGCTGCCATCGGGGAGATCGTCACGGCGGAGGAACTGGGCGGCGGTGACGTGCACTCGAAAATCTCCGGCGTCACCGACCACCTGGCGGAGAACGATGAGCATGCCCTGCAGATCGTCCGGGACATCGTCTCCACGCTGCCGAGGCCGGCTGCCCCTGGCTGGGATGTGGACACCGTCGTCGAGCCCCTCGCGGATCCGGCGGAGTTGTACGGCGCCGTCCCCACGGACGTCAACGCGCAGTACGACGTCCACGAGGTTATTGCCCGGCTGGTGGACGGCAGCAGGTTCCACGAGTTCAAGAAGGAGTACGGCACCACCCTGGTCACAGGTTTTGCCAGGCTGCACGGGCACCCGGTGGGGATCGTGGCCAACAGCGGCGTGCTCTTCAGCGAGTCCTCGCTCAAGGGCGCGCACTTCATCGAACTCTGCGACCAGCGCGGCATTCCGCTTATTTTCCTGCAGAACATTTCCGGGTTTATGGTGGGCAGGGATTCCGAGCAGGGTGGCATTGCCAAAAACGGCGCCAAGATGGTCACCGCCGTCGCCACCGCCCGGGTGCCCAAGCTGACCGTCGTCATCGGCGGGTCCTTCGGCGCCGGCAACTACTCCATGTGCGGGCGGGCGTACTCGCCGCGCTTCCTGTGGATGTGGCCGGCAAGCCGCATCTCGGTGATGGGAGGGAACCAAGCCTCCGGCGTTCTCGCAACCGTCAAGCGTGACCAATACGAGGCCCGTGGCGAGGAATGGTCCGCAGAGGACGAGGAAGCCTTCAAGGCCCCGATCAAACAGCAGTACGAGGACCAGGGCAGCCCGTACTATTCCACCGCCCGCCTCTGGGACGACGGCGTGATCGACCCCGCGGATACCCGCACCGTCCTGGGACTGGCGCTCGACGTCGTCTCCCGCACCCCCCTGCCGGAGACCTCCTTCGGCCTTTTCCGGATGTGAGCCAGCCATGACCGTTTCCATGCCCGCCGTTCCTTCCGCAATCCGGCAGAAGCCGCTGTTCAGCACCGTGCTCGTCGCCAACCGCGGGGAGATCGCCTGCCGCGTCATCCGCACACTGCGCGCCCTGGGCATCCGCTCCGTAGCCGTCTACAGCGACGCCGACGCCGGGGCCCGCCACGTTCGCGAGGCTGACACCGCCGTGCGGATTGGCCCTGCCGCCGCAGGAGAAAGCTACCTGAAGATCGAGGCGATCCTCCAGGCCTGCCGCGACACCGGCGCCGAGGCAGTGCACCCCGGCTACGGCTTCCTCAGCGAGAACGTCGATTTTGCCCGCGCCCTCGAAGCCGCCGGCATCACCTTCATCGGCCCCGGCGTTGAGTCCCTGAACGTCATGGGCGACAAGATCCGGTCCAAGAACCACGTGGCCGGCTACGGAGTCCCCGTAGTGCCGGGCATCGCCGAACCGGGCATGACTGACGCGCAACTCATGGAGGCCGCGCCCGCCGTCGGGTTCCCGCTGCTCATCAAACCGTCAGCGGGCGGCGGCGGCAAGGGCATGCACATCGTGGAGCGCCACGAGGACCTCGAAGCCACGCTGGCCACCGCCCGCCGCGTCGCCGCGAGCGCCTTCGGCGATGACACGCTCTTCCTTGAACGGCTGGTCCGCACGCCGCGGCACATCGAGGTCCAGGTCCTGGCGGACAACCACGGCAACGTGATCCATCTGGGGGAGCGGGAGTGCTCGCTGCAGCGCCGCCACCAAAAGGTGATTGAGGAAGCGCCGTCGCCGCTGCTGGAGTCATTGCACGACGGCGGGGCCACCCGGGCCCGGATCGGCGAGGCCGCCTGCCAGGCGGCCCGCAGTGTCCACTACAGCGGCGCGGGAACTGTGGAATTCCTGGTCTCCGACGAGGCCCCTGACGAGTTCTTCTTTATGGAGATGAATACCCGTCTCCAGGTGGAGCACCCGGTGACCGAAATGGTCACCGGCGTGGACCTGGTCGAATGGCAGGTCCGCATCGCCGCCGGTGAGGAACTGACCGTCCGCCAGGCCGATGTCGAACTTAACGGGCACGCCGCCGAAGCCCGCGTCTACGCGGAAATCCCGGAGCGGAACTTCATGCCGTCCACCGGGACCGTGCTCCTGCTGGACGAAATGCCCGATCACGGAGCCGGAATGATCCGGGTGGATTCGGCCCTGCTCGAGGGGCTCGAGATCTCCTCCAGCTACGATCCGATGATCTCCAAAGTCATCGCGTGGGGCCCGGACCGCACCGTTGCCCTGGATACCCTGGACGCGGCACTCGCCGGCTACACAGCCCTTGGCATCGATACGAATGTTGAGTACCTGAGGCTGCTGATCAACGACGACGACGTCCGCGCCGGGCATCTCGACACCGGCCTGATCGAGCGCAAGATGCCAGACTTCGCCTTCCGGCGGATTGACGACGCCGAACTGGTCGCGGCCGCCTTGTACGCCGTTGTGAGCGGGGAACAGGACATCACGGGGACGCCACCGGGTCCGTGGCAGGCCAGCAACGGCTGGCGGATCGGCGCGCCGGCGCCCCGGCGGATCAGCCTGGGAACGCCCGACGGCGGCATCGCAACAGTGAGTGTCACAGGCCGCGTGGCTGCCGGCCCGGTCCAGGTCTGTGTCGGTGACGGGCCATGGCGGACGGCCTCGCTGCGACTGCCGGGCCGCGGGAGCCTGGTCCTTACCCTGGACGGCGAAACCACGGACTACTCGCTGGCGCCGGCGGACGCGGGCCCGGTCAACCTCACCCCGGACAACCTGCCCTCAGGAGTTCCCGCGGAACTGTTCCTCGGCAACGGAGGCTGGTCCTGCCGGCTGGAGGCGCTGACGCGTGAGTCACGGCTTGTCCGGGTTCTCGCCGCCGTCGAGCGCGAGGAAGGCACCGCGGACCCGGAGGTGCGCTCGCCCATGCCCGGCACGGTGGTATCCGTTGCGGTCAGCAACGGCGACACCGTGGCAGCCGGCCAGGTCCTTCTCTCCGTGGAAGCCATGAAGATGGAACACCAGCTCGTGGCAGAGGTGGCCGGCACGGTCCACATCAGCATCAAGGCCGGCCAGCCGGTCAAAGCAGACCAGGTGCTGGCCACCATCCACCCTTCAACCACCGCTTCAGACGCAGATTCACTTCAGGATTCCAACACGGAGTCGAACAAGGATTCCAACAAGGACTCCAACAACACAGGCAAGGGAGCCTAGCCATGGCAGATTTTGAGCTCAGCGAGGAATACCAGGACCTCAGCGACACCGTCCGGGATTTCGCGGACAACGTGGTGGCGCCGGTCTCGGCCAAGCACGATGAGGAGCACAGCTTCCCGTATGAGGTGGTGTCCCAGATGGCGGACATGGGCCTGTTCGGGCTGCCGTTCCCGGAAGAGCACGGTGGGATGGGCGGGGACTACTTCGCTTTGGCACTCGCACTCGAACAGCTTGGCCGGGTGGACCAGTCCGTGGCCATCACGCTGGAAGCAGGCGTCTCCCTCGGCGCAATGCCGGTGTACCGGTTCGGTACCGAGGCCCAGAAAGAGGAGTGGCTCCCGCTGCTGGCCTCGGGCAAGGCGCTCGCCGGCTTCGGACTCACGGAGCCGGAAGCAGGCTCTGACGCCGGCGGGACCAAAACCCACGCCCATCGTGAGAACGGCGACTGGGTGATCAACGGCAACAAGGAATTCATCACCAACTCCGGGACCGACATCACGCGCCTGGTCACGGTCACCGCGGTGACGGGTCAGAAGGAACGCAAGGATGGCAGCCTCAAGAAGCAGATTTCCACCATCCTGGTGCCCACCAACACTGCGGGTTTCAGGGCGGAGAAGGCCTACAACAAAGTGGGCTGGAACGCCTCGGACACGCACCCGCTGACGCTCAAGGACGTCCGGGTGCCGGAAGCGAACCTGCTCGGTGCGGAGGGGCGGGGTTACGCGAATTTCCTTTCCATCCTGGACGAGGGCCGGATCGCCATCGCGGCTTTGGCGACGGGGGCGGCGCAGGGCTGTGTTGACCTGTCGGTGAAGTACGCCAAGGAACGCAGCGCGTTTGGTCATCACATCGGCAAGTACCAGGCCATCTCGTTCAAGATCGCCCGCATGCAGGCCCGGGCCCATACGGCCCGCTTGGCGTACTATGACGCCGCGTCGAGGATGCTGGCGGGGAAGCCGTTCAAGACGCAGGCGGCCATCGCTAAGATGGTCGCAGGCGAGGCGGCCATGGACAACGCGCGGGATGCCACCCAGGTATTCGGCGGCTATGGCTTCATCAACGAATTCACCGTGGCACGCCACTACCGCGACTCCAAGATCCTTGAAGTCGGTGAGGGCACCACGGAGGTCCAGCTGATGTTGATCGCCCGCGAACTCGGACTGTAACAAGCCCGCTGGTCGAGCTGTAAAACGGTGGTCGAGCCTGTCGAGACCCTTGAAAGGACCCACGATGATCAACAAGGTTGTTGCCAGCGCCGAGGAAGCCATTGCGGACATTCCCGACGGCGCGTCGCTCGCTGTGGGAGGGTTCGGCCTCTGCGGAATCCCGGTGGCCTTGATCGATGCCCTGCACCGGCACGGCACCAAGGACCTCGAGACCGTGAGCAACAACTGCGGCGTGGACGACTGGGGGCTGGGCGTCCTGCTCCGTGACGGCAGGATCCGGCGGACCGTCAGTTCCTACGTCGGCGAGAACAAGGAGTTCGCGCGCCAGTACCTGTCCGGTGAGCTTGAGGTGGTCCTCACCCCGCAGGGGACGCTGGCGGAAAAGCTCCGGGCAGGCGGCGCCGGGATCCCCGCTTTCTACACCAAGGCGGGGGTCGGCACCCAGGTGTCCGACGGCGGCCTGCCGCAGAAGTACGACGCCGACGGCGGCATCGCCATCGCCTCTTCCCCCAAGGAAGTGCGGACTTTCCACGATGTGGACTACGTCCTGGAGGAATCCCTGACACCCGACTTCGGACTGGTCCACGCCTGGAAGGGTGACCGCCACGGCAACCTGGTTTTCCACGCCACCGCCATGAACTTCAACCCGCTCTGCGCCATGGCGGGAAAAATCACCATCGCCGAGGTGGAGGAGCTGGTGGAACCGGGGGAGCTGGACCCCGAACACGTCCACACTCCCGGCATCTTTGTCCAGCGGGTGGTGGTTGTGCCCGCCGGTGAGAAGCGGATCGAGAAGCGGACCGTCGCCCTTGCCCGGGCCGCCGGAACCGAAAGCGCCACCGAACAGGCAGGAGCGTAGCCATGGAGTCCAACAGCACGCAGGGAGCGCCTCCCCGCCCCGAAGCCGTACGGCCCGAATACCGGCGTGCCACCGTCGGCCATCCGGAAGGCACCAATCCGGAGGCCAAAGGGTGGACGCGCAACGAACTGGCCGCCCGGGTGGCCCGGGAGCTCAGCAACGGGCAGTACGTCAACCTCGGCATCGGCATGCCCACGCTCATTCCCAACTACATCCCGGCGGGCGTCGAGGTGGTGCTCCACTCCGAGAACGGGATCCTGGGCGTGGGACCGTACCCCAGCGAGGACGCGGTGGATCCGGACCTCATCAACGCCGGCAAGGAAACCGTCACCGTTAACAGGGGGGCCGCGTTCTTCGACTCCGCCTCGTCGTTCGGCATGATCCGCGGCGGGCACGTGGACGTGGCAGTGCTCGGCGCGATGGAGGTGGCGCAGAACGGCGACCTGGCCAACTGGATGATCCCGGGCAAGATGGTCAAAGGCATGGGCGGGGCCATGGACCTGGTCTTCGGCGCCAAGAAGGTGATCGTGATGATGGAACACGTGGACCGCAACGGCAACCCCAAGATCGTGGAGCACTGCTCGCTGCCGCTGACCGGCAAGGCCTGCGTGGACCGGATCATCACCGACCTCGCCGTGATCGACGTCGTCACCGAAGGCGGGCGTTCCCGGTTGGTTCTCCGCGAGCTGGCCCCCAACGTCTCCGTGGAAGATGTGGCGGCGGCCACCGGCGCCGAGCTGTTCGAAGAGGACCAGGAGCTCACCGTATGAGCGGGGCTTCGGCAGGCTCAACCCCCGACAGTCCGGGCGCAACCACCGCCGCCCCCCGGGTCATCGAGCAGCGCGGCCTGTACTTTGACGAACTCGAAGAAGGCGTTGTCTACGCGCACCGGCCCGGCCGCACCGTAACCGAGGCGGACAACGTCCTGTTCACCACGCTCACCATGAACACCCAGGCATTGCACCTGGATGCCGCCTGGAGCGCAGGGCAGCCGTTCGGCCAGCGGCTGGTGAACTCCATGTTCACGCTGTCCACCCTGGTGGGGCAGTCCGTCTCCCAGCTCACCCAGGGCACCATCATCGCGCAGCTGGGCCTGACGGACGTCTCCTTCCCGCACCCGCTTTACCACGGGGACACGCTCTACACCGAGACGGTGATCACCGGCAAGCGGCTCTCGGGATCGCGTCCCGGCCAGGGGATTGTGACCATGCAGCACACAGGTCGGAACCAGGACGGCACCGTGGTGGCGCTGGCCACACGGAGCTGCCTTATGTGGACCCGGGCCGCCCATGTGGCGCAGTCTTCTGGACAACAGGTGCAGCCTGCGGCCGGAGCTGAAAAGGGGAGCGTGCCGGGCCCCGAAAAGAGGACAATGTCCGTATGACATTTGTGATGGGTCCCGCCCTGCTCTTCTGCCCCGCCGACCGTCCGGAGCGCTTCCCCAAGGCCGCCCAACGCGCCGACGCTGTCATCGTGGACCTCGAGGACGCCGTGGCACCTGCGGACAAGCAGCGGGCGCGCGGCGCCATCCTGGCCCAGCTGGGCGCTGCCGGGGACGGGCCCGAACTTGATCCCAGCCGCACCATCATCAGGATCAACCCGGCGGGCACCGACGAGTTCGAGAAGGACCTGCACTGCCTGGCCCACACGCCGTACCGCACGGTGATGCTGGCCAAGGCTGAGAGTGCGGCCCAGCTCGAAGCCCTGGCGGACTACCACGTCATCGCCCTGTGCGAGACCGCCGTCGGGGTCCTGAACGCGCCCGCCATCGCGGCGGCCCCCAACGTGGTGGCACTGATGTGGGGCGCCGAGGACCTCCTGGCCTCCCTTAGCGGTACGTCCAGCAGAGCGGACGACGGCGGCTACCGCGCCGTGGCGCTGCATGCCCGGTCCGCGGTGCTGCTCGCCGCCCGGGCTTTCGGGAAAGAAGCCGTGGACGCCGTGTACGTCAACATCCCGGACCTTGACGGGCTGGCTCTGGAGGCCGCGGATGCCGCAGCGTCAGGATTCGGCTCCAAAGCCTGCATCCATCCCACGCAGGCGGCCGTTGTACGGGGCGCCTACGCCCCGTCCGAGGCCGACGTCGCCGCCGCCACAGAACTGCTTCAGGTCGCGGCTGTTGCCGGATCCGGCGTGTTCCAGCACGGCGGCAAAATGATCGACGGCCCCATCCTCAAGCACGCGGAGGCCACCATCCGCCGGGCAGGCATCCACTCCTAGGGCTGCGGGCACTGAATCACCGCCGCCGCCTCCGGGAACCGCCGAGCGAAAGCGGCGGGATGGCCTCATAGAGCGGCATCCTGACCCAGCGCTCGCCCGTCTCCCGGAACTCAGCCCTGGTGGCGAAACGGTACAGGTAGCTGGTGACACGCACCCAGCGCGGCGGATCGCCGTCGAACGGGTCGGCGCGGAGTAGCCGCAGCGTCCGCTGGTCCGCCTCCAGCAGTTTCGTGAGGAACGCGTAAAACCACTCCTCGTGGACGGTGCGCAACGGCAGGAACCACATCAGCCAGTCCAGCCGCAGGTGGTAGGGCGCCCACTGGCGGGGCAGCCGGCGGAGATCTCCGGGTTTGCCCTTAAACGCATATTCGCGCCAGTCTGCTGAGTCCTCAGGTTCTTCATCCAGGGTGCCCTCCACGACGATCTCGACGCGGTGCTTGGTCACGGTGCCAAACGCGCCGTACGTGTTGACCAGCTGCCAGCGGTTGAAGCTGGCATTCATCAGCTGCCCCTTGGAGAGCAGGTTGCGCACGGGCCAGTAGCTGAGGACTACCAGCAGCATTGTGGCCACCAGGGTGATGGCAAGCCAGTACGGGGGATTGCCGCGGCTGCCTTCCTCAGGATCCCCGTCCAGCGGCAGGAACGGCAATACGGCGTGGGCCACGGGGTCGCTGACCGCGGCGAAGGCCAGCACAATGGCCATCCAGTTCAGCCACGCGAAGTTGCCGCTGGCCACCAGCCACAGCTGGGTGGAGATGATGATTCCGGCGGCGGCGCTTGCCACGGGCTGCGGTGCGAAGAGGAAGAACGGCACCACGAGCTGGGCGAAATGGTTCCCCAGGACCTCCAGCCGGTGGAAGGGTTTGGGCAGGAGATGAGCCTGGCGGCTCAGCGGCCCCGGCATCGGCTGCGTTTCATGGTGATAGTAGAGGGCAGTCAGGTCACGCCACTCCCGGCCGCCGCGGATCTTGATCATCCCGGCGCCGAATTCCAGCCGGAACACCAGCCAGGCCAACAGGATCAGGATGGTGCGCGGCGGCTCCGTCTGGTCCGAGCCGAGGAAGGCCACCGTGAACCCGGCCTCCAGCAGCAGCATTTCCCAGCCGAAGCCATAAAACGTCTGCCCCACGTTGACGATCGACATGTAAAGCAGCCACAGGGCCAGAAATGCGATCAGCGGAACCCACGGCGGCCCAAGCTGGGGGATGCCGGCCACCAGGAGGGCGGAAATTGCCAGTCCGGTGAGGCAGACACCACGCAGCAGCCGGTCCGAATAGCGCCAACGGAACAGCGTGGGCCGCCGGCGCGCGCTGAACCCTTCCAGATAGTCCGGAACCGGCAGCAGGCCACGTCCGCCCAGCAGCGCAGGGAACTGGTTCAGGGAGGACAGGAACGCAACGAAGAACAGTGCCGCCACACCTCGCTGCAGCACTTGCCGGGCGAATCCGTACTCCGGCGCATCGAACCAGGAAACCCAGTCCACGCAATCCACGTTACGCCCGGCGTCGCTGTCCGCCCACTAGGATCGGATGGTGTTTGCATTGGTGCTCATTGCCGTTATTGCAGGGGCACTGGCCCAGCGGCTGGCCGGCCTCGGATTCGGCCTTCTCGTCTCTCCCGTCCTGGTGGTGCTGCTCGGCCCCTTCGACGGCGTCATGATCATCAACCTGTGCGGCGCAGCCTCATCCCTCCTGATCCTTTCCAGGGTCTGGCGGCATGTGGAGTGGAAGCGCTACGTCGGACTGGCGCTCGCGGCCCTCGCAGGGGTATTGCCGGGTGCCTGGTTGGCCAGCAACGTGGCCGAAGCGCCGCTGGAGATCTGCATCGGCATCCTCCTCATCATCGCCCTGCTGGCTTCGCAACGGCTGACCCGCAGCTCATGGCGTGCCAGTGGCCCCGTTCCCATGGTCTCCCTCGGCTTCACCAGCGGACTGATGAACGCGGCAGCGGGCGTCGGCGGGCCGGCCATCACCGCGTACGCCATTGCGACCCGGTGGGAGCAGAAGAGTTTCGGCGCCACCCTCCAGCCCTATTTCGTGACCACCGGACTGTCTTCCCTGGTGATCAAGTACGTACTATCCGGTGGACATGTTCCCGGCCTGGATGGCTGGCAATGGCTCAGTATCCTGGCCGCCATGGTGGCGGGAATCATCGCGGGCGATCTGCTGTCCGGCAAGGTCAAGCCGGCCGCCGTGCGGCGGATCGTTGTGGCCATCGCCTACATCGGAGCCGTGTCCACGCTGGCCAAGGGTTTCATCGAGGTGGCGGCGGGCTGACGGGACCGCGGGCCAGGTGCGGGCCGGGGTGCGGGATACTTAACCAATGCAGCCTCGCAGAATCGTCATCCTCGGATCCACCGGTTCCATCGGCACCCAGGCGATTGACGTCGTCGACGGCGCCCCGCACCTTTTTGAGGTGGTGGCGCTCAGCGCCGGCGGAAGGAACCTGCAGCTCCTGGCCCGCCAGGCCGTCCACACCGGTGCCGCCGCTGTGGGCATCGCCGCGGGGGATCCGCGGCAGCTGCGGGACCTGATCTCCGAGGCCGCCCGCCTCGCCGGGCGGCAGGACTACCGCCCCGAAATCATCGCCGGCCCCGACGCCTCGGCCCGCATCGCCGCGGTAGAAGCGGACGTGGTGCTCAACGGCATTACCGGCTCCATCGGGCTCGCCCCGACCCTCGCCGCCCTGAAGTCAGGTGCAACGCTGGCGCTGGCCAACAAGGAATCGCTGATCGTCGGCGGAGCGCTCGTCAAGGCTGCCGCCCGCGAGGGGCAGATCGTGCCTGTGGATTCCGAGCACTCAGCGATAGCGCAGTGCCTGCGCTCAGGCTCCGCGGCCGAGGTTGAGAAGCTCATCCTGACGGCGTCCGGAGGTCCGTTCCGCGGCCGGACAAGGGAACAGCTCCACGACGTGACGCCGAAAGAGGCCCTGGAGCACCCCACGTGGGACATGGGGCTGATGGTCACCACCAACTCGGCCACGCTCGTCAACAAGGGCCTTGAGCTCATCGAGGCCCATCTGCTGTTCGACGTGCCGCTGGACCGGATCGACGTTGTGGTCCACCCGCAGTCGGTGGTCCACTCCATGGTCCAGTTCATCGACGGGTCCGTCATCGCCCAGGCGTCCCCGCCGGACATGCGCCTGCCCATTGCCTTAGGGCTGGGCTGGCCGGACAGGGTCCCCAAAGCGGCCTCCCCGTGTGACTGGACCAAAGCCACCAGCTGGACGTTCGAACCGCTGGACACCGCAGCTTTCCCGGCCGTGGACCTGGCCAAGGACGCCGCCAAGCAGGGGAGCACTTTTCCCGCCGTCTTTAACGCGGCAAACGAGGAAGCAGTCATGGCGTTCCACTCGGGACGCATCCGCTTCACCGAAATCGTGGACACCATCGATGCTGTCCTCAGCGAACATTCAGGATCCTCCGTGCTGACGCTGGAGTCGGTACTGGATGCTGAAGACTGGGCACGCACGCGTGCCCACGAACGTTTAGCAGTCAGCAGTCTCTAGGAAGCAGCAGATCCACGCATGAGCCCCGTCCTCCTCTTTATCCTCGGCGTCGTCTTTGTGGCGATCGGCATTGCCGCGTCCATTGCGCTGCACGAAGTGGGGCACCTGGTGCCCGCCAAGCTGTTCAAGGTGCGTGTCACCAAGTACATGATCGGCTTCGGCCCCACCCTGTGGTCCAAGCGGAAGGGCGAAACTGAATACGGCGTGAAAGCGATCCCGCTGGGTGGCTACGTGTCCATGATCGGCATGTATCCGCCCAACAAAGACGACGGAACCGTCCGCCCTTCCAGCACCGGCATGTTCCAGACACTGGCCACGGAAGCCCGGTCCATGGCACACGAGGAAGTGGGCCCGGAGGACGCAAACCGCGTGTTCTACCGGCTGCCGGTGTGGAAGAAAATCATCGTGATGCTGGGCGGGCCGGCCATGAACCTGCTGATCGGCGTGGTCCTGACCGCCGTCCTGCTGATGGGCTTCGGCATGGCCACGGCCACCACCACCATCGCCGACGTCTCCAAATGCCAGGTGGCGGCCGGCCAAACCGTTGATCCCGATTCCCCGGACTGCCAGCTGACCCCCGCGGCCGCTGCCGGGCTCCTGCCCAACGACGTAGTCACCTCCTTTGACGGGAAAGCTGTCACCGGCTGGGACGAGCTGACCGACTGGATCCGGGCCTCCGCGGGCAGGGAAGTCAGCATCACTGTGGAGCGCGACGGCGCGCCCGTCACCACCACGGTGACGCCGGTGCTCTCCGCCCGCCCCGTCGTCGGCGTGGACGGACGACAGGCAAAGGACGACGCCGGCACCCTCCTGTACCAGGACGTCGGCTTCCTGGGCATCGGCGCGCAGACCGAACTGGTTCCCCAGCCGGCGTCGTCCGTCCTGCCCATGGCGGGCGAAAACATCAAGCAAGTGGCCGGCGTCGTCTTCAATCTGCCCGCCCGGGTGGTGGGCGTTGCCAAGGCGGCCTTCAGCGAGGAAGAGCGCGACCCCAACGGCCCCATCAGCGTGGTGGGCGTGGGGCGCGTGGCCGGTGAAGTGGCGGCCATGGAGGAAGTGCCGCTGCAGTCCAGGATTGGGGCACTGGTAGGGCTGCTCGCCGGCTTGAACTTTGCGCTTGCGGTCTTCAACCTGATCCCGCTGCTTCCGCTCGACGGCGGCCATGTGGCCGGAGCGCTGTACGAGGGGGCGCGGCGACGGGTGGCCAAGCTGTTCGGCAAACCGGATCCGGGCGCTTTCGACATCGCCAAACTGCTTCCCGTGACTTACGTGGTGGCCACGTTGCTGATGGGCATGAGTTTGCTGCTGATCTATGCCGACATCGTGAAGCCGGTGAACCTGTTCGGCTGACTCCTGCGGACGCCTGGCTGGACGGATGTCCCGGATCTACCATGAAATATGGGCACGTTCGCCGTCCAATCAATGAGCATCAGCCGCTGGATCCGGGCCGGGTTGTGGGCGCTGCCTGTCTCATGGCTTGTCACTTCCTGGTCCACGCTGGACCCGCAGCCGGACCAGGCGAAGGACCCGGAGGCCTGGGCCCGTTTTGTCAGCTCCGATGCGTACCAGTTCAGCCATCTTTTCGGCAGTACCGCAGGCACCATCCTGGCCCTGTTCGGTCTCTTTGCTTTGGGCTGTTCCATGGCCAACAGCAGGACGGGGAGCCTGGCAATGGCCTCGATGGTCACAGCTGTTGCCGGCACGGCTTTGCTGCTTGTGCCAGCCGTGATTTCCACGTTTGCCACCCCCGCCATCGGAAAGGCATACCTGGGCGGAAACCAGGACGTGATGCAGCTGGAATTCCCGGCGTCCATGACCGGGGCGTTCCTGCTGGGCCTGCTGCTCGCATTCGTTGGCACGGTGCTGCTGGGGATCGCGGTATGGCGTTCCCACGTGCTGCCGCGCTGGGCCGGGGCCCTCTGGGCGGCCGGCGCTGTGGTGTTCTACGTCCTGGGCGTTGTCCTGGGGCAGGCAACTGCGGGAAGCAGCCTGCCGTTCCAGGCCGCCGGGGCCGTACTGATGGCAGGCGCCGGTGGGTGGATCGCCTGGAGCGGATCCCGGCAGGCCACGACAGCGCCTGATCGGATCGGGTGATTCTCGCTAATCAGCCTTTATTGGCTGATATTTAATAATCAGCTATTTTTGATTGATTATGAGTGATCACCTGCGTACGGTTAGGGCATGTACGTACTGACCATCGACCAGCGAGGCAGCACTGCCGACGTCGACCGTGTTCCCGATCTGATCGCCGCACTGCGCAGCCTCACACCGGCGCCCTTCGAACGGTCCGTGGGTGATGAACTCCAGGGTGTGGTGGAACATGCCGAGGACGTAGTGGAGATCGCCTTGTACGCACTCCGGAGCGGGCACTGGTACGTCGGGATCGGGATCGGGGCCGTACAGCTCACCCCGGGCGGAAGCCCCCGGGAAGGTTCCGGGAGCGGCTTTGTGGCAGCGCGAAAGGCCGTGGAACTCGCCAAGGGCTCGGCTGGTCAGGTGCCATTGTCGGTGGTGTCCGGCAGTATTGGCCGCGGACGGGAGATGCCTCCCCACGCCAAGGAAGGTGCCATGACCAGTGCAAATGCCCAGGCGGTGCTTCGCCTGATCGGACGGGTGGTGCAGCAACGCACACCAGCCCAGTGGCGGGTGGTGGACCGGTTGCGCGCGCTCCAGGGCGGCGATGGAAAGCACGGCAGCCAGAAACACGTGGCCCAGGAACTGGGAATCACGGAGCAGTCGGTGAGCCGTGCTGTGCTCAGGTCCGGCTGGCTTGAGGAATGGGCCGCCAGGCCTGCCGCGGCCATGCTCCTGGACCACGCCCATTCCCAGATTGAAGGAGACCGGTGAACGCACTCTGGATCGCAGTTGCCCTGTTGGTGGCCGGATTCGCAGGATGGCCTGTGACCGCACTGGTGTTCCGGCTCGCCAGGACCATTGACGACAAAGCGGACGCGGCCACCAAGTCGGACCAGGACGCATCAGCCCAGGACCCTTCATCCGACGTCACGGTAGACGCCGTTTCGGAAGCCCCGCGGGCCGGTACGGGGCAAACCGTCGACGGCGAGCTGACTACGGGTGGCGGCTGTCCGCCGTCGGACGTTCCTCAGGTGGCGGCGGCCTTGCCGGCCCAGCGTATTCTGCGGGGTGGGGCAATCATCGGAGTCCTGGAACGGTTGGGCGTCTGCGTGGCCATCCTGACCGGACAGCCGGTGGCCATTGCCTACATCGTGGCCATCAAGGGCCTGGGCAGGTTCGCCGAATTGAAAGAGACCCCCGTGGCTGCGGAGCGGTTCATCATCGGAACGCTCACGTCCATGCTGTGGGCTGCGGGAACGGCGGCAGTGATCAAGGTAGTGTTCCTGCAGTGAGTCTTGCTGACTGCCCGGATCGGCGACAGCCCACCCCTGGGGATAGGGTGTCTTTATGACTGTTTTTGCCGTTGAGTATGTGTACGCCGCCGATTCCTCCGCCGTCCGTGATGATCACCGCCCCGCGCACCGCGCCTGGCTGGCGGGTCTGGCGGACGGGGGCCAGCTGCTGACCAGCGGACCCTACGGTGACGGGGCAGGCGCCCTGCTGATCTTCAAGGTCCAGGACGAAACCCACCTGAACGATCTCCTCAAGCAGGACCCGTTCGCCGTCGCTGGCACCATTGCCGGGATCCGGACAACCGAGTGGACTCCCGTGATCGGCCTCCTGGCCGCGCACGCATCCTGATTCCCGGACCCTTTTTTACTACCGAAACACCTACCCAAGGAGTCCACGTGACCTCGGTCAGCCTGGGAATGCCGTCAGCACCGCCGCCCGTTCTCGCCCCCCGCCGCAAGACGCGGCAGATCAAGGTGGGTTCCGTAGGGGTCGGTTCGGACTCGCCCATCAGTGTGCAGTCCATGACCACCACGCCCACCACGGACATCAACGCCACCCTGCAGCAGATCGCGGAACTCACCGCCTCCGGTTGCGACATCGTGCGCGTCGCCTGCCCGTCGGCCGATGATGCCGAGGCCCTGCCCATCATCGCTCGCAAGTCCCAGATCCCTGTCATTGCAGACATCCACTTCCAGCCGAAGTACGTCTTCGCGGCGATTGAGGCCGGCTGCGCGGCAGTGCGGGTGAACCCGGGCAATATCCGCAAGTTCGATGACCAGGTCAAGGAAATCGCCCGCGCGGCGAAGGACCACGGGACCTCCATCCGGATCGGCATCAACGCCGGATCGCTGGAGCCCGGCATCCTGAAGAAGTACGGCAAGGCCACCCCCGAGGCACTCGTGGAATCCGCCGTCTGGGAAGCGTCGCTGTTCGAAGAGCACGGTTTCAACGACTTCAAGATCTCGGTCAAGCACAACGACCCGGTCATTATGGTTGCTGCCTACGAGATGCTGGCTGAGCAGGGCGACTGGCCCCTGCACCTGGGCGTCACCGAAGCCGGGCCCGCCTTCCAGGGCACCATCAAGTCCGCCACAGCCTTCGGGGCGCTCCTGGCCAGGGGCATCGGCGACACCATCAGGGTTTCCCTGTCGGCGCCTCCGGTGGAGGAAATCAAGGTGGGCAACCAGATCCTCCAGTCCCTGAACCTGCGTCCGCGCAAACTGGAAATCGTCTCCTGCCCGTCATGCGGCCGCGCCCAGGTGGACGTGTACACCCTCGCCGAACAGGTCACCGCAGGGCTGGAAGGCATGGAAATTCCGCTCCGCGTGGCAGTGATGGGCTGTGTTGTCAATGGACCGGGCGAAGCCCGCGAAGCCGATCTGGGTGTGGCGTCCGGCAATGGCAAGGGGCAGATCTTTGTGAAGGGCCAAGTCATTAAGACTGTGCCTGAGAGCGAGATTGTTGAGACACTGATCGAAGAGGCCATGCGCATAGCTGAAGAGATGGGGGAGGCCGATGGCGAAGATGCTGTCAAGGGTAGCCCCGTGGTTAGCGTCTCATAAAGAGGACGCCGCGCCGGCGGGAATATCCGTCCGGACCCTCGCCGGCGCGGACACCGCTGCCCTGCGGCGCCTAGCGTCGCAGGATCCGGTGGCCAATGTCTTTATCCTGGCGCACCTCCGGGCGGCGGGCTCTGCCGCGCCCACTGCTGGTGGTGCCGGCGTCCTGGGAGTTTTCGACGACGGCATCCTGGTCGGCGCGTGCTGGGCAGGGGCAAACCTGGTCCCGGTCCAGCTTAACCCCGAATTTGCCGGGCTTGTCGCTGCCGCAGCAAGCAATTCCGGCCGCCGATTCGCCTCCGCCTTTGGCCCCGCAGATGCCGTCCTTGCCCTCCATGCTGAGCTGGCTGAACTGGGGCATGCGGCCCACGAGGTGCGGGATGAACAGCCGCTGATGACGCTGTGCGGGCCGCCGTCGGTGGAGCCGAACGCGGATCTGGGGCTTGGCCGGCTGGCCGATTTTGACCGGATCCTTCCCGCCTGCGCCGCCATGTTCGAAGAGGAAGTGGGCTACTCGCCGTTCCTCGGGGGCAAGGAGTTCTACAGCCGCCGCGTGGAAGGCCTCATCCGGCAAGGCCATTCATTGGCACACGTCAACGACTCCGGCGACGTTGTGTTCAAGGCCGAACTGGGTGCTGTGACAGCCGACGTCACGCAGATCCAGGGTGTATGGATGAACCCCGGTTACCGCGGACAGGGTCTGAGCGCCGGCTACATGGCTGCCGTGGTGGAGAAGGCGCGCACGCTTGCCCCCATCACCAGCCTGTACGTCAACGGATTCAACCTCCGGGCGCGGTCCACGTACGAGCGTGTGGGCTTCCGCCAGGTTGGTACCTTCGCTACCGTTCTGTTCTAGCCTCCACGTCACTGGCCTCAGCGTCGCCGCCTTTCAGGCCGCGCCCGCCACCGGTTCACCCGTCAGCTTTCAGGTCACCCGTCAGGTAGTGCTGGACGTTCGGAGCCACGAGCCGCACAACGTCATCGGGGGAGGAAGACGCGAGCGGTTCCAGCCGCACCACATACCGGACCAGCATCACGCCAACCATCTGCGTGGCCACAAGGTTTCCGCGCATGGCCACTTCTTCGGGCGGGCCGGGGACTCCTGCCATGATCCGGCTGAGGATGGTCCGCTGCACCAGTTCCCGCAGCAGCAACGTCTTGGCCTTGGAGCCGATGGTTCCCCTGAGGAAGGCCACCAGACTGTGCTGGGCCGGGCTCTCCCACAAGCGCAGCACGGCCCGCACGATCGCCTCTGCCCGGTCCTCTGGCGAGTAGCCGTCGACGCCCGCCAGGACCTTCTCCGGGTCGGCCGGCAGTGCCACACTCAGCGCAAAAAGCTCGTCCTTGCCCTTGAAGAAATGGTGAACCATGGCGGGGTCCACGCCGGTTTCCCGGGCGATCTGGCGCAGGCTGGTCCCTTCGAAACCGTGTTCGGCGAAAAGCCGCCGGGCTGTGTCCAGGATCTGTTCCCTCGACTCAGTTGTCCCGCCGCGCCGGCCCCGCCGTCCCGTACCAGCCGCGCTGCCTGCGGGACCCGGGGCGTCCGCCGGATCATGCTGTCCGTTCACGCGGTCCGCCGCCGCAGGGTCAGGGATGCGAGCACCAGGACCGCCAGGACAATGGCCACGATGACTCCGGCATCCATCCACAGCTGGTCTGTGGGCTCGGTGTTGGCGGCGATCTCCTGCAGTGCATCCACCGAAAATGTCAATGGAAGGACATTCGACACAGCCTCGAGGGCCTCGTTCATCCTTTCGCGGGCCACAAAGAGGCCACAGAGCAGGATCTGCGGGACTACCACCACCGGCATGAACTGCACAGCCTGGAATTCCGTCCGGGCAAAGGCCGAACAGAGCAGCCCCAGCGCGACGCCAAGAACCGCATTGATCACGGCAATCATGACCACCAGTCCCGGGCTGCCTTGGATGTCGAGCCCGAAGATCCAGTAGGCGACGGCGGTAGCCACCAGCGACTGCAGGGCGGCCATGATGGAAAATGCCAGCCCGTAGCCGAACAGCAGGTCCGCCTTGTGGATGGGAGTGGTCAGCAGCCGTTCCAGGGTCCCCGAGGTGCGTTCCCGCAGCATCGTGATGGACGTAACCAGGAACATCACCACAAACGGGAAGATCGCCAGCATCATCAGGCCAACCCGGTCAAAAGTCCTGGGCACGCCCGGCGGCAGCGTTTCATTCTCATAGAGAAAGTACACGGCGGTGAGCAGCAGCGCAGGGACCACCAGGATCAGCGCGATGCTGCGATGGTCGTGCCGGAGCTGGTCCAGGACGCGCCGGGTGGTGGCCAACAGCATCAACAGGTTCATGACCGTACCGTCCTTTCGGGGGAACCGCTGGGCACTTCGGCGGTGTCCTGGATGATGTGCAGGAAAGCCTTCTCCAGATCGGCACTGTGCCCGCGTTGACTCAATTCCGCCGGCGTCAGCTGCGCCAGGAGCTTTCCTTCCCGCAGCAGGAGGAGTGATCCGCAATGACTGGCTTCCTCCATCACATGGCTGGAAACCAGCAGGGTGGTCCCGGACTCGGCCATGGACCGGAAACGGTCCCACAGGTCAGCGCGGAGCACCGGATCAAGGCCCACGGTTGGCTCATCCAGGACCAGCAGACTGGGGCGAGCCACCAGGGCACAGGCCAACGACACCCGGCTCAGCTGTCCGCCGGAGAGGTCACCGGTTTTCTGCCTGGCCTGCGGTTCAAGCCCGACGGCGGCGATCGCCTCTGCGGCCTCGGCGCGGCCCTTGCGGTGCATGGCGCCGAAGTAGCGGACATTGGCTTCGACCGTCAGGTCCGGATACACGCTGGGGGACTGGGTCACGTAACCCACCCGGTGTCGCAGGTCAGGGTGCCCGGCGGGCAGTCCCAGCACTTGGACCGAGCCGGACGTGAGCATCTGGACGCCCATGATGGCCCGCATGAGCGTGGTCTTGCCGCTGCCGGACGGGCCCAGCAGCCCGGTGATCTCGCCTGCCTGGATGGCAAAGTCCAAGCCGCGCAGGACGGGAACCTTTCCCCGTGTGACGTGCAGGGTGGTGGCGGCCACAGCGATGCTGGCTTCCGTGACGGCCGGGGCGGTAGCTGCTGAATGGGACATTAATGCCTCCGAATGCTGGGAGTCCGCGTTTGAATTCACCAGGTGATGAATTCAAACTAGACCTGCCAAAGGCGGCCGTCAATTACTTCGAATGGAAAAACCCTTGTGGATGTGTCGGCTATCACATATGTTCGATCTAGCTGCGCTGGAGTGGGTGGGCGGTCTCACCAGTCCTCACCAGTACCTAGGCGTCAACGGCCATGGAGCCACGTCCGCATGTAATGACCAGCCGTTTACGGCCAGGGGCTTTGCATGGCGGGCGTGGCTCTATTGCGTCCCGCCCCCGCGGTCTCTGGCCCGGCTCAGGTTCCGCCGCCTGGCGTGCCGTGGATAGCCGGTAGATTAGTACCCAGAAGAATTGCCCGGCTCTGCTTTCCAGCAGCTACTCCCCAGAAACGGATAACCCACCCGTGGTCACAAGAATGTCCAAGCTTTTCCTGCGCACCTTGCGTGAAGATCCCGTCGACGCTGAGGTCGCCAGCCACAGGCTCCTGGTCCGGGCCGGCTACATCCGCCGCGCGGCGCCCGGCATCTACACCTGGCTTCCGCTGGGGCTGAGTGTGCTGCGCAAGGTCGAGGCCGTCGTCCGCGAGGAAATGGACGCCATCGGTGCCCAGGAAGTCCACTTCCCGGCGCTGCTGCCGCGAGAGCCCTACGAGGTCACCAACCGCTGGACCGAATACGGCGAAGGTCTGTTCCGGCTCCAGGACCGTAAGGGTGCCGACTACCTGCTGGCCCCCACGCACGAGGAAATGTTCACGCTTCTGGTCAAGGACCTGTACTCGTCCTACAAGGACCTGCCCCTGAGCCTGTATCAGATCCAGAACAAATACCGCGACGAAGCACGCCCCCGCGCGGGCCTGCTGCGCGGCCGCGAGTTCATCATGAAGGATTCCTACTCCTTCGACGTGGACGACGCAGGCCTGGACGCCAGCTACGCCGCCCACCGTGGCGCCTACCTGAAGATCTTTGCGCGCCTGGGCCTGGAAGTCATTCCCGTTGCGGCCACCGCCGGCGCCATGGGTGGGTCCAAGAGCGAAGAGTTCCTGCACCCCACCGAGATCGGCGAAGACACTTTCGTGCGCTCCGCCGGCGGCTATGCAGCCAACGTTGAGGCCGTAACCACCGTTGTTCCGGCCGACATCGACTTCAGCAACGCCCCTGCCGCCGAGGTCCTCGATACTCCGAACACTCCCACCATCGACACGCTGGTTGCCGCGTCCAACGAACTGGCTCCCCGGAGCGAGGCCGACGGCGGCGCGTGGACTGGCGCCGACACCCTCAAGAACGTGGTTCTTGCCGTCACCCTGCCCACTGGTGAGCGCCAGCTTGTGGTCATCGGCCTGCCGGGTGACCGCGGCGTTGACTTGAAGCGCGTGGAAGCCAACATCGGTTCCTTCCTACCCATCGGCGGCGAGATCACGCTCGAAGCAGCCAACGACGACGACCTCAAGAAGCAGCCCCTCATCGTCAAGGGCTACCTTGGACCCGGCCTGACGCTGGACCAACCCCTGCTGGGCAGCGAAAGCTCAACCAAGCTCCTCTACCTGGTGGATCCCCGCGTTGTCAGCGGCACGGCCTGGATCACCGGGGCCAACGAAGCAGGAAAGCACGTGTACGGCCTGGTCGCCGGCCGCGACTTCACCTGGGACGGCGTCATCGAGTGCACCGACGTCCGCGAGGGTGACCCGGCCCCGGACGGCTCCGGTCCGCTGGAGACGGCCCGAGGCATCGAAATGGGCCACATCTTCCAGCTGGGCCGCAAGTACGCTGAGGCCCTCGAGCTGAAGGTCCTGGACCAGAACGGCAAGCAGGTGGTGGTTACCATGGGCTCCTACGGTGTTGGTGTCACCCGCGCCGTCGCCGCACTGGCCGAATCCAACCACGATGACAAGGGTCTGGTCTGGCCCCGCGCCGTTGCCCCCGCCGATGTCCATGTAGTGGCTGTCGGCCGCGGCGAGGAAATCTTTGCCACCGCCGAGCAGCTGGCCCTGGAACTCGAGGCCGCCGGCCTGGACGTCATCTACGATGACCGGCCGAAGGTCTCCCCGGGCGTAAAGTTCGGCGACGCGGAACTCGTCGGCGTCCCCACCATCCTGGCCGTCGGCCGCGGCCTGGTGGACGGCGTTGTCGAGATCAAGGACCGCCGCAGCGGCGAAGCGGAGAACGTGGCCGTGGACAAGGCCGTTGACTATGTGGTCACCGCCGTCCGCAGCTGACCTGCGGCGGTGATTTCCGGGTTCGAGTCGATCCAGCTCACCACAATCATCCTGATTGTGGTGGCTGGATTTGCTGCCGGCTGGGTGGACGCCGTGGTGGGCGGCGGCGGTCTGCTCCAGCTGCCGGCCATGCTGCTGGTACCCGGGATTACGCCGGTCCAGGCCTTGGCCACCAACAAGATGGGGTCAATTTTCGGCACCGCCACCAGTGCGGTGACGTTCTACGGGCGGGTGAAACCGGACCTTCGGACAGCCGTGCCCATGGCGGTGATCGCCCTTGCCGGGAGCTTCGCCGGGGCGGTGCTGGCTGCCACGCTGCCGGCGAGTGTCTTCAAGCCGGTCATCGTGGTGGCGCTGGTCGTCGTGGCGCTTTTTACGGCGCTGAAGCCCAACGTCGGTGACCTCACCGTGCTGCGGCACGATGGCCGCACGCACTACGTGGTGGCATGCATGATCGGGGCCGTGATTGGCTTCTATGACGGCCTGATTGGTCCGGGCACCGGCTCCTTCCTCATCATCGCGCTCGTCTCGGCGATGGGCTATGCCTTCCTGGAGGCAAGCGCCAAAGCCAAGATCGTGAACATGGCCACCAACGCCGGCGCCCTGCTGTTCTTCCTGCCCCATGGGTCAATCCTCTGGGGTGTCGGGCTGCTGCTGGGCCTGGCCAACATGGCGGGCGGCTACCTGGGCGCGCGGACTGCCGTGAAGCAGGGAAGCCGCTTCATCCGCGTTGTATTCCTGCTGGTGGTGGGCGCCCTGATCATCAAACTCGGCGTCGACGTTTGGCAGGAAAACTTCGCCTGACCGGGGTGGCGGAACCCTCGCAGCGGCTGCCCGGCCGGGCGTACTATGCAGGTATGTCCGCAGGCGGGGAACCCTATTCGGAAGCATTGTCAGTCGCGGCCCGTCGCGCCGCCGAGTGGCTGGCGAGCCTGCCGGACAGGCACGTCGGGCCCGCCCAAAGCGCCCACGATCTCGCGGCTGACTTCGGCGGACCCCTCCCGGAGCAGGGCATGCCTGCCGCAGCTGTGGTGGAGTACCTGGCGGACAAGGCCGAACCGGGGCTGATGGCCATGCCCTCCGGGCGCTTTTTCGGCTGGGTGATCGGCGGGACCCTGCCTGCCGCCCTGGCCGCGGACTGGCTGGTCAGCGCCTGGGACCAGAACTCGGGCCTGCGTTACGCCACCCCCGCCATAGCCGCCATCGAAGAAGGGGCCGGCCACTGGCTGCTGGACCTTCTCGGGCTGCCGGCGGAATCCGACGTCGGCTTCACCACGGGTGCCACCATGGCCAACTTCACCGGGCTGGCCGCTGGCCGGTGGCGGTTGCTGGCCGATGCCGGCTGGGACCTCGACGGCGATGGCCTGGCCGGCGCCCCTCGGATCAGGTGCTTTGTGGGCCAGGAGCGCCACGAGACCATTGACCTGGGCCTGCGGTATCTCGGCCTCGGCCGGCCCGTGGCGGTCCCCGCAGATGCCCAAGGCAGGCTCCTGGCGGTGGAGCTGGACCGGCTGCTGTCGGAAGGGTCCGGGCCCGCGCTGGTCTGTCTCCAGGCCGGCAACCTCCACTCCGGAGCTTTCGACCCCTTCGACGCGGCCATCGAGGTTGCCCGGCGGCACGGTGCTTGGGTGCATGTGGACGGCGCGTTCGGGCTGTGGGCCGCGGCCGTGCCGGAATTCGTGGACCTCACCCACGGCATGGAGCTGGCCGATTCGTGGGGGACCGACGCGCACAAGACGCTCAACGTCCCGTATGACTGCGGTATTGCCATCGTCAGGGATTCTGCAGCGCTGCGCAGCGCCATGGGACTGCAGCACACCAGCTACCTGATCCACGACGTCGAGGGCCCGGGCGACCCGTTCGAAAAAGCGCCGGAGCTGTCCCGCCGCGGCCGTGGAGTATCGGTGTGGGCCGCCCTCCGCTCCCTGGGGCGGGACGGCGTGGCAGCCCAGGTCCGCGGGCTCGCCGACGCCGCTTCGCAGATCGGCAGCCGCCTGGCCGACGTGGACGGTGTCGAGGTGCTCAACACCGTGGACTACACGCAGGTTTCGCTCGCCTTCGGGGACGATGCCACCACGCGCGCCGTGACAGCCCGGGTGATCGAGGACGGCAAGGTCTGGATGTCGGGTTCACGCTGGCAGGGCAGGGATGTCCTGCGCGTCTCGGTCAGCAACTGGAGCACTGACGCGGACGACGTCGGCACTGCCGTCGAGGCGGTCAGCTCCGCTTTGTCGGCTGTGCGGGCAGCAGGCTGACCGCCTGCGAGGCACCCGCCTCACCCGCCGCCCTGCCCCGGCTCAGGCAGGGCGTGCGCAGAGGGGAGACCATCGAGGGTCCGCCCGGCAAGGGTGCTGGCCACCCAGAGTGACCGGGCCAGATCTCCCTGGTGGCGCGGCAAGGACGCGTAGCAGAGGGCGTTCTCCACTTCGCGTGCCACGGCCCACTGGCGCGCAGCTTCGGCGTCGAGGCCGGCCGCGGCGCTGAAGTCCTGGCACCGCCGCCTCAACCCTCCGGCCGGATCGCTCCGGGGCAGGTCGCCGAGGCGGTTCCACAGCAGCGGTGCCACAGCGAACTCCGGTTCGCCGATCATGGGCTGCGGGTCGATGGCGACGAAGGCCTCCCCGGGCAGCCCTCCGCTGATGGTGTGGGGCCGGGCCAGGATGTTCAGGAAATGCAGGTCCGTATGGACCAGGACATCGCGGCCCGAGCGGCGGCCAACGGCGCCGCGGGTCTGGCAGACTTCCAGGGCCGCCTCCAGTAGCCAGCGCGGGAACGGGCGGCCCTGCTGTTCCCAGTCGGCGGGCAGGTCATCGCTCCATTGTTCGGCCCGCCCGGCGATGTGATCGAACTCCTGCCACTGCGGCCGGCCGTCCGGCACCAGGCCCAACTGCCGCATGGTGCTGCCCCACGCCACCGCCGCTTGATCCAGCGGAAGGGTCTGGAGCGAGGAGTCCGCATTCAGCCGCTCAAGCAGCATGGCGCACGTTCCGGCGTCGGATTCCAACAGCCGGACGGCGCCGGAGCCACCCCACAGCGCCAGCGCATGGCGTTCCACCCGTGCCTCATCGTGGGGAAACGCGATCTTGAGCGCCGCCGGAGTCCCGTCCGTCCGGCGGACTGGAACCACCACGCCGCCGTGGCCATGCCACGGGAGGGCACCGGCTTCCAGGTCAACAGCCAGTTCCCAATGCTCCAGCCGCCCCTGCACCAGTCCCGGGAGGGAGGAAAGCCAGGCCCGTCCCGCGCTGCTGTGGCTGTAACGCCCGCTGAGGGCTGGCGGGATCGGTACGCCAATCTGGACACTCACAGGACGCCGCTTGCGCCAAGCGCGTTGCCGATGGAGAACGTGGCAGCCAGGGCCAGAGCCCCGCCCGCCACCACCCGGGCGGCGGCCCGCACCTTCGAGCCACCGCCGATCCAGGCGCCCAGCGCTCCGGTGGCGGCGAGGGCCACCAGGACGGCCGCGAACGTCAGGGGGACCCGGATGTTCTCCGGTGGCAGCAGGATGGCGGCCATCGGCAGGATGGCGCCGGTGACGAACGCAATCGCCGAAGCAAAGGCTGCATTCCAGGGGCTCACAATGTCTGTTTCGTCGATGTTCAGTTCGGCGGAGAGGTGCGCGCCCAAGGCATCGTGGGCCGTCAGCTCCCGCGCTACTTTCCTTGCTGTGTCCAGGCTCAGGCCCTTGCCCTGGTAGATCGCCGCAAGTTCCTCCAGTTCTTCCTCGGGCTGTTCCTGCAGCTCCAGGCGTTCCTTTTCGATCAGGGCCTGCTGGCTGTCCTTCTGGCTGCTGACGGACACGTACTCGCCCAAGGCCATGGATATTGCTCCGCCCACCAAACCGGCCATGCCGGCGACGAGGATCGGTCCGGACTGCGTGGTGACACCGGCGACGCCCACCACGATTGCGGCGACCGAGACGATGCCATCATTGGCACCCAGCACGCCGGCTCGTAGCCAGTTCAGGCGCTGAGCGACGTCGTTTTGGTGGGGCTCATTCTCATGAAGGGCGGGGGCGCCGGCACTGTCCATGCCTCCAGCAAAGCATTAGTGCCTGCGCCTGGCCAGTGTGCCGTGCCTTGGCTACGAATTGCCGGGAGTGCTGGTTGTGGAAGTCCCCGGAGTTGATACAGGCTCCGGCAGTGGCGGCAGGAGTGCTTCGTCCAGGACCAGGCCGGGGACCGGGCCTGGCGACGCACGCCAATGGACGGTCCGCCGGGCCGCCGACTGAAGTGCCGAGAGTGCCCATACGCGTTCGCGCCCCTCGCTGAGCGCCACCACGTCGCCGAGTACCGGAAGTGTCCCCGACTCCAGGGTTCCCAGCCCATCTGCAGGGTCGGCCAGGAACGCCTGGCTCAGGACATAGCCGGGCTGCCTCGGGGGTACCGTGGCGCAGCGGGACCTGCCCATGGCCTCCGCTTCGCCCCGGAGGACGCCGTGCTGGGCTAGGAAGGTCGACGCCGGAGCAGCGGACTCGGAGTTAAGCCTGGTCAGCGCGGCCTGGTACGCGTAGACCAGTTCCAGCTCGCTCTCCACGGCTAGGGCCAAGGCTGAGCCGAGGTCCACGCCAGTGCTGGCGGCGGGGTCGGCTGCTTCGCTGGCACAGCTGGCGGCTACTGAAGCCGAAACAGGCAGGGTGGGCGCCGGCGATGCGGGGGAGGAGGGGCCAGAACCCGGAAGTGCAGCCAACGCGATCCCGGTCGCCGAGGCCAGGTCCTCTGCAGCCAGAAGCTGGGCAGTTCCGGTGCCGGCGAGAAGGCGGGCCATGCCGCCGTCGGCCGTTTCGGCATCGTGGAGCCGCTTTGCCCCGCTTGCCTGGAGGGCAGCGGCGAAGTCCGCGGTGGTCGACGGCGGCGTGACGGTGGTCAGCGCCGTGGACGGGGCAGGGACGGGGGCAGTAGCCGCACGGTCCAGGGCAGGATCGCTGGCCGCATCAGCCGGCAGCATCAACGCCCGGGCCTGGACAGTCAGCAAAGTCACAATCCGGGCCAGGGCGGCCGCTTGTGGGGCCGGCGCAGTGGCGCCTGCAGTGCCTTCGAGGTCCAGGCCAGCGGCCCTGAGGGTCAGGGAATCCGCGAACGCGGATGCCCTTGCCTGCTCGGAAAACGGCGGCGCCGCAGGCGGGGACGGTTCGCGGGGGATGAGCACCAATCCGAGGCTCACCACCAGAAGGGCGGCCAGCGCAAAAACGGCGTACTGAAAATAACGCCTGCGGCGGCCGGTTTCCTGCGTGTCGTCTTTCACAACAGACCATGTTCTCACGCCTGATGCGAGCCTTCGTGCACCACTATGGCCGGAAAATCGTTAGGCTAGTAGTCACAACATCATCTATTGGAAGGCGGCCGGCATCGTGAGTAATGCAGAAGCCACGACTTCATCAGACGCTACCGGAACGGGTACCGCTGTTGCTGCGCCCGCCAACAATCCCGAAGCCGTCAGGCTCCGGGCGCTGCTGGAACCGGCGGTCCAGGCCAACCGCCTGTACCTCGAGGACGTATCCATCCTGGCCGGTTCACACCGCGTGGTCCACGTGGTGGTTGACCTGCCGCAGGAGGAAACCGGCGGCGTAAACCTCGATGTCATCGCGGACATCTCCAGGGTCCTCTCCGACGTCCTGGACAATGATCCCGCAGACGACGGGCGCCCCTACGACCTCGAGGTTTCCTCCCCTGGCGTCGCGCGTCCCCTCACCGAAGTCCGGCACTGGCACCGCGCCCGGGGCCGTATGGTCAAGGTCAACGTCATCCAGGGCGAAAACGTCACCGGCAGGGTCCAGTCCGTGGACGATTCCGGCGTCACCATCATCCCGGAGATCGCCGTCAAGAAGGGCATGAAGCCCAAGCAGGGCGAGCCCCAGATTCTTCCTTTCGACAGGATCCGCAACGGAAAAGTCGAGATCGAATTCAGCCACCTCGAAGAAGCTGGTCTGGAACCTGAGCACAATGGACCTTCTGAGGAGGCCTGATGGATATTGACATGAGCGCGCTGAGACTACTGGAGCGTGAGCGCGAGATTCCGCTGGACCTCCTGATCCCCACCATCGAGCAGGCGCTCCTGGTGGCGTACCACAAATCGCCCGGCGCCTTCGAGAAGGCCCGGGCCGAGCTGGACCGCAAGAGCGGCCACGTAACCATCTGGGCAGTGGAGATCGACGACGACGGCGCCCCCATCGGCGAGTTCGAGGACACGCCTGCCGGCTTCGGCCGTATCGCGGCGAGCACCGCACGCCAGATCATCCTGCAGCGCCTGCGCGACGTCGAGGACGACGCCATCCTGGGTGAGTTCAAGGGCCGCGAGGGTGAACTTGTGGCCGGCCTGATCCAGCAGGGCAACAACCCGCACATGATCCAGGTCAACCTGGGTTCGGTGGAGGCCCTGCTGCCGCCGCCCGAACAGGTGCCGGGGGAGAAGTACATCCACGGCAACCGGCTCCGCGCCATCGTTATCGATGTCCACCGCGGCACCAAGGGCCCGTCCGTCACCCTGTCCCGTTCACACCCGGGCCTCGTCCGGAAGCTCTTCGAACTGGAGGTCCCGGAGATCGCGGACCGCTCTGTGGAGATCGTGGCACTGGCCCGCGAGGCCGGCCACCGTACCAAGATCGCGGTCAAGGCCCACACCCAGGGCATCAACGCCAAGGGCGCCTGCATCGGCGAAATGGGTTCCCGCGTCCGCGCCGTTATGACGGAACTGAACGACGAAAAAATCGACATCGTCGACTTCAGCGAGGATCCGGCAACGTTTATTGCCAGTGCACTTTCCCCCTCGCGTGTGAATTCGGTCACCATCGTGGACGAGGCCACCCGCTCCGCGCGTGTGGTGGTCCCGGACTACCAGCTCTCGCTGGCCATCGGCAAAGAGGGCCAGAACGCCCGGCTGGCGGCCAAGCTGACGGGCTGGCGAATCGATATCGTCTCGGACGCTGCCCCGGCGCGCGAAAGCTAATCCGGTTCCGGGGCGGCGGCCGGCGGCGGATACCTTCGGCCGAAGCCCCGGTTTCGGGCAGAACTGCCCCGAGGGGCTAGAATAGACATGACCGCGCCTAACGGCCGGTATTCGTGTGCCCTGAGTGTTCCCGTTCCGCCGATGTGCGGTGGGGGGCTGAGGGCCAGCAGTTATGAACGTCAGGAAGATGCTCACCGTGGCAGAAGTGCTTCACACCGAGGATCAACCGCAGCGTACCTGCATCGGATGCCGGAAAAAGGCTTCGCGGTCTGAATTACTCCGGCTCGTCGCCGAAGGCAGCGGCTCCACCGCAGTGCTGGTAGACGAACGACGCCGGATGGCTGGCAGGGGTGCATGGCTGCACCCCAGCGAAGCGTGCCTGGCCCTGGCGGTCAAGCGGCGAGCATTCGGAAGGGCCCTCAATGGGGCAACCGGGTCCACCGCCGTCGAACGCCGGATCATGGCAGGCAAGCAGGATGCCAGCCCGTTGCAGGTACCCCTGGTAGCTGCAGCAAAAACCGTCCAACCTGAAAGCGGGTCAGAAAACTGATGGAAACCCGATGAGTTCCCAGCGATGAGTGCGCAACGATGACAAATTTGTTGCGCTCTGCAATGGGCCCTGTAGTTGCAACCGCGGCTGGGGCCCGCAGTAAGAAGTAGACGGTTCGTGCCTGGCTCGGTGCGGACCGAGACAGGAGAAATGTGGCCAAGGTCCGCGTACACGAGCTTGCTAAAGAGCTCGGTATTACTTCCAAAGATGCAGTAACCAAACTGCAGGAACTGGGCGAATTCGTTCGCTCCGCCTCTTCAACCATTGAGGCCCCGGTGGTGCGGAAACTCCGCAACGCCTACCCCGACGCAGCTGCCAAGACCGCAGCTCCGGCAGCCGCGCCCAAGGCGCCTGCCCCGTCGGCCGACACACGACCCGCAGCACCTGCTCCGGGCCCCGCAGCTCCCTCAGCCCCGGCAGCACCAGCTGCTGCGGCTCCGGCTGCACCCGCTGCCGTTTCCGCAGCTCCGGCAGCACCTGCCGCAGCACCGGTTGCGTCAGCCCCGGCCGCAAGCGCACCGTCCACCGGCGCCAAGCCCGGTGCCCGTCCGGCACCGAAGGCTGAAGCCCCGGCCGCACCGACCCGCTCTGGCGGATCAACACAGGGTGGTTCGCAGGGCGGCTCCGCACCGCGTCCCGGCGGTCCCCGTCCGGGCAACAACCCGTTCGCCACGTCCCAGGGTATGCCCCGCGGCCGCGGTGGCGACGGAGAGCGTGCTCCCCGTCCGGGTAACAACCCGTTCGCTCCTTCGCAGGGCATGCCCCGCGCGGGTGGAAGCCGTCCCGACGGCGACCGTCCGGGTGGTCCGCGTCCCGCAGCCGGTGCCGGTGGTCCCCGTCCGGGTGGTCCGCGTCCCGCAGCCGGTGCCGGTGGCCCCCGTCCCGGTGGTCCGCGTCCCGCAGCAGGCGCCGGCGGTCCCCGTCCGGCAGGTGCCGGTGGAAACCGTCCTACTCCGGGCATGATGCCCAACCGCACTGAGCGTCCCGCACCCGCTGGTGCAGGTCGTCCCGGTGGCGGCGCCCGTGGTCCCGGACGTCCGGGTGGCGCTCCAGGCACCGGTGGCGCACCGGGTGCCGGTGGCGGCGCTCCGGCCGGCGGTGGCTTCGGCAAGGGTGGCCGCGGTCGCGGTGGCACTCAGGGTGCTTTCGGTAAGGGCGGCGCAGGCCGCGGCAAGCAGCGCAAGTCGAAGCGTGCCAAGCGCCAGGAACTCGAGCAGATGAGTGCCCCGTCGCTGGGTGGCGTGAGCGTACCCCGCGGCGACGGCAACACCGTAGTCCGGCTTCGCCGTGGCTCGTCCATTACGGACTTCGCCGACAAGATCGAGGCAAACCCCGCAGCACTGGTGACGGTCCTCTTCCACCTCGGCGAAATGGCCACGGCCACGCAGTCGCTGGATGAAGAGACCTTCGCACTGCTCGGCGAGGAGCTTGGCTACAAGCTCCAGGTTGTCTCGCCGGAGGACGAGGAGCGCGAGCTGCTCTCCGGCTTCGACATCGACTTCGAAGCAGAACTCGAAGCCGAAGGCGACGAAGACCTCGAGGCACGTCCTCCGGTTGTCACCGTTATGGGCCACGTTGACCACGGTAAAACCCGCCTGCTCGATGCCATCCGCAAGTCCGACGTTATGGCGGGCGAACACGGCGGCATCACGCAGCACATCGGTGCTTACCAGGTCACGCACACCCACGAAGACATCGATCGTAAGATCACCTTCATCGATACTCCGGGCCACGAGGCGTTCACCGCCATGCGTGCCCGTGGTGCGAAGGTCACCGACATCGCCATCCTGGTGGTCGCAGCGGACGACGGCGTAATGCCGCAGACCGTTGAGGCACTCAACCATGCGCAGGCAGCAAATGTGCCGATCGTGGTGGCTGTGAACAAGATCGACAAGGAAGGCGCCAACCCGGAGAAGGTCCGCGGCCAGCTGACCGAGTACGGCCTGGTTCCCGAAGAATACGGTGGCGACACCATGTTCGTGGAGGTCTCTGCCCGCCAGAACCTCAACATTGACGAGCTGCTCGAGGCTGTCCTGCTCACCGCGGACGCTGCCCTGGACATGCGCGCCAACCCGAACAAGGACGCCCGCGGTATCGCGATCGAAGCCAACCTGGACAAGGGCCGCGGTTCCGTGGCCACCGTCCTGGTGCAGTCCGGCACCCTGCGTGTCGGTGACACGATCGTGGCCGGTACGGCTCACGGCCGCGTCCGCGCCATGTTCGACGACGACGGCAGTGTCCTGACCGAGGCCGGCCCGTCCCGCCCCGTGCAGGTTCTGGGTCTCTCCAACGTGCCGCGCGCCGGCGACACCTTCTTTGTGACCGCTGACGAGCGCACCGCCCGCCAGATCGCCGAGAAGCGTGAAGCAGCCGACCGCAACGCCGCCCTCGCCAAGCGTCGCAAGCGCATCAGCCTGGAAGACTTCGACCAGGCCGTTGCCGACGGCAAGATCGACACCCTCAACCTCATCCTCAAGGGTGACGTGTCCGGTGCCGTGGAAGCCCTCGAAGACGCACTGCTCAAGATCGACGTCGGCGAAGGCGTGCAGCTGCGCGTCATCCACCGCGGCGTTGGTGCTATCACGCAGAACGACGTCAACCTTGCAACGGTCGACAGCGCCGTTATCATCGGCTTCAACGTCAAGCCTGCCGAGCGGGTTGCCGAACTGGCAGACCGCGAAGGCGTGGACATGCGCTTCTACTCCGTCATCTACGCAGCAATCGATGACATCGAGATGGCCCTCAAGGGCATGCTCAAGCCGGAGTACGAAGAGGTCCAGCTGGGCACCGCCGAGGTCCGCGAAGTCTTCCGCTCTTCCAAGTTCGGAAACATCGCCGGTTCCATCGTTCGCTCGGGCATCATCCGACGCAACACGAAGGCCCGCATCAGCCGCGACGGCAAGATCATCGGTGAGAACCTCACCGTTGAGACGCTCAAGCGCTTCAAGGACGACGCCACTGAGGTCCGCACGGACTTCGAGTGTGGTATCGGTCTTGGTTCGTTCAACGACATCACCGAGGGCGACATCATCGAGACCTTCGAGATGCGCGAAAAGCCGCGCGTTTAGTCTGAGCTCTATAGGTGCGGGGCCGTTGGGATTTTTCCGGCGGCCCCGCCCCTTCGCTGGGTGGCCAACGTCTTACGACGTCGGCCACCCAGCTCCGGTAGGCCCGATGCCACTCCCAGGCCGCCGGAAAAAACCCAACGGGAGTCCGTCGTAGACTCGCCATAGGCGCGTGGCACGAAAACCCAACAGTTGTGCGGGCACCGTTCCGGCGCCGTCGTACATCCCAAATTTTTTAGGAGTGGAAATGGCTGATCCCGCACGGGCTGCCAAGTTGGCGCAGCGGATTAAGGTTGTTGTTGCTGAGGCCTTGGGCCGGAAGGTTAAGGATCCTCGGCTGGAGGGCATTACTGTTACCGATGCCCGGGTGACCAATGACCTGCAGCATGCCACGATCTACTACACCGTTTTCGGCGACCAGGCTGTGCAGGCCGATGCTGCCAAGGGCCTGGAGAAGGCCAAGGGTGTGCTCCGCCAGGAGGTGGGGCGCAACGTGACCGTCCGCCTGACGCCGACGCTGGAATTTGTGGCGGACCAGATCCCCGTCGTTGCCTCAAACCTGGAGGACCTGCTCCGGGCCGCCAAGAAGCGCGACGCCGAGGTGGCTGCCCTGGCCGAAAACGCCAAGCACGCCGGCGACGCCGATCCGTACAAGAGCGACATTCCCGCGGACGTCGAGATTGACGAGGATGACTTCGACGAAGAGGACCTTGACCTCAGCGACGACGACGAACTCGAAGAAGACAGCAACAAGTAGCCGTCCGACATGAGGGAAGGCCCGGACGGCAACTGCGGTCCGGGCCTTCCTGCGTCTGCCAGGATTACTTCCCGACAGGGTCTACCTGATATCGGCCTCGATGACCCGGCCTGCCGGTGGAGCCGGTGGAGCCGGTGGAGCCGTCGGATCGCCGAGGGCATCGACTGTGGCGTACAGAGTGCTGCCGCTGATCTCAACATCAGCCGGGGTATTTTCTGCCAGGAACTGCGACTGCTTGCCGCTCCAGGCATCGATTTTTATGATCTCCCCGCCGAACATGGATGCCACGTAGACGTCTCCGTTGTCGGCGACGGCAAGGCCCGTGGGACTCAGGATGCCCTCAGCCCACAGCTTCGTGGCGCCGGTCCACGGATTGACCCTAAAGATCGCCCCGCGGGCACCCAGGGAAGGATCTTCCGGACCGCCCGGCAGGGACGATACGTAGAGCCAGCCGTCAGGCCCGATCTCGACGTCGGTGGGAACTGGTTCGAAGGCGTACTCAAAGCCCACGCAGCCCGGGACCCCCTGGGCAGCCGCAGCGTCCGCGGTAATGGTTGCCGGTCGGGGCGGCAGCACCGCCAAAGTGGAGACCGCGCCCGTCGCCACGTTGACCTTGATGATGGTGTTTGCTCCGGCATCGGCCACGTACACCGTGTTGTCTGACACTGCCGTTGCATAGGGGTGCGAGTCTATGGTGCCGGTGTACTGGGCGGGCGGCGCATTCTCAATAGCCGAAGCTTGCGCAAGGCATTCCGCACTGGCGTCCGGTCCGAAGCCGTAGTGCTGGAATCCGTCCGGATTGCTGGTGCGCTCAAGCGCTGCCAGGTCTGCGACCGTCCTGACTTCACCACCAACGTTGATCGACTTCAGATAGCCCTTCAGCGCGTCTGGAACCCCTCCGCCGGCACCAAGGCTCTCCACGAAGAACGTCGTCTCTCCGCTCGTTTCCACACCGCCAACGCTCCAGCCCGGATTCGTATAGAGATCCGTCATAGGTTCGTGGTCGTGGCCATCGTCGTCGTCCTTAATACGGCTGAGGGTGCCGGCGAAGGTCTGGGTGACCAGGACTGTCTCGTCGGTACCGAGGGCCAGTCGAAGCGGGGAGAGAAGCCCTTCGGCCAGAACTTCCGGCGTGGATGGACTACTGTCGGCCGCTGCGGGGCTGGCCGGAACAAGCATGGCCGCGACGGCCAGGCAGGCAACCAGGGTGGTTTTTCTGTACATTGCATACTCCGGAGTTGAAGAGCACCCCACGGCGGGGCCTGGCAACGAGACCAAAGTGAAGGCGGACCTGAACTTCCCCCCATGCCTAGGCTAGTCCTGAGGCCGGACGAAGTGGCGGGCTTTTCCCCCTAATGTGCCCCCTAATCCTCGCTCCGTGGCTAGGATCTAGTTATGACGCAGGCGAGCGACAACCACGAGGCCACCCGATACCTGGAACAGGCCATTGAGCTGGCTGTCCGGAACGTCTCCGACGGTGGCGGCCCGTTCGGCGCGCTGGTAGTGACCCCGGATGGGCGGGTCCATGAAGGCACTAACCGGGTCACCCGGGACAACGACCCCACCGCGCATGCCGAAGTGGTGGCAATCCGCGCTGCGGCAGCCGCAGGCGCCACGTTCGACCTGAGCGGCGCCGTGCTCTACACCAGCTGCGAGCCGTGCCCGCTGTGCCTGTCAGCCGCGCTGTGGGCGCGGATTGATCGCGTCTATTTTGCGGCCGACCGCCATGGTGCAGCCGCGGCCGGTTTCGACGACGCCGTGTTCTACGAGTATTTCAACGGCACTCGTCCGGAACTTCTGCCGGTCGCCCAAACCGCTATTCCGGCGTCGGACGCTCCGTTTGACGCGTGGCGCCGCAACACGAAACGCAAGGATTACTAACCAGGTGCCGGGTCATTAATCCACGCGTTCAGGCAGCCTGCCGACACCCTCCACCAAGTCGTTGCGGGTACCGCACAGCGCGATCCGCACCCAGCCCTCGCCGATCGAGCCAAATGCAGTTCCCGGCGCAAGCGCAACGCCGGAATCGGCCAGGAACCTGCGGGCCCAGCTGCGGACGTCCCCGTCGCTGACATGGGAGACGTTGGCCCAAAGATAGAAGGCTCCCTGTGCACTCAGGTACGGGATTCCCTTGGCCTCCAGCACTGCTGAGGCCGCGTCCCGGTTGGCCCGGTAGTGGTCATGGGCGTGACGGACGTAGTCCTGCGGGCCTGTCAAAGCCGCGAGCGCTGCATACTGCGACGGCGAGGCAACGCAGGAGACAATCGCTTCCATCACGTTGTTCATCTTCTGCTCCAGCCCCGGCGGACAGACCAGGGCGCCGATCCTCAGGCCGGTGAGGCCGTACGTCTTCGAGAGAGTCAGCGACGTGAACACGCGCGCCTCGCCGGGCACGTCGCTGTCGAACCGGGCCGGGCTGACGTGGGGTACGTCGTAAGTGAAGGCCTCGTAGCATTCGTCGGAAATGATCCAGAGATCGCGCTTGCGGGCCAGGTCCACAAGTTGCCGGGTCAGGTCCGCGCCGAGGACGGCGCCCAGCGGGTTGGACGGTGAATTCAGGATGAGCACCCGGGTCCGGTCCGTGATGAGCGCTTCAATGTCCTGGATCCGCGGCTGGAAGTCGTGCTCGGGATACAGCGGGTAGCCCACCGGCACGGCATTCAGGAGCCGGCTGGTCATGGCGAACGTGGGGTAGCCGGGGTTCGGGATCAGGATCTCGTCGCCGGGGGAGAGCAGGAGGCTCATGGCGAAGTGCAGGCCCTGCTGAGCGCCGTCCACCACGTAGACGCGCTCGGCACCGAGGCTGGTGAGTCCGGCGCGTTCACGGAACCGGGTGGCGAACGCTTTACGGAGGGCCGGGATGCCGGCGTTGGGGGTGTAATTCGTTTCGTCCCGGTCGAGGCACGCCATGCCGGCTTCCAGGATGTGGCGGGGGAGCGCGAAGCCCGGCTCGCCGATGCTCAGCACGATGGCCCCGGGAGTATGCCAGGCGGCCTCGGTGATTTCGCGGATCTGGTTGACGGGGACGTCGCGCGCGTGCGCCGCAAGCTCAGGCATGGATGCCATCCTAGCCGCCACCCGCGCACCTGGGCGGGGGGCTGCGGGCAGGGCGTGTGGGCAAGGGCCGCGGCCAGCGCCGATATACTGGGAAGCGTGCTTTCTGGACTGGTGATAGTGGACAAACCGCAGGGATGGACCAGCCATGATGTGGTTGGTCGGATGCGGCGTCTCGCCGGGACCCGGAAAGTGGGGCACGCCGGCACCCTTGATCCCATGGCTACCGGCGTCCTGGTGGTCGGCATTAACAAGGCCACCCGGCTCTTGACCTACATCGTGGGCACGTCCAAGACGTACACGGCAACGATCCGGTTGGGCCAGTCCACTATCACGGACGACGCCGAAGGTGACGTGATTGCCGCCGTCAGTGCCGCCGCCGTCGCCGATGAAGCAATTCACGACGGCGTCGCCGCCCTCACGGGTGAAATCCAGCAGGTGCCCAGCAGCGTCAGCGCCATTAAAGTCAACGGTGAACGCGCCTACGCCCGGGTCCGCTCCGGTGAAGAGGTAAAGCTCGCGGCGCGCCCGGTCACCATCCACCGTTTCGAAGTTCACGCCATCAACCGGGAAGCGGGCGTCGACGTCGTGGACATTGATGTCACGGTTGAGTGCTCATCCGGTACCTATATCCGCGCCCTCGCCCGTGACCTCGGCGACGGGCTGGGAGTGGGCGGCCACCTGACCGCCCTCCGCCGGACCCACGTTGGCCCGTACTCGCTGGACCAGGCCCGGACGTTGGAACAGCTGGCCGAGGAGCTGAATGTCCTGGAGATGTCCCAGGCTGCCCGGGCACTGATGCCTAACCGCGAACTCACAGCGGAGGAGGCCACCGAGATTTCCTTCGGACGCCGGATCGCAGCGGGATCGGAAGCAGGAGATCCCGCGGCTGCCACCACTGAGCACCCCGCGGCAGCGTTCGCGCCGGACGGCAGCCTCGTGGCGCTCCTGGCGGACTCGGGCAACTTTGCCAAGCCCGTTCTGGTATTCGCGCCGGGCAACGGTGCGTCCGAAAAAACTGCGCCCCGGAATGCTATGCCCGAGAATGTTGTGCCGGAAGATGCTGCGGGCGGGGACGCCTAGGCATGGACGCCTATTTCTACATCATCCTGGTGGTCGGCCTGCTCTCCAGCGGAATCTGCCTCGGCGCCGGCATCCTGAAAAAAGCCCCCAACGACCTCACCATCCTGTCCGTTGCCGCCGTCGAGCTGGCACTGCTGGTTTACCTCGTGGGTTCGATCGTGCGGGTGATCGCGGGCGAACCGATTGCCGGGGAAGCCTGGGAATTCTGGGGATACCTGGCCACGGCGATGCTCCTGCCGCCGGCAGCCGTGTACTGGTCCATCCTGGAACGGACCCGCTGGAGCAACTTTGTCCTCGCCGCCGTCGGTGTCACGGCCTTGGTGATGGCCGCCCGCATGAACCAGATCTGGTACTGAAATGGAAGAAGTACGCAACGTGAAAGCACCCCGTTCCGAAGCAGCCCGTGCCAAGGCCGGCGTCAAGGACACTCGGAACACCGGCCCCGGACGCCTGCTCATCGCCGTCTATGCAGTGTTTGCCATTTCGGCCACCGCACGCGCCGGTTACCAGATCCTGACCAAGTTCTCCGAAGCCCCGCTCGCCTACCTGCTTTCCGCGTTCGCGGCGCTGGTCTACGTTGTGGCAACGGTGTCCCTGGCCAAGCCCGGCCGCACCTGGTTCAAGATCTCGCTGGCCGCCGTCCTGGTGGAGCTTGTCGGAGTGTTGGTGGTGGGGGCGTTGAGCGTGTTTGATTCTGTGGCGTTCCCGCATGAGACCGTCTGGTCCCTTTTTGGCCGGGGGTACGCGTTCATTCCGCTGCTGCTGCCTGTCCTTGGACTGGTGTGGCTGTACCGGCGGCGGCCGAACCAGCAGTAGACCGCACCAGCAGCAAACAGCACCAGCGATCGGCCGCCGCGGTCGGGCCTCCGGACATGTCCGCGCGTGCCATCCAGTTGGCCCGGCGCCGTCCGGCCGCAGTACTGAATGCGGGTAATCTTAGAGAGTTCCGGCGCCGGTGCGTTCGGAGAGATGTCAATTTTAGGCAGTAAAAGGCGAGGGTGATGGTCTACATCTGGAACGATCCGTCCGAGGTCCCGGCGGACTTTGGTCCCTCCGTTGTCACTTTTGGCAACTTCGACGGCGTCCATCGCGGGCACCAGCAAGTGCTTTCCGAGCTCATCCGCTCGGCCCGCTTCAACGGGACGAAGGCCGTTGCCGTCACCTTTGACCCGCACCCGGCCCTGATCCACCGTCCGGAGTCCGCGCCCGAAATGATCATGGGCCTGCATGACAAACTGGTGGCATTAGGGGAGTTGGGCCTGGATGCCATTTTGGTGATGAAGTACTCGCTGAACCTGGCCAGCCTCACCCCTGAGGAATTTGTGGGCCAGGTCCTGGTGGACAGCCTGCACGCCAGCCACGTGGTGATCGGTCACGATTCCCGGTTCGGCCGCGGCAACTCCGGTGACCTTGACACTATGAAGCAGCTTGGCGAAAAGTTCGACTTCGACGTCCAGGTCATCAGCGAGTTCGGCTCGGAAGGCTACCCGCTGCATAACGACGGCGGCACGGACCGCCGCTGTTCCTCCACCTGGGTGCGTGAAGCATTGCAGGAGGGCGACGTCGCCACCGCCGCCGCGGTGCTGGGACGACCACACCGTATGCGCGGCGAGGTTGTACACGGCGCTGCCCGCGGCCGCGTACTCGGGTTCCCCACCGCAAACCTTGCCTACGAGGCCACCGGGTTCATCCCGGGGGACGGAATCTACGCCGGCTGGCTGGTGGACCAGGCGGGCACTCGCTGGCCGGCGGCCATCTCGGTGGGGTCCAATCCCACGTTCGACGGCGTCAGCCGCCAGGTCGAAGCCCATGTGATTGACCGTCCGCACGAGGCCGTGGAGGATTTCGATCTGTACGGCCAGACAGTAGTGGTCGAATTTGTGGCCCGGCTCCGCGGCATGGTGGCATACCGTGGGCCGGAGGCGCTTGTTGACCAGATGCGTCTGGACGTTATTCAGGCCCACGATCTCCTGGTGCGGCGCTGACCCGGTCCCACCCGCACCGAACACCCAGAGAGGCAGCACCGTGGCCGTCGAGAAGAACACCCGCAAACTGGACAAAGGCATAGTCCGCGATTTCAGTTCCCGGATGAGCTACGCGTCCTACCTCCAGCTGCCCACCCTGCTCAGTGCACAGCAACCTGTCAGCACGCCCGAACACCACGACGAGCTGCTGTTCATCATCCAGCACCAGACCACCGAGCTGTGGCTGAAGCTGGTGCTGCACGAGCTCCGCAGCGCCGCGGCCTGGCTGCGCGCAGACGATCTCGGCTCCGCGCTCAAAGGCATCGCCCGGGTCAAGCACATCCAAAAAACCCTGACGGAGCAATGGTCCGTCCTGGCCACGCTGACGCCCACGGAGTACTCCCAGTTCCGCGGGTTCCTGGGCAACTCCTCCGGATTCCAGTCCAGCCAATACCGGGCCGTGGAGTTTATCCTCGGCAACAAAAACCGCAACATGCTGCCGGTCTTCGAATCTGACCCCGAAGCGCACGCCATGCTGGAGGACGTGCTTAAGGCGCCCAGCATCTACGACGAGTTCCTGGCCTACCTGGCCCGGCAGGGCTTCGACGTGCCACAGTCCGTCCTGGAGCGGGACGTCACCCGTGCCCACGAGTTCTGCCCTGAGCTGGTGCCGCTGTTCAAGCACATCTACGAAAACGCCGCCGCTAACTGGGGTGCCTACGAGGCGTGCGAGGAACTGGTGGACCTTGAGGATAATTTCCAGCTCTGGCGGTTCCGGCACCTGCGAACCGTCCAGCGGACCATCGGGATGAAATCGGGAACCGGGGGATCCAGCGGCGCTGCCTTCCTGCAAAAGGCCCTTGAGCTCACCTTCTTCCCGGAACTGTTCGCGGTACGGACGGAGATCGGCCAGTGAGCAGCGCAATGGACGCGAACATGGAGAATCACGACGCCGCCGCTCTCCTTGAGCAGGCCGCGCAACTGGATGCAGGCGACCCGTTGGCGCGCTACCGCGGCCTCTTCATCGGGACGGACACGGACCTTTCCTACCTCGACGGCAATTCCCTGGGCCGCCCGCTGAAGCGGACACAACAGGACATCAGCACCTTTATCGGGGAAGGCTGGGGCGGCCGGCTCATCCGTGGCTGGGATGAGGAATGGCTGGACCTGCCCCAGACCATCGGCGATCAGCTGGGCCGCGCTGTCCTCGGCGCAGCCCCGGGCCAGACCGTCATCGCCGACTCAACCACGGTGGTGCTCTACAAACTGATCCGCGCCGCGCTGGCCACCGTGGCTGACCCCGTCCGCACAGAGATCGTCCTGGACACGGATAACTTCCCCACGGACCGCTACCTGGTCGAGGGCATCGCCCGCGAGGAAGGACTCACCCTGCGGTGGATCGAAGCCGATCCTGCGTCCGGGGTCACCGTCGAACAGGTGCGGGACGCAACCGGCCCGGCCACCGCCGTCGTACTTTTGAGCCACGTGGCCTACCGCTCAGGCTTCCTGGCCGACCTTCCGGGCATCACGGAAGTTGCACACAGCGCGGGGGCGCTGGTGGTCTGGGACCTGTGCCACTCCGCCGGATCCGTGGAGCTGGACCTGGACGGGGCAAACGTGGATTTTGCCGCGGGCTGCACCTACAAGTACCTCAACGGGGGACCGGGCTCGCCGGCGTTCGCCTACGTCAATCGCAGGCACCTGCCCGGTCTGAAACAGCCGATCTGGGGCTGGATGGGACGCAAGGACGCGTTCGAGATGGCCGCAGGCTACGAGCCCGCGCCCGGTATCCGGAGTTTCCTCAGCGGCACTCCGGCCATCTTCGGGATGTTGGCCATGCGCGGGACCCTGGACCTCATCGAAGAGGCCGGCATGGCTGCCATTAGGGAGAAGTCCCTGAAACTCACAGCCTACGCCGTGCAACTGTTTGAGGCGTGGCTGGAACCGGCGGGCGTGGAGCTGGCGTCGCCGCGAGAGCCGGAGCTTCGCGGGAGCCACATCACCCTGGATCATCCGGCGTTCCGGAACGTGACGGCGGCGCTGTGGGAACAGGACGTCATCCCGGACTTCCGCGCACCACACGGGATCCGCGTGGGGTTGTCGCCCTTGAGTACCAGCTTCGCGGAGCTGTTCCGGGGGATGGCCGCCATCCGGGATCAGCTCCGTCGCTGAGCCACGGGCATTTGGTGATGGCCTTTTGGGGCGGCCGCGGCTGACGGCGGCGGCTGTTTCGACAAGATTGCGGCGAGGCCGGTAAACTAGCAAATGGATCCGGCTGCAGTCCGTGGCGGCTGGTTCCTGCCATGTGTGGAAATTCCCTGGTTTCCGGGGGATTCCCGCGCGGGCAGACCCGGCAGTGAAGTACTGAATCGGGCCTCACGGCACATCTCTAGGAGTTATTGTGGCACTTGACGCCGCTGTAAAGCAGTCCATCATCCAGGATTTCGCAACGTCCGAGGGCGACACCGGTTCGCCGGAGGTCCAGGTTGCAGTCCTGACTCAGCGGATCAAGGATCTGACTGAGCACATGAAGGTGCACAAGCACGATTACCACACCCAGCGCGGTCTGCTGGCCATGGTTGGTCGTCGCAAGCGTATGCTCACCTACCTCAAGAACACTGACATCACCCGCTACCGTGCGCTCATCGAGCGTCTCGGCCTGCGCCGCTAGTCAGCTTTAAGGGGCGGCCCCTTCCGTGACGGAAAGGGCCGCCTTCTTCAGAAGAAAACTAAACAGGAGGATCAACCGCATCACGCATTCGCGGTCCTCGGTAGTGATCCCCGGGAACGGCTTCGAAGAATGAAGCCCTCGGCCCGTGGGTCTCGATCGATGACCGGGTGCAGTGCAGGCCAGTAGACAGATGCTGGCCTGGGTTGATGCGGCTGGACTCCGTGAAACAAGAAACGGAGGTGACTCTCTTGGAGGGTCCCGAAATCCAGTTCTCAGAAGCAGTCATTGACAATGGCCGCTTTGGCAAGCGTGTAATCCGCTTTGAAACCGGCCGTCTCGCCAAGCAGGCAGCCGGCGCAGCCATGGTGTACATCGACGAAGACACCGCACTGCTGTCCGCCACCACCGCAGGCAAGCACCCGCGCGAAGGCTTCGACTTCTTCCCGCTGACGGTTGACGTTGAAGAGCGCATGTACGCCGCCGGCCGTATCCCGGGCTCGTTCTTCCGCCGTGAAGGCCGCCCGTCCACCGAGGCCATCCTGGCCTGCCGCCTCATGGACCGCCCGCTGCGTCCGGCCTTCGTCAAGGGCCTGCGCAACGAGGTCCAGATCGTGGTGACCGTCCTGGCCATCAACCCCGACGAGCTCTACGACGTGGTGGCCATCAACGCCTCCTCCATGTCCACCCAGCTCTCGGGCCTGCCGTTCTCCGGCCCGATCGGCGGCGTCCGCGTTGCCCTCGTCGCTGACGAGCACGGTTCACAGTGGGTTGCTTTCCCCAAGCACTCCCAGCTCGAGAACTCCGTGTTCAACATGGTTGTAGCCGGCCGTGTTGCCGGTGACGACGTCGCCATCATGATGGTCGAAGCCGAAGCAACCGACAACTCCTGGAACCTCATTAAGGAACAGGGCGCCACCGCTCCCACCGAAGAGGTTGTCTCCGAGGGTCTCGAGGCTGCCAAGCCGTTCATCAAGGCACTCTGCGAAGCCCAGGCGGACCTGGCTGCACGCGCTGCCAAGCCCACCGTCGAGTTCCCGGTCTTCCTGGACTACCAGGATGACGTCTACGCCGCTGTTGAGTCCGCTGCCGCTGAGAAGCTGGCCGCTATCTTCCAGATCGCCGACAAGCAGGAACGCGATGTTGCAACGGATTCGCTCAAGGACGAAGTCACTTCTTCCCTGGCCGGCCAGTTCGAAGGCCGCGACAAGGAGCTGTCCGCAGCATTCCGCTCGGTCACCAAGCAGGTTGTGCGCCAGCGCATCCTCAAGGACCAGATCCGCATCGACGGCCGTGGCCTGACGGACATCCGCCAGCTCACCGCAGAGGTTGAGGTTCTGCCCCGCGTGCACGGCTCGGCAATCTTCGAGCGCGGCGAAACCCAGATCATGGGTGTCACCACGCTGAACATGCTCAAGATGGAACAGCAGATCGATTCGCTGTCGCCCGTCACGCGCAAGCGCTACATGCACAACTACAACTTCCCGCCGTACTCCACCGGCGAGACCGGCCGCGTGGGTTCGCCCAAGCGCCGCGAAATCGGCCACGGCGCCCTCGCCGAGCGCGCCATCATGCCGGTGCTGCCGTCCCGCGAGGAATTCCCCTACGCGATCCGCCAGGTGTCTGAGGCTCTCAGCTCCAACGGTTCGACGTCGATGGGTTCCGTCTGCGCTTCGACGCTGTCCCTGCTCAATGCAGGTGTGCCGCTGAAGGCAGCTGTTGCAGGTATCGCCATGGGCCTGGTCTCCGACCAGGTTGACGGCCAGACCCGTTACGCAGCCCTGACCGATATCCTCGGCGCCGAAGATGCTTTCGGCGACATGGACTTCAAGGTTGCCGGCACGGCCGAATTCGTTACGGCCATCCAGCTGGACACGAAGCTCGACGGCATCCCCGCGTCCGTGCTGGCAGCAGCGCTGAAGCAGGCCCGCGAAGCCCGACTGCACATCCTGGACGTCCTGAACTCCGCGATCGACACCCCGGATGAGCTCTCCGAGTTCGCGCCGCGCGTCATCGCGGTCAAGATCCCGGTTGACAAGATCGGCGAGGTCATTGGGCCCAAGGGCAAGATGATCAACCAGATCCAGGAAGACACCGGCGCCGACATCTCCATCGAGGACGACGGCACGGTCTACATTGGCGCCACCAACGGTCCGTCTGCTGACGCAGCACGCTCCGCCATCAACGCCATAGCCAACCCGCAGATCCCGGAAATCGGCGAGCGTTACCTGGGGACGGTCGTCAAGACCACCACCTTCGGTGCCTTCATTTCCCTGACTCCGGGCAAGGACGGCCTGCTGCACATCTCCGAGCTGCGCAAGCTGGCCAACGGCAAGCGCGTGGACAACGTTGATGACGTGGTTTCCGTCGGCCAGAAGATCCAGGTGGAAATCACCAAGATCGATGACCGTGGAAAGCTGTCGCTGTCCCCAGTAGTGGCCGAAGAAGAAGGCGCCGAGAGCGTTGACGCTTCCGCCGCAGAGGGCGCTGCCGAAGCGGAGTAGTCCACTGACGCGGAGTAGCATCCTCCTCCACACAGCATGAATCGGCGGGGCCGGTGGATGATCCACCGGCCCCGCCGCTGTTACGATGGCAGCCAGATCCGGCTGCCGCTCCTGAAAGGCTTCAATGACTGTTGTACCCCTGCCGCTTGAGCAGAACCAGCCCGGCGACACCCTGGTCCACGGCTCCGACGGCGGCTCCGTTGTCCGGCGTTCGGTGCTGCCGGGCGGCGTGCGGGTGCTCACCGAAGCGATGCCGGGCCAGCGTTCGGCGACCATCGGTTTCTGGGTGGGCGTCGGGTCACGCGATGAAGCCCCGGGCCAGCACGGCTCCACGCACTTCCTGGAGCACCTGCTGTTCAAGGGGACCAAACGCCGCACTGCCCTGGAAATCGCATCGGCCTTTGACGAGGTGGGCGGGGAGTCCAACGCCGCCACGGCCAAGGAGAGCACGTGCTATTTCGCGCGGGTGCTGGACACGGACCTGCCCATGGCCATCGACGTCATTGCCGACATGATCACCGGTGCCGTCCTGGATCCGGCCGAGATGGAGCAGGAGCGCGACGTCATCCTGGAGGAAATCGCCATGGACAGCGATGACCCCACGGACGTTGCACATGAAAACTTTGTGGCTGCCGTCCTGGGCACCCACCCGCTGGGCCGCCCTATCGGCGGCACGCCCGCCGCGATCCGCGCCGTCGCCCGCGACTCCGTCTGGGAGCACTACCGCCGGTACTACCGCCCGGATGAGCTGGTCATCACCGCCGCCGGGGGCCTGGAGCACGACGTCGTCTGCAGCCTTGTGGTGGACGCCCTCCACACTGCCGGGTGGTCACTTGAGCCGGACGCCGCCCCGGTGGATCGCCGCTCCACTGAGCGCGCGGACATCACCGGCACTGCAGGGCTGCATGTGGTCAAGCGTGCGGTGGAGCAGGCGAATATCATCATGGGCTGCCCCACGATTGTGGCCACCGATGAACGTCGCTACGTCATGAGCGTCCTCAACGCCGTCTTGGGCGGCGGGATGTCCTCGCGGCTGTTCCAGGAAATCCGCGAAAAGCGAGGCCTGGTGTACTCCACATACTCCTTTGCCTCCTCCTACGCGGATGCCGGCTACTTCGGGATGTACGCAGGGTGCACTCCGTCCAAGGTCCGCCAGGTGCTGGACCTGCTGGGGCTTGAGCTGGACAAGCTTGCCGAAGGCGGCATCTCCGACGACGAACTGCGCAAGGCCGTGGGCCAGCTGTGCGGTGGAATTGTCCTGGCACTGGAGGACACAGGTTCCCGCATGTCCCGCCTTGGCCGCGCTGAACTCGTGTCCGGTGAATACCAGGACATCGACGAGACGCTGCGCCAGATCAAGGCGGTCACTGCGCAGGAGGTCCAGGAGCTTGCCAGGGAACTGGCAGCGGCGCCGCGGACTGTCACCGTGGTGGGCCCATTCGAGGAGACCGAAACCTTCGGTCTCTGACCGGCAGGCCTGCGCCCGCCATAATGAACCTATGAACTTTCCCCAGCCGGGCACGGTGCACGCCGTCCTGGAGAACTTCCTGGGCCATTGGCGCGGCACCACCTGGCTGGACGCGTCGGCCTGGGGGCCCAAGCGCACGGCCTCGGCGGAAATCAATTACACCAGGGCTGCCGGGGGCTACGCCGTCGTGCAAAGTTACAGACACACCGAAGCCGATGGCACGCACTTTGAAGGGCACGGCGTTTTTACTGTCGACCGCGACCACAACGACATCCTCTGGTACCACGTGGACAGCATGGGCCTGCCGCCGGGAGCCCCGGCCCGCTGCACGTGGGTGGACGGTGTGCTGCGCGTCGAGCGCCACAGTGACCGGGGGACTGCCCGCCATACTTTCCGGGTGGACAACCACGTGCTGATCCACACCGCCGAGTTGCGCCTCGGCGACGGCCAGGACTTTGTCCCGTTCATGACCTCCGAGTGCCGCCGCGTCTGACCCCATCCCGCCCCTTCGTCCCACCTGCCGCGCGAACGGACACTTGAGGCCCCGCACGTTGGCGCGAGAGGACAGTTAAGCCCCCGCCCCTGCGCGAAATGGATCCTCACAGACACTTACGGCCACGCAGAGATCCGACCGTCAGCCGGCTGATTCCAGAATCCTTGTCCGCGGATCGCCGTTCAAGGCTGGCGCTGCGGAAGATGAATTCCACACCCTACTTTTCAGGTTCGCCAGCAATTGCTCAGCCTGGCCGCGTTCGTTGAAATCGAGTTCCACCACCACATAGTGGGAATCATGCACCGGCTGGGAAATCCGGTGCCCGACGACTCCAGAGGCCGCGCGGTTCACCGGATCCTGGTCGAAGGCCGCTTTCCACATGCCAAAGTCCTTGATGCCATGTTCGATTTGCAGGGTGTACATTGCCGATTCTCCTTAGTTGATCGCTTGTTTGTCGTGCTGTTGATGGCACTTAATTGCCTCCGTACTCGCCCACGCATCGGTCCTATGCTGGGAATGCCGCACGGTCCGCTGCTTCGCGTAGTGTCACGGTAACCGCTGGCCACTTTGGCCGGTATCCCAGAAATCTGGGGTCATGGCAGGAAGCCCCGGCGCTTTCCGCACAGCGCATACTGGGGGAATGACCCCCGGCAGGCCCTGGAACCGGAGCCTTGAACGGATCCGGCTCCTTGGCGATTCCGCCCCGGATCACCACTCATTACGCACCGCTGTGCTCGCTGAGTTGGGCCGGGCGCTTCCGTTCAGCGCTTTTGTGTGGCCGCTCTCAGACCCGCTGACGGCGACGGGCATCTCGCCCATAGCCCGGATTCCGTGCCCGGACGAGCTGCCGTTGTTGATTCGGCTCAAGTATCTGACGCTTGCAGGTCGGTGGACGCGGTTGGCGATCAGCCCGTCGCCGGTGACTACGCTGCTGCGGGAAACTGCCGGCGATCCATCACGGAGCCTGGTGTGGGATGGGCTGATGAGGCGTTACGGAGTGACCGATGTCCTGTTCGCAGTGCTGGCGGACAAGCACGGCCGCTGGGGTTGGCTTGACCTCTGGCGAACGGCGCAGGATGATCCCTTTACTGCGGACGAAGTGGGATACATCGCTGCCGTGGTGCACGAAGTGACACCCGCCCTGCGTAAGGCAGTCTCCCGGCAATTTGTCGTGGACGGGTCTGGCGGACCCCGCCCCGTAGGACACAAGGCTGTCCGTGCGGGGGCGTCAGCCATCGGCGGAAGTCCGAGGCCGGACTTGCCTCAGCAGGCAGTGCTGACTCTGGATGCGGATATGGCGGTTGTGGGTGGAACTGCTTCTGTCGAGGAGTGGCTGGGACTGCTTCAGGCTGGCCCGCGTCCCTTTCAACGCGTACCGGCCGAGGTTCTTAACGTCGCTGCCCAGTTGCTGGCGCGTGAGGCGGGTGTGGATGATCATCCTGCGTCTGCCCGTGTGCACCTAGGGTCGGGCCAATGGGCCCTGCTCCAGGCCAGTCGGATGGACTCCACCGGCGCAGCGGCCACTCCGCCACTGGCCGTGACTATCCAGGCCTGCCCTCCAGCGGCGAGGCTTGATATGTTCGCCCGGAGCTTCGGACTGACAACACGGCAGCGGGAGTTGTTTGAGCTTGCCGCCAGCGGCGCCGACACCAACGCCATGGCTGTCGCCTTGGGGATCGGGGCCTACACCGTCCAGGATCAGTTCAAGCAGATTTTCGATACATGCGGCGTCCATACCCGCGCGACGTTGTTGGCCCTGGCGATGGGAACGGCCCAGTAGCCGAACCGGCCTTGACCTCTGAACCGGCCTTCACCTCAGTGCCGGTGGCAGGCTTGTGTCCAGGTCCAGGTCCAGGTCCAGGTCCAGGTCCATGCCGAGTTCCACGTCCAAGACCGAACCGGTGTTGGTGCCGGTGGCGGGCATAGGGATGTTTGCTGGCCAGGTCGGTGGTTTCCAGTCTGGGTGTTCGCTTTGGTAGTGGCGGCCGGTGGGTGAGATCCAGCCGGGTGGTTCGTTCTTTGTGGCGTTGGTGGGTTTCCATGCTGTGGTGTGTCTTAGTCTGTGGTGTTTGTGGCAGGGCTGGCCGAGATTTGATATGCCGGTGGATCCTCCGTGGGCCCAGGCGAGGATGTGGTCCGCTTCGTTGTCGAGGGAGTGGTTGCTGCAGCCGGGGAACGGGCATTTCCCGTCGCGAAGCCGCAGCCATTGGCGTTGGGCTTTCGTCACCCGGTAGCTGGTTCTGCCGATCTCCAAGGGTGCTCCGTCGCGGGGGTCGATCAGGACCCGGTGGAAGGACTCCGCACCGTCGGCAATCAGACTGCGGGCAATGGACGGCGGGATCGGGCCGTACCCATCGAGCATGGCCGATTCATCCGTGAGGCCGAGCAGCGACATCACCGGGACCGTGATCAACACCTGCGCCCGCGGCGAGGGAACACCGCCACCCACTGCCATGCCTGTTGCGCCGGCACCGCCGGCTTCGCCGGTACCGCCCGTTTCGCCCTTACCGCCGGACATTGCCGGCATACCACCGGTCCCGCCGCCGGTGATGTTGTTGCTCAGGAGCCAGGTCGCGGCGATGTCTGCGCGGATCTGGCTGAGGGTCCGGCCCTCATGAGGTCCTTGGAGCGCTCTCGCGGCTGTAGTGGTGCGGTCCCAGATCCCTGCCGCCTGATCGGCGGGGAGGTACGCGGAGAGCCAGGCCATGCCGTCGCGGTCCGGGGCATACTCCACCCGTCGATCGGCTGCGCTCTTGATGTGGCGTTTTTCGATGCTGACCGGGTGATGGCGCTCCCGCCAGGTCCGGGCCTTGTGCCGGAACCGCCCGGGGATGAGCTCACCTGCCGGACAACTCCTCGCCGGGTTCGGCGCGGCGGGGTCCAGGAAATGCGCTTCGAGGGCTTGGGCGCCGGCAGGGTCCAGGTTCACGGTTTCGTCGACCATGATCCGGGCGTGCTGCCAGGAAATCGTCCCTGCCTGCAGCGCGGAGAACGTCAGCGGCAGGGCGGTGGTCAATGCGTGGGCTTCGGCGAGCAGGGCGCCGGCACTGCGTTCGCTGACCGTCAGGGCACAGGCGACTTCAGCGATCACGGCCATTTCCTGTCCGGTGTGGTCCTCGGGCGACGTTGCAGGGCCCGCCAAGGCCTCGGCAGCGGCGGTGTAGCCGGTAGCCAGCCAGGCCTTCAGGGCGGCACTTTTCGCGTCCAGTCGTGAGATCTCGGCCAGCCCGTCCAGGAATCATCCGCCACCCGGCGCAGCGGATAAGCACTACCGGATCCCGAGGACTCGGTCCCGCCCCGGAGCACCACAGCAAGCTCAGCGAAGGACACCGAAAGTGCCTCCGCCGTCGCCACTGCTGCTCTGCTATCCATACTCAAAATCATCCCGCGAGGGTCTGACAATAACGGCGAGGCTGAATGCCTATGTGCATAACTCAATGGCTACGATGGCCGTCATGGCAGCTATCGCGACTAAGAGCCCGGCCGTTTCGGCGCGAGGGCGCGGTTCTGGCCCTCAGACCGGGGCTCAAATGTCCGTTCGCGCTCTCTGCGACGTGTCCTACCCGCCGGCGAAGGGTGGCAGTACGTCAACCACGTCGCCCGGATTTAACACAGTCGTGCGGTCCCGGACGGCCACCTCGTTGAGCAGGAAACTGCTCCGGGACAGGATACGTTGCAGGGGAGGAGTGCCGGCAGCAGGCTCGGCTCGGTCCACAGCCAGGACCGCTTCCAGCAAATCGGCCACTGTCGCTCCGGCAGGGAGTACGAAGAGCTCTTCTTCGACCCCAGCAGCAGCGCGTGCGGCAGCGAAGTAACGTACGTTCAAGAATTCAGCCTCCGATGGCGCTCATGCTGCGGTCCGGCTGGACAAAGTCCGCCGCGCCGAGACCTGTGTGGTCCATGCCGTGGGCCTTTGGCTTGACCCACATGGCATCCTGCCAGCGTTCGGCCAGGGCCCGATCACTGGCGCCGTCCCGCAGAAGACCCAAGAGATCAAACTCCTCACGGGAGAACAGGCAGCTCATGATCTTGCCCTCGGCTGTGATCCGTGTGCGACGGCAGTCGGAGCAGAACGGCTCCGTGACGGACGCGATGATGCCCACGGTGCCGAGCACCGGCCCGTGGGCTTCCGGCGCCGCCTCCACGCCTTCCGGCCGATGCACGTCAGCGGCAGACACTAGTCCCTCGGCACCCAGCGCAGGACCATCCGGCCCCGCGGTCCCGGCCGCCCGGCGTCGTACTTCAAAGCGTTCCGCGGGGGCACCGTCGCGGGCGCGCGGATCGGGACTCAACACAAAGTCGTGCGAGAGCAGGGCTCGGATCTCGGCCGCCGTGATCATGTTCCGCCGCGTCCAGCCGTGGTCCGCGTCAAGGGGCATCTGCTCGATGAAGCGCAGTTCGTAGCCGCGGTCCAGCGCCCACGCGAGCAGGGACGGCGACTCGGTGTCGTTGATGCCCCGCATCAGCACGGCGTTGAGCTTGACGGGGCCCAGTCCCGCGGCCCAGGCGGCATCGACGCCGGCCAGGACGCGGTCCAGGAACGGGCGGCGGGTCAGCTTGGTGAAGGTTTCTTCGTGCAGCGAATCCAGTGAGACGTTGATGCGGGTCAGGCCCGCTGCCTTAAGCGCGGCAGCCTTTTTGTCCAGGCCCACGCCGTTGGTGGTCATGGAGATGGGCAGGTCCGGATGATTGCTGCGCAGGGCCGCAATGATGTCTATCAGGTCCGCCCGGACCAGGGGCTCCCCGCCGGTCAGCCGCAGTTCGCGGACACCGAGCAGGTCCACGCCGATCCGGACAATCCGCACGATCTCCTCGGCCGACATTACGGCCTGCTTCGACAGCCATTCAAGCCCCTCGGCCGGCATGCAGTACGTACAGCGCAGGTTGCACTTGTCCGTCAGCGACAGCCTCATGTCCGTGGCCCGGCGTCCGTACTGGTCCAGCAGACCCGGCGGTGTGCCGGCCGGCCGGGCAGGCGGCAGGCCCGGCCCTGCATCCTCCCGGGGTTGCGGCATGCCTAGCTGAACAGTCATGAATTCAGGCTACGCCACCTTTACCCCCGGGATCACGCTCATGACGCCCGGGATCCCGTCCATCGCCGGAAGTCCCTCCAACCTGGCGAAGTCCGGCGCTGCCGGGGCCCGGCGAACCTATGCTGGAGAGGTGAACAGCTCCCAGCCCCTGCAGGAAACGGCCGACGACGGCGCCACCTCTCCAGGGCGCTCAGGAACCGACGGTGCCGCTCGAGGCAGCCGCCGCTGGGCCGCCGCGTCGGGAGCCGTGGCCGCCGGCGCCGCCGTCGTAATAGGGGAGCTGCTGGCAGGTCTGTTCAGTCCGTCCCTCTCGCCCCTGACGGCAGTAGGCGGAGCCGTGATCGATGCTGTTCCGCCGGGTGTGAAGGACTGGGCCATCTCCCTTTTCGGCACCGCCGACAAGGCCGTGTTCGTGGGCGGGATGCTGCTGGTTATCGCTGCCGTCGGGGCATTGGCCGGGATCCTGGAGCAGCGCAGGCGGTTTGCCGGTGCGGCGGTGATTGCTGTTTTTGGGCTCGTCGGGCTTGGTGCGGTCCTCACGCGTGCCCAGATGACCCCGGCCGCGGCTGTAGTGGCACTGGCCGCAGCCCTGGCCGGCGCGCTCCTGCTGGGATGGCTGATCCGCCGGCTCCACGAAGGGCTCCCCGCCGGCGCAGCGGGGACAGCAGCCGGGACAGACGCCGCGACGGCGCAAATTCCCGCGAGGACGGAAAGAACCGCCGGGCGGCGCACGTTCCTGCAGGTCTTGGCTGCGAGCGCCGGGGCCACCGCCGTTGGCGGGGTTGTGGCCGCGGTCTGGCGAGGTGCAGCCTCCGGCATCAGTAGTGCCCGCGAGATGCTGCAACTGCCTGCCGCAGTCTCCGGAGCGCCCGCCATCCCGGCCGGCGCCGAGGTCGGCCTGGACGGAATGCAGCCGCTGGTCACACCGAACCGTGACTTCTACCGGATCGACACCGCCCTGATTGTCCCGTCCCTCGACCCCGAATCCTGGGTCCTCCGCGTCACGGGAATGGTGGAACAGGAGATGGAGCTGAACCTGGCCGATCTGCTGGCCAAGCCGCTGATCGAACGTCATGTGACCATCGCCTGCGTCTCCAACGAAGTGGGTGGAGACCTGATCGGCAATGCACGCTGGCTCGGCTGGCCGGTGCGGGAACTCCTGGCCCTTGCCCGGCCGCAATCCGGCGCCGACATGGTGCTGTCCCGGAGCTCCGACGGCTGGACGGCGGGCACACCGCTGGAGGTCCTCACTGATCAGCGCGACGCCTTGCTTGCGGTGGGGATGAACGGCGAACCCTTGCCGCTGGAACACGGCTTCCCAGTCCGGTTGGTCGTGCCGGGCCTCTACGGCTACGTTTCCGCGACCAAATGGCTCACTGAACTCCGCGTCACCAGGTTCGCGGACGACGTCGGCTATTGGACGCCGCGCGGCTGGTCCGACCGCGGCCCCATCAAAACGTCCTCGCGGATCGATGTGCCCCGCACCGGCCGACGGGTGGGGGCCGGAACGGTCATGTTCGGTGGTGTGGCCTGGGCCCAGCACACCGGGATCGGCAAGGTGGAACTCCGCGTCAACCGCGGTCCGTGGCAGGAAGCCCGCCTCGCGCCTGGGATTTCGCTTGACACGTGGTACCAGTGGCAGCTGGGCATCGAGCTGACTCCCGGCCAGTACGAGGTCCAGGTCCGCGCCACGGACCTCAACGGCGAGCCGCAGGTGGAGGAACGCCGACCGGTTGCTCCCGACGGGGCCACCGGCTTCCACACGATTAGAGTTGACGTGAATCCATGACGGCCCGGACCGAAGGCAGGACCATGCACAGCCCTCCGCACCAGCACGGCCACACCCCGAGCAGCAGCGAGCACGTCCACTTCGGGCACAGCCACACGCCCCACCAGGCACGGTCCGTGGCCCTGCACCGCGCCGCCGTCACCGAACTGCTGGCGCCCCTGCTGGCCCAGGAACGGACGGAAACGCTGGCACTTCGCGACGCGCTGGGCAAGGGCCTGGCCCAGGACGTGATGGCCGCCCTGAACCTCCCGCCGTTCGCCAACTCCCAAATGGACGGCTTTGCCGTCAACAGCCTGGACGTGCCCGACGGCGGTGCGGAGCTGTCTGTGGTTGTCCCCGTTCCGGCAGGTGCCGTGCCGGCGGCCCTGGACCGCGGCACTGCCGCCCCCATCATGACGGGAGCCATGATTCCCACCGGTGCTGACGCCGTCGTGCCCGTGGAACGTGCCGTTCCGGACCGGTTCCCTGCCCCGGGGGAAACAGCCACTGTGTGGCTGCCGGCGACGGCGGCCGGCACCTTCGTGCGGTCGGCCGGCAGTGATATTGCGGCGGGGGAGCGGGCGCTGGCCTCGGGTACCTTCCTTGGCCCGGCGCAGCTGGGGTTGCTGGCGGCCCTGGGGATCGCTGAAGTTACTGTGCGCAGGCCGGTGACCGTCCTGCTGGCCACCACGGGCGACGAAGTGGTGGAACCCGGCCAGCCCCTGCCGGCCGGCAAGATCTACGATTCCAACGGAACCCTCCTCGAAAGCGCCATGCAGCAAGCGGGCCTGGCCGTGGTGCGCACGGCCATTGCCTCGGACCACCCTGACGAATTCCGGGCACTGCTGCGCCGCCACGCCGGCACGGTGGACCTGATCGTCACCACGGGCGGGGTCAGCAAAGGAGCCTACGAAGTGGTCCGCCAGGCCATGGAGGGCCAGGCCACCGAGTTCCTGCATGTGGCCATGCAGCCCGGCGGCCCGCAGGGCATCGGGACGTTCGACGGTGTGCCCTTCCTCGGATTCCCGGGAAACCCTGTTAGCTGCCTGGTTTCGTTCGAAATGTTCCTGCGGCCTGTGCTGGCTGAACTGTTCGGAGCGCCGTCGCCGCGGATCCCTGTACACGCACGGCTGGGCCACAGCCTTTCGTCGCCTGAACACAAGCATCAGGTCCGGCGCGGAACCCTCCAGGGGGACGGAACCGTCCGCCTGGAAGGGGGCGAAAGCTCCCACCTTATGCACGCCCTCGCCGGCTCCAACGCGCTGGTGCACGTACCCGTTGGAGTCTCGGCGCTCGCCGAGGGTGACGAGGTGGAAGTATGGATGCTGTGAATCCAGAACATAGCCCGTCCGCGCTGACCCACCTGCGCCAGGACGGAAGCGCCCAGATGGTGGACGTGTCCGGCAAAACCGAAACCACGCGGGAAGCCACCGCGACTGCCACCGTCCGCACCACTGACGAAGTGCTGGGCCTGCTCGGATCCGGCGGCCTGCCCAAGGGTGATGCCCTGGCCGTCGCGCGGGTTGCCGGCATCATGGCAGCAAAAAAGACCCCCGAACTCATCCCGCTCTGCCATCCGTTGCCGCTCTCGAAAGTCACCGTGGACTTCGAGCTCGGAACCGATTCCGTGGCGATCCTGGCCACGGTCAAGACCCGCGGGGTCACCGGGGTGGAGATGGAAGCGCTCACGGCGGCCTCCGTGGCTGCCCTCAGCGTGTACGACATGATCAAGGCCGTCGACAAGCACGCCGTGCTGACCGACATCAAAGTGCTGGCGAAAAGCGGCGGCAAGAGCGGGGACTGGACACTATGAGCACCGAGAGCACTTACCCGGCTGAGCCAAACACGGAGCCGCACACGCCGCAACCTCACCTGCCGGAGCCGCACACGCCGCAACCTCACTTGCCGGAGCCGCACACGCACGGCGAGGTGCAGGGCCGCAAGGCCGGGGTTGTTATTGCCTCCACCCGGGCCGCCGCAGGCATCTATGAGGACGAAACCGGGCCCGTCATCATCGACTGGCTCACCGAGCACGGCTTCGAGGCGTACCCCGCCATGGTGGTGCCGGACGGCGCGCCCGTCGGTGCGGCCATCCGCGCCCTCCTCACCCAGCATCCCGCCGTCGTGATCACAAGCGGCGGCACCGGGCTCAGCCCGGACGACCGCACACCCGACGTAACCCTGCCCCTTCTGGACCGTGAAATCCCGGGCATCATGGAGGCCATCCGGCGCGAAGGCGCAACCAAAACGCCGCTGGCGGCCCTCAGCCGCGGCCACGCCGGAGCTGCCGGGCAGACGTTCATCATTAACCTGCCCGGCTCACCCAAGGGCGTTATGGACGGCCTGTCGGTGCTGGACCCGTTGATCGGGCACCTGTGCGACCAGCTGGAGGGCGGCCATGGCCACTGAACCGGTTTTCGAAGTGGTCCACGCCGTGCTGAGCGCCGAACCCATCTCCGTCGACCAGGCGATCGCTGCGGTGGAATCTGACACCGCAGGGGCCGTGGTCAGCTTCAGCGGCGTAGTGCGGAATCACGACGTCGGCAAGGCAGTGGAGCGGCTCAGTTACAGTGCGCACCCCACGGCTCACCAGGTCATGGCCGACGTTGTCGCCCGCCTGGCCGCCGAACATGCCGGCGACGGGACCGCCACACAGCCCGTGCGGATCTGGGCCGCCCACCGCATCGGCATGCTCGACATCGGAGATCCGGCGCTGGTCTGTGCTGTCTCCGCGGCGCACCGCGGGCAGGCGTTTGCCGTGTGTTCCGAACTCGTGGACCGCATCAAGGAGCAGGTTCCCATCTGGAAGGAACAGTTCTTCGCCGACGGCACGGTGGAGTGGGTGGGCGCAGGCAGCTAAGCATCACTGGTTTCCTTCGCCTGCCGGTGGTTGCGAGGTAACGCACAGCATCCGGTTCAAACCCGCACCCGGCCCGACGGTAGGGTTAACGGCATGACCGAACAACTCTCCGTGCCCACCCGCGTGGCTGTCCTGGGCGCCAACGGGCGCATGGGCGCCGAAGCCGTAAAGGCCGTTGAAGCTGCCTCCGACCTGATGCTCGTGGCCGCCCTGGGACGCGGCGACTCGCTGGACCAGCTGGCCACTTCGGGTGCCGACATCGTGGTGGACCTCACCGTCCCCGAGAGCACGGAAGCGAACGTGCGCTACGCCGTCGGGCATGGCATGCACGTCGTCGTGGGGACCACCGGCTGGGACTCCACCCGGCTCGCCGCCCTGGAAGCACTGCTCGCGGAGCACCCGGAAACCGGAGTGCTGATCGCCCCCAACTTTGCCCTCGGCTCCGTGCTGGCCTCAGCCTTCGCTGCCAAGGCTTCCAAATATTTTGAGTCCGTGGAAATCATCGAACTGCACCACCCGGAAAAGGTTGATGCGCCGTCCGGGACCGCTGTCCGCACCGCCCAGCTCATCGCAGCCGAGCGCAAGGCTGCGGACGTTCCGCCCAGTCCTGACGCGACCACCAGCGAACTCGCTGGCGCGCGGGGTTGCGATGTTGAGGGAGTCCGCGTTCACAGCGTCCGGCTGCGCGGGCTGGTGGCCCACCAGGAGGTGCTGCTTGGCGGTCCTGGGGAGCAGCTGACCTTCCGCCACGATTCCTTTGACCGTGCTTCCTTTATGCCCGGCGTGCTGCTTGGCGTGCGCAACGTCGCCGCGCATCCGGGACTGACGGTGGGCCTGGACGGCTACCTGGACCTGGGGCTCTAGGCCGTGGGCGAGTTCCTGGCCGCGTTCCGGAAGAACCGCACCAAGATCTGGGTGGGTGCCGTCACGCTCCTGCTGGTCTTCTACCTGGTGGTGTCGTTCCAGCGCTCCGTCCTCCTGCTGCTGGACAGCAACCCCGCCGCCAAGGCCATCGGAGCGGCCTACCTGGTCCTCCCGGCCATCGGCGCCTGGGCCATGATCCGTGAACTGCTGTTCGGCGCACGCACGGAACAGATGGCCAAGGTCCTCGAGGCCGAAGGCGGGCTCCCGGTAGACGAACTGCCGCGCACACCCGCCGGCCGGATCGTCCGCTCCGCGGCGGATCTGGAATTCGAAAAGTACAAGGCCGAGGCTGAAGCGGCGCCCGGCGACTGGCGTTCGTGGTTCCGGCTCAGCTGCGCCTATGACGCTGCCGGGGACCGCAAGCGCGCCCGCGCCTCCATGCGCGACGCCGTGAAGCTGTTCCGCGGCCAGGTTCCGGCCTAGCCGCCGGCTCGTCCGCCGCGCCCCAGCTGGTTGGCGGCATGGCCCACCAGTTCCAGTGGCCCCCGCCATTTCAGGAGGACAAACACGATGCCCACGGCGATGGCCGTCGCGGCATGTGCCCAGTACATCCCCGCCTCGGTCCAGCCGGCGGGCAGCGGCTTCAGGTAGAACGCCGAAACCACCCACACATGCGCTGAGTAGAGCGTGAGCGTCATTGCCCCCGCGCCGCGCAGCGGCAGCAACAGGTCCAGGTCCAGCCAGTCAGCCAGCCTGCCGAGCAGGAGGAACACACCCACAACGGCGGCTGCCACGCCGCAGGTGTGAAGCAGATCCAGCGTGGTGGCCGAATGCGGTGCCGCGGCCGCCAGCCACCACCAGGATCCTTCCTGCGGGATTCCCGTGAGGTTGACCTGGAGGACACTGTCCAGCGGGTATCCGGGGGCGTTCAGGACTGCCTCCAGCGCGGCACGGCCGCCCCAGTTCTCCATTGCGGCGGTGCCCAAAGCCTTGGCCAGTGCGGCCACCGCAGTCCCGCCGGCAAGCAGCAGGACAGGAACCATCGCCTTGGTGAGGGCCAGCCGGCCAATGACCAGGCCCACCAGCAGGTACGACAGCCACTGGAACACCGGGTAGTAGCCGGTCAGGAACAGGTCCCCCAGCAGAGGGAAGGGCGTCGAGAGGTCTTCCCAGGACGGGTTGTGCCCCAGATTCAGGGGCGGATTGGCTGCCATAAGCCAGGGGCGGAGCAGATATGCGAGGACCGGGGAAACCACGATCCAGCCGGCGGCCCAGGCGCACAGTGCCTTCAGCTTCAGGCCGAGGAACGGCAGGATGCACAGGAACAGCATGGCGTAGTGGACCAGGATGATCGCAAGGTTCACTTCCAGCCCGCCCAGTGAGAGCCCGACGGCGGCAATCACCAGGGCGCGCAGTGCGAAGCCGCGGCGGGCAGCGTTCAAGGCAGGACCTTGCGGTGGCACTTGTTTGCCGGTGGACAGCGCCAGGCCCACGCCCGCCAACACGGCAAACAGGGCTGCCGCGCGGCCGGAGAAGGTCAGTCCGATCCACGTGGGAGTGAGGTCGGCGTTTGCCTCGAAGGTGAGGAGCAGATGTGTGGCCATCATGCCAAGGAGCGCCAGCCCCCTGGCTGCGTCAATACCGCGGAGGCGGCCCGCGGCCTGTGAGGTTCGAGGCACCCGCGAGGGTCTTGCCGGGGCACGGGACGTCATGAGGCGATGTTCTCACATCAACCTTTGTGGCAGCAGTCAAGAGCCAGCCGGAAACACAGTCTTGTAGACCTTGTGTTCGAATATATGTTCGAATAATATGGACACCATGCAAACCCCATCCCAGCCGCGACCCTTTCCGGAATCCCCACCCGCCGGCGGATCGGTGCGCCCCGCCCGGGATGCCCAGGACCCCGGCTCTGCACAGCCTGTTGGACTGATGAAAGCGATGAGCCCGGGAGTGGTGGACTTCCTCTTCCGCCAGCTCGTCGCAGGTCGGCCCCCTGTGGACATCCAGTGGCAGGATGAAGGTGTCACACTAACCGCCCAGCCGGCGGGGGCAGAGCTGGCCCGCAGGCTGGACGAAACCGACCTCGATGCCTTGACACCCACGGAACTGTTCCATTACGTCCGGGCGGCCCAGCGGCTCGCGGCCTGGGCTGAGGGGCTGAGGGAGGCTGCGGTGGACCGGTACTGCCAGCCAGGGAAGCCGCAGGATGGCGTAGTTCCCTCGGGTAGGCGCGCATCCCTAGGATAAAGGGGTGACTGATGCCCTGACCGTCTCTGCCGTGCAGTACCAGGCGCTGGAAGGCGGGATTATCCCGAACGTGCAAGAACACGTCCGGCTGATCGAGGACGCCGAATCCCACGGTGCCCGGCTGGTGGTGTTTCCTGAGCTGTCGTTGACGGGGTACAACCTGGCGCTACTGGCTGCTGACGACTCGTGGCTTCAACGCGATGACCCACGCCTGGCCGATCTCCACGAAATCTGCCGCCGGACCGGGATCACCGCCGTGGCAGGTGCTGCCTATCGGGAACCTGACGGCACGCCGCGGCTCGCCAGCCTCGTGATCCACCCCGACGGCACCACTGGACTCGGGTTCAAAACCCACCTCCATGGCCCGGAGCGGGAGGCCTTCGCCGCGGGCGACGGTGCCGTCGTGATCGAGCTGGATGGCTGGAAGATCGCGCTGGCCATCTGCTTTGACGCCGCGGTTCCTGCCCACTCCACCGGGGCAGCCCAGGCCGGCGCGGATATCTATGCCGTTTCGGCCCTGTACACGCAGGCGGAAGAACGGCGGCTTGGCCTGCATCTCGGAGCCAGGGCCATGGACAACCGGATGTTCGCCATCTTGGCGAACCTTGGCGGATCCACTTCGCTGGGCCCCTCCTGCGGCCTCAGCGGGTTCTGGGGACCGGATGGCCTCGAAATGAAAAAGGCTGCCGGAACCGGCACCGAAGTAGTCACCGCCATCCTGCAACGGAGTGCCTTGCGGAAATTCCGCTGACCCCGCGGGAGTCGATCTGCGGTGCGTGCTGACCGCATTCCCTGGGGCATCGCGGCCCGCTAGTTGACGCGGATCACGCCGTCCCCATTGTCCTAACCAGCCGCCGACAGGGTAACGTTTTTTCCATGCCTCACAAATCCGCCACCGCTCCTGCCCTTGGTACGCTCCTGACCGCTATGGTCACGCCCTTCACCAAGGATGGCGCCGTGGACTACAAGCAGGCAGCCGAACTGGCCACTAAGCTTGTGGACGATGGCTGCGACGGCCTGGTCGTCACCGGGACCACCGGCGAAACGTCCACCCTCTCGGATGAAGAAAACCTTGGCATGTTCCGCGCTGTCAAGGAGGCCGTGGGAGACCGCGCCGCCATCATCGCCGGCACCGGGACGAACGACACCGCACATTCGGTGCACCTCTCCCAGCAGGCCGCAGCGCTCGGCGTCGACGGCCTGCTGCTCGTCACGCCGTATTACAACAAGCCCAGCCAGGCCGGCGTCCGCGCACACTTCGAGACCGTCGCGTCCGCAACCGATGTGCCCGTAATGCTCTACGATATTCCGGGCCGCTCCTCCATCGCGATCGAACCCGAAACCATGATCAGCCTGGCGCAGCACCCGAACATCGTCGCCGTCAAGGATGCCAAGGCCGATTTCATGGCAGCCAGCCGCGTGATGGCAGAGACGGACCTGTACTTCTACTCCGGCGACGACGGATTGACCCTTCCGTGGATGTCCCTTGGCGCCGTCGGGCTCGTGGGTGTGACAACCCACGTCGCAACGCGCCGCTTCCGCGAACTGATCGACGCCATCAACGCGAACGACCTCGAAACCGCGCGTAAGATCAACTTCGAGCTGCTGCCCGTCGTGAGGGCAACGATGACCCGCGTCCAGGGAGCCGTTGCAGCCAAACAAATTCTTAAATGGCAGGGAGTCCTGCCCAACTCGATTGTCCGTTTGCCCCTCGTGGAGCCGGACGAATCCGAGATCGTAACCATCCGCGAGGATTTGGCGGAAGCGGGGCTGGTCTTTCCCTGAGGGCTAAGACCAGCACCCTTCCGCCTGGAAAGTAGTGCACTATGACCCAAACCGCCCTTCCCGGCCTTGTCACGCCCCCACGCCTGCCGCAAGGCACCCTCCGGATCGTTCCGCTGGGCGGACTGGGGGAGATCGGCCGGAACATGGCCGTGTTCGAAATCGACGGAAAACTGCTCATCGTGGACTGTGGTGTCCTCTTCCCGGAGGAGACCCAGCCCGGCGTTGACCTGATCCTGCCCGATTTCTCCTACATCGAGAACCGTCTCGACGACATCGTGGCCGTTGTCCTGACCCACGGCCACGAGGACCACATCGGCGCCGTTCCCTACCTCCTGCGGCTGCGCGCCGACATCCCCCTGGTGGGCTCACAGCTGACGCTGGCGCTCATCGAGGCCAAGCTGCAGGAACACCGGATCCGTCCATACACGATGACCGTTGAAGAGGGCCAGGTCGAAAAGTTTGGCCCCTTCGAGTGCGAGTTTGTCGCGGTCAACCACTCCATCCCCGATGCTTTGGCTGTGTTCATCCGCACGGCCGGCGGCACTGTCCTGCACACGGGCGACTTCAAGATGGACCAGCTGCCCCTGGACGGCCGGATCACCGACCTCCGGCACTTCGCCAAGCTGGGTGAAGAGGGCGTTGACCTCTTTATGTCCGACTCCACCAACGCTGACGTGCCGGGCTTCACCACCGCCGAAAAGGAAATCGGCCCCACGCTGGAACGGCTCTTCGGCCAGGCCACCAAGCGCATCATCGTGGCGTCCTTCTCCTCGCATGTCCACCGCGTCCAGCAGGTGCTTGACGCCGCCGCCAAGCACAACCGCAAGGTGGCCTTCGTGGGCCGCTCCATGGTCCGCAACATGGCCATCGCCGCCAAGCTCGGCTACCTCGACGTTCCCGACGGCCTCCTCGTGGACATCAAGAACATCGACAACATGCCGGACAACCGCGTGGTCCTGATGTCCACAGGTTCCCAGGGCGAACCGATGGCCGCGCTGTCCCGCATGGCCAACGGCGACCACCGCGTAGTGGTGGGCGACGGCGACACCGTGATCCTGGCCTCCAGCCTCATCCCGGGCAACGAAAACGCCGTCTTCCGCATCATCAATGGCCTGCTCAAGCTCGGCGCGGACGTCATCCACAAGGGCAACGCTAAGGTGCACGTCTCCGGACACGCAGCCGCCGGCGAGCTGCTCTACTGCTACAACATCCTTGAGCCGCTCAACGCCATGCCCGTGCACGGCGAGACGCGCCACCTGATCGCCAACGGCAAGATCGCGATCGAGTCCGGCGTCCCCACCGCCAGCGTCATCCTTGCCGACAACGGCACCGTCATTGACCTCAAGGACCACCGCGCAGACGTGGTGGGCCAGGTTGAAGTGGGCTTTGTCTACGTGGACGGCTCCAGCGTCGGCGAAGTCACGGAAGCGGACCTCAAAGACCGCCAGACGCTTGGCGATGAAGGCTTCATCTCTATCATCACCGTCATCAACCGCACCACAGGCAAGGTGGTCTCCGGACCCGAGATCCACGCCCGCGGCGTGGCCGAGGACGATTCGGTCTTCGACGAGATCATCCCCAAGATCAACGCCGCTCTGGAAGAAGCCGTGCTCAACCGCACGGACCACACCACCCACCAGCTCCAGCAGGTTGTCCGCCGAGTTGTCGGCACCTGGGTCAACCGCAAGCTGCGCCGCAAGCCCATGATCATCCCGGTGGTCCTCGAGGCGTAACAGCCACGAAGGCAAGCGGAATGGCAAAGGCCCGGTTCTTGTAGAACCGGGCCTTTCCCATCCGCAACATGAGGCCGGGAACAGCCGGAAATCCGCGGAAAACCGCGCCAGTTCCGGTACCGTGGCACGTATGGCCACTCGTACTACTCCCGCGCCCCGAGGCACCGCTGGCGGCAAATCCAGCGCCAAATCCGGCAGCCCGGCGGGCCGCGGTGCAGGCGCCACAGGGTCCAGCCGCACCGGCGGCCGGGCCGGTTCATCGGGGGGCAGCGCACGCACCCGCCAGCTTCCCGCCGTCGAACAGCGGCAGCCCTGGCTCCTGCGCGTTGTGGGCGGCGCCTGGCTGGGCGTGGGCCATCTGGTCGGCGGCGGAGTCCGCAGGATCGGCTCCGATGTCAGCGACCTGCCGGCAGAGGAACGCCGCGACGGCGCGGCCCTGTTCAACCTTGCCCTGGGCGTCTTCATCGCCACCTTCGCCTGGTGGGGAATGACCGGTTGGTTCCCCGACGCCGTCTACGGCGTGGTCAACGGCACCTTCGGCTGGATGTCACTGCTATTGCCGCTGATGCTTTTTGTGTGTGCCTTCCGGCTCTTCCGGCAGCCCGACGACGGCCGCGGAAACAACCGGGTGGGGATCGGTTTCCTCATCATGACGTTTGCGGGCTGCGGCCTTGCCCACCTGGTGGGAGGGCAGCCCACCGTTGCCGAAGGATTCGACGGCCTCCGGCAGGCCGGCGGTATGCTCGGCTTCCTGGCCGCCTCACCCCTCGCGGCCATCCACGCGGCGGTGCCCGTGGTGGTCTATGGCCTGCTGGCCTTCGTCTCGCTGCTCATCATTACGGCCACCCCCTTCGGTGCCATTCCACGCCGCCTGCGGGGTGCCTATGAGCATCTGATGGGCCTGGACCTGCAGGAACCCGGCGACGACGGGGACAGCCACGACCGCAGCTACCTCGAGGAATCGAAGGCAACCCCTGCGCCGCGGAAGAAGAAGCGGCGTTTCTTCGGCAAGGACGACGAGTCCGACGCCGGGCTGGAAGGCTACGTGGGCGACGAAGCCTTTGAGCACGCCGTCATCGACGACGACGAGACCGACGCAAAGTCGGGCCGCGGACCGCGCCCCGCTCCCGGCGTGCGCCGCCCCACCCAGGCGGAAATCGCCGTCGAAAAAATCAAAGCGGCCCAGGGCCTCGGCACTGCGGGGAGGGCTCCGGCAGAGGACAACGCCACCGAGGCCATCCCGCTGGTCACACCCGGAATGGTGGCCGCCGGCTCACTCAACGCTGCACCCGCCGCCGTTGCGCAGGTGCCGGCCAAGCCCGTCACGCCCATGCCCCTTCCGGCTCCTATTCCGCAGCGGACCGAGCAACTCTCATTGGCGGGCGACGTCACCTACACCCTGCCGCCGTCGGACGTTCTGACCCCGGGCTCCATTCCCAAAGAGCGCACGGAGGCCAACGACGCGATCGTGGCTTCCCTGACCGAGACCCTCAACCAGTTCAACGTGGAAGCGCAGGTCACCGGCTTCAGCCGCGGGCCCACCGTCACGCGGTACGAGATTGAGCTGTCCCCGGGCACCAAGGTGGAGCGCGTCACCGCCCTGTCCAAGAACATCTCCTACGCAGTGGCTTCCAGCGACGTCCGGATCCTCAGCCCCATCCCGGGCAAGTCCGCCATCGGTATCGAGATCCCCAATACGGACCGCGAAACCGTCTCCCTCGGTGACGTCCTCCGCAGCCAGAACGCGCGCCGGACCGACCACCCCATGGTGATGGGCGTCGGCAAGGACGTCGAAGGCGGTTATGTCGTGGCGAACCTCGCCAAAATGCCCCACCTGCTCGTCGCAGGTGCCACAGGCGCCGGTAAGTCCTCGTTCGTGAACTCCATGATCACGTCGATCCTCATGCGGGCAACGCCGGACGAGGTCCGCATGGTCATGGTGGACCCCAAGCGTGTGGAACTGACCGCCTACGAAGGCGTTCCGCACCTCATCACGCCCATCATCACCAACCCGAAGAAGGCTGCGGAGGCCCTGCAGTGGGTCGTCCGCGAAATGGATGCGCGGTACGACGACCTCGCCAACTACGGGTTCAAGCACATCGATGACTTCAACAAGGCAGTCCGCGCCGGCAAGGTCCAGCCTCCCGTGGACTCCAAGCGCGTCATCCGGCCCTACCCGTACCTGCTGGTGATTGTTGACGAGCTCGCCGACCTGATGATGGTGGCCCCGCGCGACGTCGAAGACTCCATCGTCCGCATCACCCAGCTGGCCCGTGCCGCCGGCATCCACCTGGTCCTGGCCACCCAGCGGCCCTCCGTGGACGTCGTTACCGGCCTGATCAAGGCCAACGTGCCTTCCCGGATGGCCTTCGCCACGTCCTCCGTCACGGACTCCCGCGTGGTCCTTGACCAGCCCGGTGCCGAGAAACTCATCGGCCAGGGCGATGCGCTGTTCCTGCCGATGGGTGCCTCCAAGGCCATGCGTGTCCAGGGCGCCTGGGTCACGGAGTCTGAAATCCACAAGGTGGTGGAACACGTCAAGGGCCAGCTCAAAGTCGACTACCGCCACGATGTCGCCCCCGAGGCGCCAAAAAAGCAGATCGACGACGACATCGGGGACGACCTCGAAGTGCTGCTTTCGGCCACCGAACTGGTGGTCACCACACAGTTCGGTTCGACGTCGATGCTCCAGCGCAAGCTCCGGGTGGGCTTCGCCAAGGCCGGACGGCTAATGGACCTCCTGGAGTCCAGGGGAGTGGTTGGCCCCTCCGAAGGGTCCAAGGCACGCGACGTCCTGGTGAAGCCGGACGACCTCGCGTCGGTGCTGGCAGCCATGAAGGGCCAGGACGCGCCGGTCGTTGCCGATTCACAGACGGCAGCGCTCAGCGACAACGCCAACGCGAACATTGCCCAGGGCGGTTATGCGGAGGACCTCGTGCAGGCGGACCTGGACCAGCGCAGCCAGAAGGTTGAGTACTTCGACGGCGCCGACGGCACCTCGGGCGACGACGAGGACGGTTCCGAAGACGCTTGGTCACTCACCGGACGGTAGCCTAGGAGTGTGACTAGCACCGAAGCAACTGCCGCCGGCTCCAGCAGCCAAGGAATCTGGAATCTTCCCAACATCCTGACCATGCTGCGCATCGCCCTGGTGCCGTTCTTCGTCTGGTTCCTCCTCGCCGATGCCCCCGGGCTGGACAGCGAGTCAGGGCCGTGGCGCTGGGCCGCAGTGGTGGCGTTCGCCGTCGCCATCTACACCGACAAGCTCGACGGCGACATCGCCAGGAGCCGCGGCCTCGTCACCAATTTCGGCAAAATCGCCGACCCCATCGCCGACAAGCTCCTCATCGGCTCAGCCCTGGTGATGCTGTCCATCCTGAATGAACTGCCGTGGTGGGTCACCATCGTCATCCTCGTCAGGGAATGGGGCATCACCGCCCTTCGTTTCTTTGTCATCCGGTACGGTGTCATCCCGGCCTCGCGCGGGGGCAAGCTCAAGACGGTCGTTCAGACGGCCGCGATCTTCCTGTATCTCCTGCCGCTCGGCGCGCTGGCGCCGTGGCTTGTCTGGGTGGCTTTCGCCGTCATGATCGTGGCCGTACTGATCACGGTATGGACCGGCGTCGAATATGTCATTGAAGCCCTGCGCATCCGGTCACAGGGCAAACAGGCCGGAAAAACTACAGCTGGCAACTAGGGAGCCGATGTGACCAATCTTCACCACCTGGCGGAACAGACAGTCAAAATGGCCCTGGATAAGGGCCGCACCGTCGCGACCGCGGAGTCTCTCACTGCGGGAATGGTCAGCGCCGTCCTTGCCGACACAGCCGGAGCCTCAGGCATGCTCCAAGGCGGTGTGGTGGCCTACCAGAACTCCGTCAAAGTTGACGTCCTGGGCGTTCCGGCAGAGCTGCTGGCCGCCGCCGGATCCGTTGACGGTGCTGTCGCAGCGGCCATGGCGGCCGGGGCCAGGACTGCGCTGCATGCTGACATCGGCGTTGCCACCACAGGAGTAGCCGGCCCGGAGGAACATGATGGCAAAGCGCTGGGGGCAGTGTTCATCGGGGTTGCCACAGCGGACGGTGCGTCATATCTCGAATACGCCTTCACCGGGAACCGTGCAGAGATCCGCGGACAGGCTTGCGGCGCTGCGCTGGAAAGTCTGATCGCGGCCCTATCTTCCTGAAGCTACCGGGCGTAAAGTTGCCGGGAACAAATCCCGGTGTCCATTAGTTATTACATTGTGTCGCTTCCGGAGAGCGGAGGCGCCTAGGATGAATAAACCACCACGGTTCGCTCCACGGCGGACCGAACTTATGAGGGAGCAAGGCGATACAGATGGTAAAGCAGCCCGTATCCATAAACGGCGTTGTCCGCTGGAAGGATGTGGGCCTCGCCGATCAGGCCAAGAGCGAACAGAAGGAGCGCAAGATGGTTGTACTTCGTCACGAAATCGGTGATGTCCTGCGCGATGTACGCCAGCGCCAGGGACGCACGCTCCGCGAAGTTTCGCACAGTGCCCGTGTTTCCTTGGGCTACCTCAGCGAAGTAGAGCGCGGCCAGAAGGAAGCTTCATCAGAGCTCCTCTCCTCAATCTGCTCAGCCTTGGACGTGCCGCTGTCCAGCATGCTCAGGGAAGTCAGCGACCGTGTCGCCGTCGCCGAGGGCGTTGCCGTTCCGGACACCGTTCCCCAGGAATTCTCACAGCGCTACGGCCGCGACCTTGATCGCGATCTGAACGCTGAACTCAACAACGAACTGTCCAAGGGCCTGCTTTCCGGCGCACGGTAAGCCGTCCGCAGGAGCCAGACAGGAAGTACAGCAAAGCCTCCGGCCGTGGGCCGGAGGCTTTGTTGCGTGTGGCGGCTATTTTGCAGTGTCGCCGGCGGACGGGTCCTTCGCGAAACCGTCGAGTTCAAAGAGGGAGTTGAGCTTTGCCATGTATTCGGCGAGGGTCTGCAGTTCCCCGACCGGCCACTCACCGAGCCGCTCACGGAAATCCTGGCGGCGCGCATCCTGGACCTGATGCATCTTTTCCTCGCCCTTTTCGGTGAGGCGGATCGACTGCGCTCTTCCGTCCAGGGGGTCAGCTTCCTTGAACACCAGCCCGATGCTTTCCAGGAAAGCGATCTGGCGGCTGACGGATGGCTTGCCCACTCCGATGCTCAGGGCAAGGTCTGTCAACCGGATGGGTCCCTCGCGCCGGATGACCGAAAGCAGGCCGTAGGCCGCCGGTTCCATGTCCGGGTGCACCTGCCGCGAGAGCTGATGGGACACCGACCGGGCGCGCCGCCAAAAGAGACTGATTTGGTGTTCCACGGTGTTCAGGGCCTCATCGACGGTGTCCTTTTCGGTACCTGTCCCCGCAGGGGACGTCGCCGGAAGGCCGGTTTCGGGAAGGCCTGTCGCAGGAGGGCCGTCGGCAGGGTTGCTCATGGCAACAATTCTAGGGTCCGGGACCGTGAGAGACTCTATTGGTGCGGATCAGTGACTATTGGCGGCTTATGGACGACGAATTCGGGGCTGGCTACTCCCGGGTCTTGAGCAGCACCCTGGTCCTGGCCGGGGCCGGCGGGCGAACCGCCGACCAGGCCCTGGCGGCCGGAATGAGCCCGCGGCACGTGTGGTTGGCCATCTGCGATGTCCAGGATGTGCCGCCGGAGCGGCGCTTGGGACGCGACGTCAAACCCCTGCGCGACTGACGCGGCCACCAACCGGACAGCGTTCCCCAGGCTCACGTGCGCTCTTTCTGCGCTGACACGCCGCCGGATCTGTTCGAATACCTGTTCGGGTAAAGCTATGCTTTTCGTAGTGGGTTATCCACATAGGCGATGTCATCCGGCCAGAATGTCAGCGGGTGCCATTAGCGTCAGAGATGACCAAGAAATGGCCGCTGAGGCCACTCCAAAGCGAGAAAGCATTAGAGGTGTGAACCATGGCGGCAGCCCCGGATCGTCAAAAGGCGCTCGACGCAGCGCTGGCACAGATTGACAAGCAGTTCGGCAAGGGCTCGGTCATGCGGCTGGGCGATGAAGTCCGTGCCCCCATCGAGGTCATCCCCACCGGGTCCATCGCGTTGGACGTGGCCTTGGGAATTGGCGGCCTGCCCCGCGGCCGCGTGGTGGAGATCTACGGTCCGGAATCTTCGGGTAAGACCACCGTGGCCCTGCATGCCGTTGCCAGCGCGCAGCGCCTGGGCGGCATTGCCGCCTTCATCGATGCCGAGCACGCCCTGGACCCCGAGTACGCCGCCAGGCTGGGCGTGGATACGGACGCCCTCCTGGTCTCGCAGCCGGATACCGGCGAGCAGGCCCTGGAAATCATGGACATGCTGATCGGCTCCGGCTCGCTGGACGTCATCGTCATCGACTCCGTTGCTGCCCTGGTGCCGCGTGCGGAAATCGAGGGCGACATGGGCGACAGCCACGTGGGTCTGCAGGCCCGTCTTATGAGCCAGGCGCTGCGTAAGATCACCGGCCGCCTGAGCCAGACCAAAACCACCGCCATCTTTATCAACCAGCTCCGTGAAAAGATCGGCGTGTTCTTCGGCTCCCCGGAGACCACCACCGGCGGTAAGGCCCTGAAGTTCTACGCGTCCATCCGCATCGACGTCCGTCGGATCCAGACGCTCAAGGAAGGTGCCGACTCCGTCGGTAACCGCACCAAGGCCAAGATCGTCAAGAACAAGATGGCCCCGCCCTTCAAGATCGCCGAATTCGACATTATCTATGGCCAGGGCATTTCCCGCGAGGGCGGCATCATCGACATGGGCGTTGAGCACGGCATCATCAAGAAGTCGGGCTCGTGGTTCACGTACGACGGCGACCAGCTGGGCCAGGGCATGGAGAACTCCCGCCGGTTCCTGCGCGACAACCCCGAGCTGGCGACCGAACTGGAGCGCCTGATCAAGGAGAAGCTTGGTGTCGGGGTAGTCAAGCCCGCCGAAGCCGATGCCAAAGACACGCCGAAGCTGAAGGCTGTTGACGGCTTCTAGGGACGCCCCTGACGTGACGGCCGGGCAGAGCGCCGGATCGGGGCGACGGCAGCGAAGACGGGGCGGGCGCCCCGGCTTCGGGCCGGACGGACCCGATCCGGATGCTGCCATCGCCGGAGACGCAGAAGCAAACCCAGACGCCGAACCGGACCCCGCATCCGTGGCGCGGGCCATCGTTCTCCGGCAGTTGACCAGTTCGGCCAAGAGCCGGCTGCAGCTGTCGCGGAAACTGGCCGAGCGGAACATTCCGGAGGATGTGGCGGAAGCCGTCCTGGACCGTTTCCAGGAGGTCCGCCTCATTGACGACGCCGAGTTCGCCGACATGTGGGTGCGCAGCCGGTCGCAGTCGCGGAAGCTCGCCAAGGGGGCCCTCCGGCGCGAGCTGGCGGACAAGGGGATTGACGCAGACACCGCTGCCGCCGCGCTGGAACAGCTTTCCGACGCGGACGAGGAAGAGTCGGCCCGGCTCCTGGTGGAACGCAAGCTCCGGGCAGGCACGGATTTGTCGGACCGCGCCGAGCGGGACAAGATCACGCGGCGACTGGCGTCAATGCTTGCCCGCAAGGGCTATCAGCCGTCGCAGGCGTTCCGGATCGTCGGCGAGGTGCTCGACGCACATGCGGAGACCCAGACAGACGCACCGGATGGCCTGCTGGAACCATAGGCCCGCCGTAACGGCGCCCCCGCCGATACGGCAACCTGAGCGATCCCGCAACCGTAGCGACCCGGTACCCTTAACAGGTGAGTTTGACCATTCCTTCCCCCGCATCCGGTACCGCCCCGTCAGCCGACCCAGCCCGCCAGCAGCCCCGTACCTATCAGGTGCGCACCTTCGGCTGCCAGATGAACGTGCATGATTCGGAGCGGATGGCCGGCATGCTCGAAGACGCGGGCTACGTACCGGCCAGCGGTGAGCAGGCCGACGTCGTGGTGTTCAACACCTGCGCCGTCCGGGAAAATGCGGACAACAAGCTCTACGGCAACCTGGGCATGCTGGCGTCCGTCAAGGCCGCCAACCCCGGGATGCAGATCGCCGTGGGCGGCTGCCTGGCCCAGAAGGACCGCGAGACCATCCTCAAGAAGGCTCCCTGGGTGGATGCTGTCTTCGGCACCCACAACGTCGGAGCCCTCCCGGCACTGTTGGACCGGGCCCGGCACAACAACGAAGCCCAGCTGGAGATCCTCGAATCCCTGGACGTCTTCCCCTCCACGCTGCCCACCAAGCGTGACTCGGTCTATTCCGGCTGGGTTTCCATCTCGGTCGGCTGCAACAACACCTGCACGTTCTGCATCGTCCCGGCCCTGCGCGGGAAGGAAAAGGACCGCCGCCCGGGCGACATCCTGGCTGAAATCCAGGCCCTGGTGGATGACGGCGCCATCGAAGTCACCCTGTTGGGTCAGAACGTGAACTCTTACGGTGTGGAGTTCGGCGACCGGCAGGCGTTCTCCAAACTCCTGCGCGCGTGCGGCGAAATCAAAGGCCTTGAACGGGTCCGCTTCACCAGCCCCCACCCCGCCGCCTTCACCGACGATGTCATAGACGCCATGGCCGAAACCCCCAACGTGATGCCGCAGCTGCACATGCCGCTGCAGTCCGGGTCCGACAAAGTCCTGAAGGACATGAAACGGTCCTACCGCTCCACCAAGTTTTTAGGCATCCTGGACAAGGTCCGCGAGAAGATCCCGCACGCCGCCATCTCCACTGACATCATTGTCGGCTTCCCCGGCGAAACCGAGGAAGACTTCCAGGCCACCCTTGACGTTGTGGAGCAGTCGCGCTTCGCCACGGCTTTCACCTTCCAGTACTCGAAGCGTCCGGGTACTCCCGCCGCAGACTTGCCGGACCAGCTTCCCAAGGCCGTGGTCCAGGAGCGATTTGAACGCCTGACCGCACTGCAGGACAGGATCGCCGCCGAGGAAAACGCCACGCAGCTTGGCCGCCGGGTAGAGGTGATGGTCACCGCCCACTCAGGGCGCAAGTCCGAAGAAACCCACAGGCTGTCGGGCCGGTCCCAGGACCAGCGGCTGGTGCACTTCTCCGTTCCCGAGGGGGCAGAAGTGCCGCGTCCGGGGGACCTTGTCACTGTCACAATCACCGAAGCCGCAGCCTTCCACCTCGTGGCCGACCCGTCGTTGCAGGACTACAGCCTGCGGCGTTCCCGCGCGGGGGACGCCTGGGACAGGTCCCAGGCAGATTCGTGCGGCGCTCCCGTGCCGGCCGCCGCAGGCGGCGCCGGCCGCACCGGAGTCTCGCTGGGGATGCCCACGCTGCCGGTACGGAGCCGCTGACCGGTGGTCCAGCCTCCGGTTATTGCTGTTGTTGGTCCCACAGGGTCAGGTAAGTCCGATCTAGCCGTGAACCTTGCCCTGGAGCTGGACGGCGAGGTAATTAATGCCGACGCCATGCAGTTCTATCGCGGGATGGACATAGGCACCGCCAAGATCACGCTGGCAGAGCGCAAGGGCGTTCCCCACCACCTTCTGGACATCCTGGACGTCACGGAGGAGGCCAGCGTTTCAGACTTCCAACAGCAGGCCCGGAGCATCGTCAGCGATATCCACGCGCGCGGCAAACGCGCCATTCTGGCGGGCGGTTCGGGTCTCTACGTGCGGGCCGCCCTCGACGTCCTCGAATTCCCCGGCACGGATCCTGTCCTCCGGCAGCGGCTCGAGGCTGAGTTCGATGAAGCCGGCCAGGATGCCCTCCTGGCGCGGCTCCGGGAGGTGGATCCGGTGTCCGCGGGCCGTGTCTCCGATGCGCGCCGGATCATCAGGGCGCTCGAAGTCCATGAGCTCACCGGCCGGCCCTTCAGTTCCTTTATGCCCCAGCGGGAGTATTTCCAGCCTGCCGTCCAGATCGGCCTGTCCGTGGACCGCGATGTCCTCCGTGAACGGCTGGCCCAGCGCGTCCACAACATGGTGGACCAGGGGCTGTTGGGGGAAGTGCTCCGGCTGGACACGGCCGGTCTCCGCGGCGGCAAGACCGCGCCGCGGGCCCTCGGCTATGCACAGTTCCTGAAAGTGCTCGACGGCGGCTCAACAGTTGCCGAGGCGGCCGAGGACACAATTGTGGCCACCCGGCAGTTCGCCAGGCGCCAGCTCACATGGTTCCGCGCTGATCCCCGCATCGCCTGGCTGGACTGGCAGGCGCCGGACCTTGCGGCCCAGGCCGTGGCTCTCAGCCGGTAATCTAGGACCATGGACGCAACTCCCGCAGAGACCACAGAGCCCGCCTTCCGCACCTTGGGCGGACTCCGCTTCTCCAAGGGACACGGCACCGGCAACGACTTTGTGCTGGTCGCGGACCCCGACGGCGTCCACACCATCGACGCCGGCCAGGTAGCCGCGCTCTGCGACCGTCACCGCGGGATCGGCGGCGACGGACTGATCCGGGCCGTCCCCTCCCGGTATCTCTCCGAAGGCCGCGAGCTGTTGCTGAGCAGCCCCGAGGCCGAATGGTTCATGGACTACCGCAACGGCGACGGGTCGCTCTCGGAAATGTGTGGCAACGGGGTCCGCGTATTTGTGCACTTCCTGCGTGCCGAGGGCTTGGTTGATCTGCCCGACGGCGGCGCGCTCACCATCGGGACTCGCGGCGGCGTCAAGACCGTGGTCCGGACAGGGGACAGCTATGCGGTGGACATGGGGCCGTGGGAATTCATTTTCCCCGGCGACGCGACGGCGAAAGCCATGGACTCGCTGGTAACCGCCGACGGCCTGGAAGTGCCCCGCCCGGCCCTGTCAGTGAGCATGGGCAACCCGCACACCGTGGTGGCACTGGCTGAACTGTCCGAATTGGAAGCCACCAGGCTCTACACTGCTCCGAAGGTCGATCCGGTGCCGGCCAATGGAACCAACGTCGAATTCGTCGTGCCTGCCGAACCGCTGGTCCACAACGGGATCGGCACCATCACCATGCGCGTCCATGAGCGGGGTGTGGGCGAGACCCAGTCCTGTGGAACAGGCGCGTGCGCCGCCGCAGTGGCCATCCGGCACTGGGCCGGGGCGGAAGCGCCGGACTCCTGGCAGGTCAACGTGCCGGGCGGCGTCGTCGGGGTCAAGTTCTTCGCCGGGGCGGGCGGGCACGAGCACGTCGAGCTCAGCGGGCCCGCCGTAATTGTGGCTACTGGGACGCTTTCCTGACCCGAAGGATGCGGAAGGACTTGGACGTGGACTCCCGGCTCACGGCGAAGGATGCATCCAGTTCCGTCGCGAGCCAGCGCTGAAGCGAATCCGAGCCCAGGTTTTTTTGGACCACCAGCCACGCGGAGCCGCCCGGCGCCAGCCGGGGCAGCCACAGCTTCAGGAGGCTGTGGAGTTCATCCTTGCCGATCCGGATGGGCGGATTGGACCAGATCGTGTCAAAGCGCAGGTCCGGGTCCACCGCCTCCGGCGTGCTGGCCAGCACGTTGCCCAGGCCCAGCAGGGCCGCATTCTCGTTGGTCAGCGTGATGCAGCGTTCATTGACGTCCACTGCGTAGACCTTGGCGTGTGGCGCCCGCAATGCGAGCGTGAGGGCAATGGGCCCCCAGCCGCAGCCGATGTCAAGGAGGTTGCCGGTGGGGTCCGGGGCCGGGACCTCGGCCAGGAGCACCGCCGTCCCCTTGTCGATGCCGTCGGGGCTGAAGATGCCGCCGGACGTCTGCAGCGTGCGCGTCTCGCCGGCCAGTTCCACGGTGAGCGGCTTGCGCGTGAACGGCCCGGCGGGCGATGCGCTGAAATAGTGTGCGGACTCCATAACTGGCCAGATTAGTTGGCCGGGGTGGACAATGCGAAACCGCGGGCACCGCTTCTGCTAATCTTGAACCCATGTTCTTGATCTTCGAGTAGCCGGCACGGCCGGTGTCCCTCCCGGACGCCGCCTGTTCCGAAGCCGTGCCCCGCAGCGATGCAGGTATTAACCTTCCGCAAGTGCGCCACATGCCAGGTCTTCCGTATCTGGTATGCCGCCGGGCAATACTCGAGCGATCTGCCGCCGCCGGTCCTTGCTGTTTTGCCCGCGCTTTCCACCACTCCACGCATCCCCGGATGCGAAGACTCCCTGCGCGGCCCGGTCCCGACCGGCGCGCAGCAGACCAGGAGGCCCGGATGACTGCAAGCCGTCAGCCCAGCGCGAATACTTCACCACTGAACAACGATCGGCACTATTCTGAAAATGTCGAAACTTCAAAGGAGACCATGACCAGCCAGCCCAACACCGGTTCAGATCCAGCAGCCCAGGACATGAGTCCCGAGGAGATCCAAGCTGTCATCGACCGGATTCTCGCCAAGGACGTACCGGCCAGGAACGTCACCGCCGCAGACGGTGACAAGGGCGTGTTCGGCAGGGCCCAGGCGATCTCCCGCTTGGACGACGAACACACCAGCTACGACGGCGACCAGCAGGACCGGGAGGAACGCCGGGCACTGAAGCGTGTGGCCGGGCTGTCCACCGAACTCGAAGATGTCACCGAGGTCGAATACCGGCAACTGCGGCTCGAACGTGTGGTGCTGGCCGGGCTATGGTCCGAAGGCACCTTGGCGGACGCGGAGAATTCCCTGCGTGAGCTCGCCGCCCTCGCCGAAACAGCAGGCTCGGAAGTCCTGGACGGGATGGTGCAGCGCCGTGCCAAACCGGACCCGGGCACGTTCCTGGGTTCCGGAAAGGCCCTCGAGCTCAAGGAAATCGTGATGGCCACCGGGGCTGACACCGTTGTGGTGGATGCCGAACTGGCACCGTCCCAGAGGCGTAGCCTCGAGGACATCGTCAAGGTCAAAGTCATTGACCGCACGGCCCTGATCCTGGACATCTTTGCCCAGCACGCCAAGAGCCGTGAAGGCAAGGCCCAGGTGGAGCTGGCGCAGCTCGAATACCTCCTGCCACGCCTCCGTGGCTGGGGTGAATCGATGTCCCGCCAGGCCGGTGGCCAGGTGGGCGGCGCCGGCGCCGGCATGGGTTCGCGCGGACCCGGTGAAACAAAAATCGAACTGGACCGCCGCCGGATCCGCACACGCATGGCCAAGCTACGGCGCGAGATCGCGGCAATGAAGCCGGCACGGGAAACCAAGCGGGCCAACCGCCGTCGTAATTCAGTGCCTTCCGTTGCGATTGCCGGGTACACCAACGCCGGGAAATCATCGCTGCTGAACAGGCTGACCGACGCCGGCGTGCTGGTGGAGAACGCACTGTTCGCCACCCTGGATCCCACTGTGCGAAAGGCCGAGACCTCCGACGGCCTTGGATACACCCTGGCGGACACCGTGGGATTTGTCCGGTCGCTGCCCACGCAGTTGGTGGAGGCTTTCCGCTCCACGTTGGAGGAAGTGGCTGACGCGGATCTGATCCTGCATGTGGTGGACGTGTCCCACCCGGACCCCGAGGGCCAGATTGCTGCAGTCCGCAAGGTCTTCAGCGAAGTGGATGCCCGCAAGGTGCCCGAGATCATTGTCCTGAACAAGGCCGATGCCGCAGATCCGTTCGTGGTGGAGCGCCTCAAGCAGCGCGAACCGCGCCACGTAGTGGTCTCGGCCCGCACCGGCCAGGGGATCGCCGAACTGCTGCGGGCCATCAGTGACGGGATTCCGCGGCCCGGCGTGAAGCTGGAGCTCCTTATTCCCTACGACCGCGGTGACCTGATCAGCAAACTGCACGAGACCGATGCCGAGATCCTGAGCCTGGATCATGGCGAGCACGGTACCCGCGCTTTGGTGATGGTGCGTGAGGGCCTTGCGGCTGAACTGGAATCCTTCATCAACCATGACTGAGGTTGCGGCGGGGGAAGTCAAAGGTACGGCCGGCGAGCAGTTCGTGATCGAACTGCTCGACCGCGCCGTGGCCGGGATGGGCGGTCAAAGCCGCAGCGGGCAGCACGAGATGGCCAGGCAGGTGGCCAAGGCCATCGAAACCGGCGACCACCTCCTGGTTCAGGCCGGAACGGGGACCGGAAAGTCCCTGGCCTACCTCATTCCGCTCATTGCGCACTCGCTCGTGAGCAACAAGCCCACCTTGGTGTCAACGGCCACGCTTGCGCTGCAGACCCAGATTGTGGGCCGCGACCTTCCCCGGCTGCTGAAGACCATCACCCCTGCCCTGGACCGCCCTGTCAAGGTGGCCCTGGTCAAGGGCCGCTCCAACTATGTCTGCCAGCACAAGCTCGAAGGCGGGTTCCCCTCCGAGGAACCCGCCGAGGGCCAGCTGTTCTCCCTCGGCGAAGACACCAGCGTCCCGCATTTCGCCGCCGCATTGGGCGGGCCGTCGTCCCAGCTGGGCAAGGAAGTGGTGCGCCTGCGCGAGTGGGCGGAGAAGACCACCACGGGCGACCGTGACGAACTCCTGCCCGGCGTTACTGACCGGGCCTGGCGGCAGGTTTCGGTGACATCCATGGAATGCCTGGGGGCCCAAAAATGCCCCATGGCGGCCGAATGCTTCAGTGAACTGGCGCGCCACGACGCCGCCGAGGCCGACGTTGTGGTCACCAACCATGCCATGCTCGCCGTCAGCGCCTTTGAAGGCCTCGCAGTGTTGCCCGAATACGACGTTGTGGTGGTGGACGAGGCGCACGAACTGCAGGACCGGGTCACCGGGGCGGTGTCGGGGCAACTCTCCGTGGCAATGGTCCACGCTGCGGCGTCGGGCGCGCGGAAGCACACGGCCATCACGGTGGATGCGCTCAACGCCGCTGCCGCCAACCTGGAACTCGCCCTTGCCGGAGTGCCCAACGGGCTGCTCCCCAACGGCCTCAACGACGAACAGCTGGACTGCGTGGACCAGTTGCGTGAGGCCTGCCGCGCTGCCCTGTCCGATTCCAAGGGTGACGGCAGCCAAACGGCCGACGGCGGGCGGCAGCTCGCGCGGTCACGCCTGATGCTGATCCTCGAACTTTGCGAACGGCTGATTGTTGCCCGGGAGAACCGGGAAGTGGTGTGGTTTTCCCGCGCAAGTTCCTTCGATCCGCAGCAGGGCTATGCGCAGCCAGACGAGTCCGCGCCGGCCCTGGTCAACATCGCGCCGCTCAGCGTTGCCGGCAAGCTCCGCGAGGGGCTGTTCGCCGGCCACACGGTGGTGCTGACCTCTGCAACGCTTGCCATCGGCTCAGCGTTTGAACCGGCTGCCGGCGGCTTGGGACTGGTGGGGGAGGGCGCGCCCAGCTGGAGCGGGATCGACGTCGGATCGCCCTTTGACTATCCGAAACAGGGGATCCTCTACGTCGCGGGGCACCTCCCCAAGCCAGGCCGCGGGGCGTCGCCGGAGGCCCTCGATGAACTTGAGGCGCTGATCCGCGCGTCCGGCGGCGGTGCCCTGTGCCTGTTTTCGTCCCGGCGTGCAGCCGAGGAGGCCGCTGAGGCGATGCGTCCCCGGCTTGGCCTCAGCATTCTCTGCCAGGGCGACTCCACCATGACGGCCCTCGTGAAGCAGTTCGCCGACGAGCCCGATACCTGTCTGTTCGGCACCATGTCCCTGTGGCAGGGCGTAGATGTTCCGGGCGGATCATGCCGGCTGGTGGTGATCGACCGCATCCCGTTCCCGCGGCCGGACGATCCCCTGATGACCGCACGGTCCCGCGCCGTTGCGCAGGCCGGCGGAAACGGCTTTATGGCGGTATCGGCGACCCACGCGGCCATCCGCCTGGCCCAGGGCGCTGGCAGGCTGATCCGTTCCACCGGAGACAAAGGCGTGGTGGCCGTGCTTGATTCCCGCCTTGCCACCGAGCGCTACGCCGGATTCCTCCGCGCCGCGCTGCCGCCGTTCTGGCCCACCACGGACCGCAAAACGGCGTTCGCAGCCCTGGAAAGGCTGGCCGGGAAGGGCGCCTGACTGCGCGGCAGGTCCTATAGCGACCGCAGGACCGAGACGACCTTGCCCATGATTGTGGCGTGATCGCCCAGGATGGGCTCGTACTGGGTGTTCTGCGGCAACAGCCACGTGTGGCCATCGCGCTGGCGGAAGGTCTTGACGGTGGCTTCGTCGTCCAGCAGGGCCGCGACAATATCGCCATTGGAGGCGTCTGCCTGCCGGCGGACCACTACCCAGTCGCCGTCGCAGATGGCAGCGTCCACCATGGAGTCGCCGGCAACGCGCAGCATAAACAGCTCACCCTGGCCCACGAGCTGCCGGGGCAGGGGCATCACATCTTCCACCACCTGGTCAGCAAGGATGGGCCCGCCGGCCGCGATCCGGCCCACCAACGGCACCATCGCGGTGTCCATGGCAGAGGGAAGTTCGGTGACCGTCCCGCCGATGCCGTGCAGGACTGAGGGCTTGGTTGTCCCGTTCGACTTAGTGGACCCGCCGTCCAGCGTCAACGGCATCAGGACTTCCATGGCGCGCGGACGTTTGGGGTCCCGGCGCAAGTATCCCAGCTTCTCCAGCTGTGAGAGCTGGTGGGTCACGCTCGACAAACTCGCCAGGCCCACGGTGTCACCGATTTCACGCATCGACGGCGGATAGCCGTTGTCATTCACCGAGCGCTGGATGGTTTCAAGGATCTTCTTTTGGCGGGCGGTGAGCCCCTTGGGGGTCCGTGGGGGCTGGCGGCGCTGCGGTGTCGCCTTGCCCTCGGCGGCTGGTGCTGCCATGTTCGCCAATGCCTTTCGGTTGCCCGGCTCCGCTCCGGCCGCTGGTGCCTGGAACGCCCCGGGGCTGGTGTCGGAGTTGATTGTCAGACCCTGCTGATCAACTACAGAGGTGGTTGTTCTTTGATCCAAACGTAGGCCAGCCACAGGGCTTTTTCAAACATTTGTTCTAGCGAGTCTCGACAATATTCGTTGATAAGTGCTAAAAATGAAGAAGCAAAGTTCGAACATGTGTTCTACTCGTTGCTTGCGGATTCGAATACTCGAATTTATGGACGGCTCAGGCCGGTACCGGCAAGTGGACGCGGAGGGCGCGCCGGGCAGCACAGTATGGTCCAGGAGGGCTCATTTCATGTCAGCTATATCTGCTTCGCAGGACTCGCGTCCACAGCTCATTTCCGTGCAGGACCTCACCTCGCGGCAGTGGTCCGCACCCGTTTCGACGTCGGGTTCGGCGCCAAGGCAGCGCAGGGAACCGTTGCCGCCGCTGCGCCTGACCAGCAGGGGCCGGATTGTCCTCATCGGCATCCCGTTGGTGATTCTTGCCGCAATCCTGCTTTCCCTGGCAGGTTTCCTCAACGCCCCGGCAAAGGCCGCCGATTCTGCCGCCGACCTGTCACTAACGCCAACAGTCTCGGTCACGGTGCAGGCCGGCCAGTCACTCTGGGCGATTGCCAGTGCGGTGGCACCCGAGCGTGATCCCCGTGATGTCATCGCGGATATTGCCCAGTTGAACAACCTTTCCGCCGGGGGCGTTGTCCCCGGACAGCAACTCTTCGTCCCCACGAGGTAAAGAGCCTGCAGGCTCGGGCGTGTGCCGCCGCAGGCCGTCACATTTTCCGGCCGTCCGCTTCGGACCTAAACTGTTCAGGTGAATGACCAGCTAGAGCGTCTGAACAGACTTCCCCTCCGGACCAACCTCCGCGGGCTGACCCCGTACGGTGCCCCGCAGCTGGATGTCCCTATCCTGCTGAACGTCAACGAAAACACCCATGGCGTCCCGGCGGACGTACGAGCCGCGATCAGCGTGGCCGTGACGGAAGCCGCGGCGGGCCTCAACCGCTACCCGGACCGTGAGTTCACCGAACTCCGGGAAGCGCTGGCCGAGTATCTCGGCCACAGTCTGGATGCCACCAACATCTGGGCGGCCAACGGGTCCAACGAGGTCCTCCAGCAGATTCTCCAGGCTTTCGGCGGGCCCGGGCGCACGGCCCTGGGATTCCCGCCCACGTACTCCATGTATCCGCTCCTGGCCAGCGGCACGGACACCGGGTACATCGTCGGGCAGCGGGCCGACGATTACGGGCTCAGCGCCGAATCGGCCGCGTTGCAGGTCAAAGAGCTTCAGCCCAACATCGTTTTCCTCTGCTCGCCGAACAATCCCACCGGCACGGGGCTGGGCCTGGACGTTGTGGAGGCCGTGTACGAGGCCGGCGAGGCCAGCCAGACCATCGTCATCGTTGACGAGGCCTACCACGAGTTCGCCCACGACGGAACGCCCAGCGCTCTTACGTTGCTGCCCGGCCGGGAGCGCCTCATTGTGTCCCGCACCATGAGCAAGGCGTTCGCCCTCGCGGGCGCCCGCCTGGGCTACATGGCCGCCGCTAGTGAAGTCACGGACGCACTGCGCCTGGTCCGGCTGCCGTACCACCTTTCGGCCATCACCCAGGCAACGGCCCTCGCCGCCCTGAAGCACCGCACTGCGCTGATGGCCGACGTCGAGGACATCAAGGAGCAGCGCGACCGCATCGTCTCGGAGCTCACCCGGATGGGCCTCAAACCTGCCGCCTCCGATTCGAACTATGTCTTCTTCGGCGGCCTCGACAGCCCCCACGACGTCTGGCAGCGGCTGCTGGACGACGGCGTGCTCATCCGCGACGTCGGCATCCCCGGCCACCTGCGTGTCACGGCGGGAACTGAGACGGAGACCACAGCCTTCCTGACGTCGCTGGAACGCATCCTGGCCAGCCAGGCCAGGCTGCCCGCCTAAACTTGAAGTATCGGCGCCGCCGCGCCGGCACATCTCCTTCGCTTTCGCACCACTGACTTCGCCTAAAGGACATATGACCATGAGCTTCACCGGATCGAACGCTGCCGCGCCCCGGACCGCACGCATGGAGCGTGCCACCAGTGAATCGTCAGTGCTCGTGGAGATTAACCTCGACGGCACGGGCGTATCCGACATCGACACGTCTGTCCCGTTCTACGACCACATGCTGACGGCGCTCTGCAAGCACTCGCTCATTGACATGACGGTCAAAGCCACCGGTGACACCCACATTGACGTCCACCACACGGTGGAGGACGTCGCCATCACGTTCGGTGAAGTTCTGCGCACTGCCTTGGGAAACAAGGCCGGGATCCGCAGGTTCGGCGAGGCCACCGTGCCCCTCGACGAAGCCCTGGCGCACGCCGTCGTCGACGTCTCCGGCCGCCCCTACCTGGTGCACGGCGGCGAGCCTGCCGGGCAGGAGTACCACTTGATCGGCGGCCACTTCACGGGGTCATTGACCCGCCACGTCTTTGAGGCCATCACGCTTCATGCCGGCATCTGCCTCCACATGAATGTCATCGCGGGCCGCGACCCGCACCACATTGTGGAAGCGCAGTTCAAGGCCTTCGCCCGCGCCCTGCGTGCTGCGGTCGAACCCGATCCCCGCGTGGAGGGAATCCCCTCCACCAAGGGTGCCCTGTGAGCGGCCAAATTCTCCGGGACGGCGCCGTCATCGATCCGGCCGCCGGTAAAAGGCCCGTCTCGCCCGAAGGCAAGCCCACGGTCACTGTCCTGGATTACGGTTCGGGAAACGTCCGGTCCGCCGTGCGCGCCCTGGAGCGGGCAGGAGCCGAGGTCATCCTCAGCTCCAAGCCGGAGGACGTGCTTAATGCCGACGGCTTGGTAGTACCCGGCGTCGGCGCGTTCGAGACTGTCATGCGCGAGCTCAAGGCCGTGGACGGTATCCGGCTGATCGGCCGGCGCGTGGCCGGGGGCAGGCCGGTCCTGGCAATCTGCGTGGGCCTGCAGGTCCTGTTCGAGGCCGGAGTGGAGCACGGGACAGAAGCTGAAGGCATGGGGGAGTGGCCGGGCAAGGTGGAACTCCTTCCCGCCGACGTAGTGCCACACATGGGCTGGAACACGGTTGACGTTCCGGAAGGATCCAAACTCTTCGCCGGCGTCGCGGACCAGCGCTTCTACTTCGTCCACTCCTATGGTGTCCAGGACTGGAACTTCGACGTGATCCAGCCGCGGATGACTGCGCCGCTGGTGACCTGGTCAGAGCATGGCGCGCGCTTTATTGCCGCAGTGGAGAACGGACCGCTCTGCGCTACCCAGTTCCACCCGGAAAAATCCGGCGACGCCGGTGCACGGCTACTGCGCAACTGGGTGGACGGCCTTCGCAAACCAGCTGCCACGGACGCCGCCTAGATGTGGTCGATTGTCCTGATGGGCCTGGCCGGCCTTCTGGTGGGCGGCGCACTGTCCTTCAGGCAGCAGCACAAACCGCTCTGGACCCAGGTGGGCTTCTACGTCCTGGCCGGCATGGCGCTGCTGGCCGCGTACCTGCTGACGCTTCCTGGAACCTAGCCCACGCAACCCCCAGTTCCGCTTCCACGAGCAACCCAACACCCAAGAGGATTTGAGATGACCACCGCAACCGATCTGCCGGTTCTTGAACTGCTGCCCGCCGTTGACGTCGTAAACGGACAGGCCGTGCGGCTGGTCCAGGGGGAGGCCGGCAGCGAGACGAGCTACGGCACGCCCTTGGAGGCAGCCCTCAACTGGCAGGAGCAGGGTGCCGAATGGGTGCATCTCGTGGACCTTGACGCCGCGTTCGGCCGTGGCTCGAACGCCGAGCTGCTCCGTGAAGTGGTGGGCCGGCTTGACATCAAGGTGGAGCTTTCCGGTGGACTCAGGGACGACGAATCCCTCGAGGCGGCGCTGGCCCTCGGCGTTGCCCGCGTCAACCTCGGCACAGCGGCGCTGGAAAACCCCGAGTGGACCCGCAGTGCCATCGACCGCTTTGGCGACAGGATCGCCGTCGGCCTCGATGTCCGCGGAACCACGCTGGCAGGCCGCGGCTGGACCAAAGAAGGCGGCGACCTCTGGGAGGTCCTGGGTCGGCTCGAAGAAGCCGGGTGCTCCCGGTACGTTGTCACTGACGTTACGAAAGACGGCACACTGCAGGGTCCCAACGTTGAACTCCTGCGCCAGATGGTGGAGAAGACCGGCAAACCGGTGGTCGCCTCCGGCGGCATCTCCAGCCTTGACGACTTGAAAGTGCTGCGCTCCCTGGTGCCGCTGGGCGTGGAAGGCGCGATTGTGGGCAAGGCGCTGTACGCCGGTGCCTTCACACTCCCCGAAGCCCTCGACGTCGCCGGACGCCGCTAGGCAGTTTCCGTGGACAGCACGCACAACGCCGATCCGGCAGCGGAATCGCCGCCGCCGCGCCATCTGCCCGGACACATTGCGGCGGCTTTGGCGGGCGCGGGCGGGCGGACTGACTCGGCCGGCCAGCCGTGGGAAGGCCGGAGCCTCGCCGGGGACGACGGCAGGATCCACAACTTCGAGGACGACGACGGAACGGCCGACGCCGGCTACCTCGCCGCCGTCGCGGCCCTGGTTGACGGCAACGGCGACGAAGCGGCTGTGGTGGCCTCGCTGGCCACCGCCCGAGTCTTTATCCCGATCATCGCCCAGCTCGGCGAGGAAGCGGCCGGCGTCGACGGCCTGACGTCGGACAAGCAGGCGGACATGGCGCTGGTCACCCTGAAGGCCGCCGACGGCCGGACGGCCATGCCGGCCTTCAGCTCGGCGAATGCCTTGGCTGCCTGGCACCCCGAAGCCCGGCCGGTGGCGGTATACGCCGCCAGGGCTGCCCTCTCAGCCGTGGCCGAGGGGGCCGAGCTACTGGTGCTCGATCCGGGCTCGGAGGTCACGTTCGTGGTCCGGCGGCCCGCCGTCTGGGCGCTGGCCCAACAACGGGAGTGGATCCCTTCCTACACAGATGCGGCGTTGGCAGCCGAGATGGCTGAGGCAACGGCTGCCTTCCCTGCGGTGCGCAAGCTTGCCCTCCTCCCGGGTTCCGGCGTCGCCGTCCTCTCCGGTACGGGTGCCAGGCTCTCCGGGGGCGGTGCCGGGCCGGAACTTCAGGTGCTGCTCCACCTTGAGGATGGGTTGGACGCTCCGGCAGTCCAGGACCTGGTGTCCGCGCTCCAGCAGGCATGGTCCCGGAATGTATTGTTTGGAGAGCGTGTTGACTCGATCGAAATCAAGTTGCGGCGCGCAGCACAATAGCTGACGGTTGGCGCGGAGATCCCGGGCTGCCGCGGGCAGACCCAAAGGATTTTCCGTGAACTTCGCTCTTTACCGGGAGCTGCTGGCCCACCGGCCCATCCGGCGGCTGCTGCTGGTCGGCATGATCGCCCGCATCCCCCACTCGGCGGCAGGCATGCTGCTGACCCTGCACATCGTGCTGACCCTGGACCAGGGCTACGCAGCGGCCGGTGCCGCAGCGGCTGTTATGACCATTGGCATTGCCGTTGGCGCACCATGGCGCGGCCGGCGCGTGGACACAGTTGGCCTGCGCCGGGCGCTGATTCCCTCAGTGGTGTCAGAGGCCCTCATCTGGTCCGTGGTGCCGCACGTGTCCTACCAGTGGCTGCTTCCGCTGGTGTTCGTCGGCGGCCTGCTGACGTTGCCGATCTTTAGTGTGATCCGCCAGTCTCTGGGCGTCCTCGCGGACGGCGACCAGCGGCGGACCGCTTTTGCGCTGGACTCGATCGCCACGGAGATGGTGTTTATGATCGGGCCTGCCGCCGGAGCCGTTGTGGCCACCAGCGGCTTCACCGTTCTGGGACTCACCGTGGTGGGCGTTTCCACGTCACTGGCCGGATTGTTCCTCATGTGGTTTAACCCGCCTACTCGAAGTGCCACGCAGACTGAGGAGTGCCAGGCAGACCAGCGCCACGCCGCGGAAGTGGCTGTGGTTTCCGCCGCACCGGCACACCTCCAGGAAGCAGCGGCAGACCTCGTCCCGGCAGGGGCAGAACGCACCCGCAGCGGGCCGGCGGGGCTGCGCGGCAAGGTGGCCCACAACTTCGCCTGGCTCACGGCCACTGTAGCGGCCGTATTCGCAGTGGCAGCTGGAACCGGCATGGTGCTCAGCGGCACGGACGTTGGCATTGTTGCTGCCCTGGAAACAGGCGGGCACCAGGGCGAAATCGGCATTGTGTTCCTCTTTTGGTGCGCCGCATCGGTGGTCGGTGGACTGGTCTACGGGGCCATGCACCGTCCAGTTTCGCCGATCCTGCTGCTGCTGGGGATGGCGGCCCTGACTATCCCGATGGGCTTCGCCCAGGACACCTGGACGCTGGCCTTCGTCTCGATCCTTCCGGGACTGTTGTGCGCCCCCGTACTGTCGGCCGCCTCCGAACACGTGGCAGACCTGGTGGCGGAGGACCGCCGCGGCGAGGCGATGGGCTGGTACGGCTCTGCACTTACTGCCGGGGTGGCGCTCGGGGCGCCCCTTGCCGGGATTTTCATCGACGGGATGGGACCATCCGGCGGATTTGTCTCCGTGGGCGTGGCCGGCGTTCTGTTCTGCCTGGTGGGACTGCTGCTCCAGGCCCACCGACGCCGGCGCGCCGCCGTCTGAACCCGGCCTCCAGAGTTTTTGTCCAGATATTCCGCCTTTTCAGGTGCGGAAGTCCCGTTATCTGGACAAAAACTAAGTGAAACACGACGGCGGCGGAGGGTCCGTGTGGACCGTCCGCCGCCGTCGTCGTACTTTGTGAAGTTTGCTGTTTGGGTCTAGTTGACGGCGCCGGTGTACTTCTCGCCCGGGCCCTTGCCCGGGGCATCCGGGATGATGGACTCCTCGCGGAACGCGAGCTGCAGGGAACGCAGGCCATCGCGCAACGGGCCGGCGTGCTGGGATCCGATTTCGGGGGCCGCTGAGGTCACCAGTCCGGCAAGGGCGGTGATGAGCTTGCGGGCCTCGTCCAGGTCCTTGAGTTCCTCCGCATTGTCCTCGGCGGCGAGGCCCAGCTTGACCGCGGCTGCGCTCATCAGGTGCACTGCGGCCGTGGTGATGACCTCGATGGCCGGCACCTCCGAGATATCGCGGATTTGCTGGGTCACGTCAGCCTTGGCGGCCGGGGCCTCGAAAACGTGTGAATTACTGTCTGGGGTGCTCATACTGGTAAGCTTGTCACAGACCGACTGGATGTCGTTATTTCGCTGTGGAAGGTCCCACCGACGCTTTGCTGCGTGAGGAGGGATTTTTTCTGTAGAATGACATGCAGTTTGCAAGCGGAGTTCTCTCCCACCCGCGTCAGCCGTTTTCCCGCCGGAAGCAATTCCTGAGGAAGCAAGGTTGCCGGGTACCGGTCGGACAGTTCCTTCAGGCATTGAGCCTAGGGGAAGTGCGCACTGCCTCTGCTGAGGCCAGTGCATCCGATCATCGAGGCCTTCGATTGCTCCGGCAATTGGGGGCCTTCTCTATTTGCCGGTGGAATACCACATCAATCACAGGAGCTTTAACATTAGCGAGCCAAGAATCAATGAGCGTATCCGCGTCCCCGAGGTGCGGTTGGTCGGTCCTGCAGGTGAACAGGTAGGAATCGTCCGTATTGACGATGCCCTGCGTTTGGCTGCCGAGTCTGATCTTGATCTCGTTGAAGTTGCACCTCAGGCCAAGCCTCCGGTGTGCAAGCTGATGGACTTCGGCAAGTACAAGTACGAGGCCGCCGTCAAGGCACGTGAAGCACGGAAGAACCAGACCAACACTGTTCTGAAGGAAATCCGCTTCCGCCTCAAGATTGACACCCACGACTACGAGACCAAGCGCGGCCATGCACTGCGCTTCCTCGGTGCCGGTGACAAGGTCAAGGCCATGATCCAGTTCCGCGGCCGTGAGCAGCAGCGTCCGGAAATGGGCATCCGCCTGCTCCAGCGCTTCGCTGACGATGTCGCCGAAGTGGGTGTTGTGGAGTCCAGCCCCCGTATCGATGGCCGCAACATGGTCATGGTTGTGGGCCCGCTGAAGAACAAGGCCGAAGCCAAGGCTGAGGCACGCCGCGCATCGCAGCGTGCAGAGGCCAAGGCGCAGAACGAAGCGAAAGCTACGGGTGGCGGCCGCATCGACGTCTCCGGCGACGACCAGGCACCGCTCACGCAGTCGCTGGCTGACCTTCTTCCGGAAGGTTTCGCCATCACCACGGAGCCGGAAACCGAAGCTCCGGCACAGCTTGAAGCACCTGAGGCGCCTGCTGAAGCCGCTCCGGAAGCCGAAGCCCCTGTCGAGGAAGCGCCGGCGAAGGAAGCTCCCGTCAAGGAAGCCGCCGCCAAGGCAGCACCCGTGAAGGAAGCCGCCGTCCAGGAGGCGCCCAAGCAGGCTGCCCCGAGGGCCGCCGCTCCCAAGCGTGAGGCTCCCAAGGCAGCCCCGGCACCCGTCAAGGCTCCTGTCGCTGCCAAGCCCGCCGAAGCTGCGGCTCCGGCAGCTCCGAGGCCTCCGGTGCCGATGCCTAGGCCGATCGCCCGGCCGGCAGCGCCGAAGCCTGCTGCAAGGCCTGCCCCCAAGGCAGCTCCGAAGCCGGCTGGCAAGAAGACTACCTAGTTCAAAACTGCGGGAGGTTATCCTCCTGCAGTACGCAACCAGCATGCCGCCTGCAGGGGCGGCTGCTCGAAAGAACTGCAGACAATGTCTGTGGACACGTAAGGAGATCGGTTCCCATGCCGAAGATGAAGACCCACAGTGGTGCTAAGAAGCGCTTCAAGCTGACCGGCAGCGGCAAGCTGCGCCGCCAGCAGGCCAACCGCCGCCACTACCTTGAGCACAAGTCCTCCAGGCTGACTCGTCGCCTCGCCGGCGACAAGATTGTCTTCAAGGGTGACGCTAAGGTCATCCGGAAGATGCTCGGCATCTAAGTTCCAAGTTCTCTGACTGATGCCACCTGGCAGCAGTCAACTACCAAAAAGGCTTCTCAGGCCAGCCGGTTGTTCCGGCAGTAGATGCTTGGGATCAGAATTTTCGAAGGAGTACGCACGTGGCACGTGTGAAGAGGGCGGTCAACGCCCACAAGAAGCGCCGGGTTATCCTTGAACGCGCAAAGGGCTACCGTGGACAGCGTTCACGCCTGTACCGCAAGGCTAAAGAGCAGCTGCTGCACTCGTTTGTGTACAGCTACGGCGACCGCAAGAAGAAGAAGGGCGACTTCCGCCGCCTGTGGATCCAGCGCATCAATGCTGCATCCCGCGCCAACGGCCTGACTTACAACCGTTTGATCCAGGGCCTGAAGGCCGCTGAGGTCGAGGTTGACCGCCGTATGCTTGCTGAGCTGGCCGTTTCGGATGCGAACGCATTCGCCGCGCTGGTGAAGATCGCCAAGGATTCCCTGCCTGCCGACACGTCCGCTCCGGCCGTCGAAGCCGCAGCCCCCAAGGCTGCCAAGGCACCCAAGGCCAAGGCTGCAAAGCCTGCCGCTGACGTGGCTGCCAAGTAGCACCCACGCCAGTTCGAGGACTGGTGGCTGAAGCCACTAAGGTTCTTATATGAACGAAACCGGGCGCCCGCAAGACTTTCCACTCTCCAACCCCCGAGCTGATCGGGTGAGGAAGGTGGCACAGCTTGCCGGGCGCCCGGCCCGTTTAAAGCGCAGCGAGTTTCTGGCGGAGGGTCCCCAAGCTGTCCGTGAGGCCCTCACCCTGCACCAGAAAAGGATTGCAGCGGGCGAGCCCGGCGTCGTCTATGAGGTGTACGCGAGCGAGGCCTGCCTCGACCGGCACCCGGACCTGGAGGCTCTCGCGGAGGGCATTGACGCATACCTCACTACCGACGAAGTGCTGGCCGCGATGGCGGACACGGTTACCCCGCAGGGCATTCTCGCGGTCTGCGGTTTCCTGGACGTGAGCCTTGAGCAGGTCCTCGACGCCGGCCCTCGGCTGCTTGCAGTGCTGTGTCAGGTCCGGGACCCCGGCAACGCCGGCACTGTACTCCGGGCTGCTGACGCGGCCGGGGCGGACGCCGTCATCCTGACCTCTTCCAGCGTTGACATCTATAACCCCAAGGCCGTCCGTTCCACCGCCGGTTCCCTGTTCCATCTGCCCGTGGTCCTGGGTGCCGATATCGCGGAAGTGGCAGCCGCCTGCCGTGCGCGGGGGATTGGCATACTGGCCGCTGACGGTGACGGTGACGTCAACCTGGATACGCTCCAGGACGAAAACGCCGCCCGCCGGATCGCAGGCCCTGGCGTCGAATCGCTGTTTGCCCTGGAGGGTCCCACAGCGTGGCTGTTCGGAAACGAAGCGCAGGGGCTCGCCGAAGATGAACTGGCCTTGGCCGATCACCGGGTGGCCGTGCCGGTTTACGGCGCAGCCGAAAGCTTGAACCTCGGCACGGCGGCAACGGTGTGCCTCTACGCGAGTGCCAGGTCCCAGAAAGCGTGACTGAATACGTGACTTAAAAGGCAGGGCCCCGGAAGTTCTCCGGGGCCCTTGCTGTATGAATCAGATGAGGTAGGGGTATCAGGGCGCCCGTGTGCTCTTGCTGCGTCCTGTGATGGCGCCGTAGACGCCGGCAACTACCAGGCCGCCTACGATGGCCAGGATCCAGGTACCCAGATCAAAGAAGGCAAGGTCACCCTTGCCGAACAGGAGGCTGCCAATCCAGCCGCCTACAATCGCGCCGACAACGCCGAGCACGAGACTCGTCACCCAGCCGCCGCCGACTTTGCCCGGCATAACGGCTTTAACGATGGCCCCTACGATGAGGCCGAGAATAATCCAAGCAAGAAAACCCATGTCTCCTCCTTCATATTCGTCGGGATTGAACGTCCCGATTAGTGTTCAAGCTAACATACGGCCCCTCCGATGTCAGCAGGCTTAGTGCATGTCAGAAGTGCGTCTTCTGCACCCGAAAAGGTACGGTATTCGTGGGCGGAGCCGACTGCGGCACCGCGAATATCCCTGCTTGTTCTTGAAACCTGTGAAGAGGAAAAGCCTCCGTGGCTGCAAATGGCGGTACCAAGGCGATCGTCGCGGCCCTAGCCGCAAACCTGACCATCGCCGTCCTGAAATTCGTGGCCTTTTTTCTGACGGCTTCCTCGTCGATGCTGGCCGAAGCCATCCACTCGATTGCCGACTCCGGCAATCAACTGCTGCTCCTGATCGGCGGCAAGCGCGCCAGGAAGGCAGCTAGCCCGGAGCACCCGTTCGGGTATGGCCGTGAACGCTACATTTACGCCTTTATCGTCTCGATCGTGCTCTTCAGCGTGGGCGGGCTTTTTGCACTGTTCGAAGCGTGGGAGAAGCTGCAGCACCCGCACGCCATCGAAGGCGACTTCTGGTGGGTTCCTTTGGCGGTGCTGATCGGCGCCATTGTTGCTGAGTCTTTCTCGTTCCGGACGGCCATCATCGAATCCAACCACGTCCGCGGCAAGCAGGGCTGGGTGAGTTTTGTGCGCACGGCCAAGCAGCCGGAGCTGCCGGTCATCCTGCTGGAAGACCTCGGGGCGCTTCTTGGCCTTGTGTTCGCGCTCGTGGGTGTGAGCATGACCCTCGTCACCGGCAACGGGATCTGGGACGCCGCGGGTACCGGCATGATCGGCCTGCTGCTCGTGGCCATCGCCGTGGTGCTGGCTATCGAAACCAAGTCCCTGCTGCTGGGCGAGTCCGCCACCAGGGATGACGTGGCCCGCATCAGTGAGGCCATCGAGGCTGGGGGATACAACCGGATTATCCACCTCAAGACCCTTCACCTCGGACCGGAGGAGCTGCTGGTGGCCGCCAAGATCTCCGTGGGTGCCGCAGAAACCGGCCGGGACATCGCCGCCGCGATTGATGGTGCCGAGTCCCGAATCCGCACGGCCGTTCCGATGGCCCGGGTGATCTACCTCGAACCGGATCTGCACCGCGAGGACAGTCGCACGGACGAAGTCCCAGGCGCCGGTCAGGTTGCCAATGCCGGCCAGCTAGCCGCGGAGGCCGGGGCTCAGGACGCGCAGGCCTGACGTTCCTTCCTCAGCGCACCGAATGCTTCGGTGAAGCCGCTGCCCGCCCGTTCCCAGGATCAGGCGGCCAGCGGCTTTTTGCGTTCCAGGACGCCGCTGGTCAGCGCGATGCCAAAGCCCAGGACTGCCAACACGGCGCCCACGAGCGCGGGTGCCACGAAGCCCCAGCCCCAGGCGATCACTAGGCCGCCCAGGAAGGCGCCTAGGGCATTGGCAACGTTAAGCGCGGCGTGGTTCAGCGAAGAAGCCAGGGAGGGGGCGTCCGGCGACGCATCCAACAAACGGGTCTGCAGGGCCGGGATCAGCATGGAGCCGGACGCTCCCACCACAAAAACCATCACCAGGGCTGACCAGGGCCAGTGCACAGCCACCGCGTAGACCACCAGTGCGACGGCGATCCCGGGCAGGACCCAGTACAGCGTCCCCATCACGGACTTGTCGGCCAGCCTGCCGCCGACGACTGTTCCGGCCACCATGCCCAGTCCGTAGAGTGCCACCACAATGGGCAACAGCGATCCCGGAATCCCGGCCACCAGGGTCATGGTGTGCGCAATGTAGGTGTAGGTCGCGAAGAAGCCACCAAAACCCACGATGCCGATCAGGATGGCCAGCCACACCTGGAGCCGCTTGAGCGCACCGAGTTCGCGGTGGATGCTCGCGTCAGGATGGGGGGCCTGGTATGGGACATAGCGCCACAGCAGCACCAGTGTCAGCATGCCAATGCCTCCTACGAGGAGGAACAGCAGCCGCCAGCCGAAGGTCTGGCCCACCCAGGTGGCCGCGGGCACGCCGATAACGTTCGAAACGGAGAGGCCCGCCATCACCATGGAGATGGCCCAACCCCGACGCGTGGGGGAAACCAGAGAGGCGGCGATCACAGCCGCGACCCCGAAGAATGCACCGTGCGGCAGCCCGGCCGCAAACCGGGAAACCAGCATGCTCCCGTAATCGGGAGCAACATAGGACGTCAGGTTGGCCAGCGTGAAGAACAGCATGAGGCCCAGTGCGAGGTATTTGCGTGGCAGTTTGGCACCGACTGCGGCGAGCAGCGGCGCGCCCACCACAACTCCGAGGGCGTAGGCGGAAATGAGGTGTCCGGCCTCCGGGGTGCTGATGCCGAGTCCTTGTTCCACCTCTTTCAGCAGGCCCATCATGGTGAACTCCGTGACACCGATTCCGACGCCGCCCATTGCCAGTGCGAAAATCGCTGCGCCAACGTGTGGAGACTTCGTCTTGGATGCGGTGGAGGTTTGGACGACGCTGCTCATGGGCCTGCTTTTCAAAGGGGGATGCTGGGGGAGGGTCCGCAAACCATTCTCCCTCATAGACTGGGGCGGTGAGTGGACTGATACAGGTAGTTGGCGGAGCAATAGTGGACTCGTTGGCGAACCCTGCCCGCATGCTGGTGGCCAGGCGGACTGCTCCCGAGCAGTTCGCTGGGCTCTGGGAATTTCCCGGCGGGAAAGTGGACGCCGGGGAGGAATGCGAGGCCGCGCTGCACCGGGAACTCAGGGAAGAACTGGGCGTAGAGGTCCGTCTGGGGCCGGAACTCCCCTCCGGGGCGGCAGCTGGCTGGCGGCTGAACGAGCGGGCCAGCATGCGGGTGTGGTTCGCGGAGATTTCCGACGGAGATCCCCAGCCGCTCGAAGACCATGACCAGCTGAGATGGATCAGCACCACGAATCGTGATGAAGCTCTCAGTCTTCCGTGGATCCCCGCCGACTTCCCGATTGTCCGGGCACTTCTTGAATCACTGGGCACGCCTGTGGGCTCAGCCCCTCTTCGCTGAATTTTGGGACGCCCCGACGCCCCGAAATGCGGCTTATGTTCGGATTTGGGCCCGGTTTTGTGAGTTGGCAGAACGCTGCACGATGTCTCACTGACCGTCCGCCACGGTGAGATCTTCGGCGTGGTGGGCCAGAGCGGTGCCGGCAAGAGCACCCTGATCCGCGCCATCAATTCGCTGGAGCGTCCCGATACCGGCAACGTCACCGTTGACGGCCGTGAGATGACCACCCTGGAAGGGGCGGAACTTCGCGCGGCCCGGCACAACATCGGCATGATTTTCCAGCACTTCAACCTGCTCAGCAGCCGCACGGTCCAGGCGAACGTGGAGCTGTCACTGGAAATCACCGGTGCCAGCCGCGGGCAACGCCGTACGCGTGCGCTGGAAATCCTGGAGCTTGTAGGCCTTCACGGAAAGGCCTCCGCCTATCCCGCGCAGCTGTCCGGCGGCCAGAAGCAGCGCGTGGGCATCGCCCGCGCCCTGGCGTCCAGCCCGTCGGTCCTGCTCCGTGATGAGGCCACCTCGGCCCTGGACCCTGAAACAACGATGCAGATCCTGGACCTGATCCGGCAGCTCAGCAATGACCTCGGATTGACGGTGCTGCTGATCACCCACGAAATGGACGTTGTGAAGCGGATCTGCGACTCCGCCGCGGTGATGAGCCAGGGACAAATCCTGGAGCAGGGATCGGTGGAGCAGTTGCTGACTACGGAAAAGTCCCTGCTCGGCCACGCGCTGTTTCCCCTCGGTGAGATCCCCGAAACCACGAACACCATTGTGGAGATCACCTTCACCGGTGTGACCGCGGACCGCCCTGTCATCGCCCAGCTGGCGCGCACACACGGCATCGACGTCGGCATCCTCGGCGCCGCGCTCGAAACGATCCACGGACACCAGACCGGCCGGACCAGGCTGGAACTCCCGGGCGAGAGGCACGTCGTGGACGCGGCCATAGCCGACCTTAGGTCGCAGGGACTTTTTGTGGAGGTAGTCAAGTGATTGACCGCAATGATCCGTACTTCTGGGCCGACTGGTTTGAGACGATCCTCAAGGGCACCGGGGAAACTTTCTACACCGTGGGCGTGAGCCTGCTGTTCACCGTCCTGTTCGGGCTGGCCGCCGGTGTGCTGCTGGTGACCACGGAATCCGGCGGACTGCTGTCCCGGCCGTTTGGCAGCCGGGCGCTGGGCCTCGTGCTGAACCGGGTCCGGGACCTGCTGGTGAACATTGGACGCTCCATTCCATTCATCATCCTGATGATCCTGCTGATCCCGTTCACACGGCTCATCGCCGGGTCCTTCATTGGCCCCACAGCAGCGATCGTCCCCTTGACGATTGCCGGCATCCCGTTCTTCGCCAGACTGGTGGAAATAGGCATCCGCGAGGTTCCCGTTGGACTGGTGGAGGCTGCCCAGTCGCTGGGCGCCACCCGCTGGACCATCCTGACCAAGGTCATGATTGCGGAGGCAGTGCCTGCCCTGGCGCTCGGACTTTCCACCACGGTGGTCGGACTGATCGGCTACTCTGCCATGGTCGGGGCCGTGGGCGGCGGAGGCCTGGGAGACGTTGCCTTCCGTTACGGCTACCAGCGCTACAGCCCCGAATACATGTTCGGCGTTGTCATCCTGCTTATCATGCTTGTCCAGATCTTCCAGTCCCTGGGGAACTTCGCCGCACGCAGGCTTTCCCACCGCTGACCACAGCACCCTGTATTCCCTCAGTGACGCATCCCCAAATCACCCGGCACCATCCTGTAAGAGATCCCCATGATCCGAACACATGTCCTCAAAGCAGCCGCCGCAGGTATCGCAGCCATCCTGGCTCTGTCCGCCTGCGGTTCCAGCAGCTCCTCTGATGCGTCCAGCACCATCAAGGTGGGCGCCCTCGCCGTCCCCGCCGGGGACATGGTCAAGCACGTCCAGCGCGAGCTTGCAGCGGCGGAAGGCCTGACGGTCGAGTACAAGGAGTTCAGCGACTACAACACGCCGAACCCCGCCGTCAGCGACGGTGACATTGATGCCAACCTCTTCCAGAACACCACGTTCCTGGAGACCTACAACAAGGCCTCCGGCAAAAACCTGGTCAGCGTCGGCAAGGTCTACCTGCCGCCGATGGCCCTGTACTCGAACGACATCGCCGAGTTGCAGGACCTGCCCGACGGCGCCAGCATCGCCATCCCGAACGATCCCACCAACGAGTCCCGGGCCCTCAAGCTGCTTGCCTCCAAGGGCCTGATCGAGGTGACCGAGAACCCCATCGCGCTCAAGGATGTCACGGCCAACCCGAAGAACATCCAGTTCACCGAGATTGAGAACGCCAGCCTCCCGCAGGCCCTCAACGACAAGGACGCCGCCATTGTGACCCTGGCGTTCGCACTGCCTGCCGGATTGAGCGCGGACAAGCAGCTGCTGGTGGAAGGCAAAGACAGTGCCTACTACAACGTGCTGGCGGTCAAAGCCGAGATGAAGGACGATCCCCGGGTCCAGAAGCTCTACAAGATCCTGACCTCGCAGGACATGAAGGACTTCCTGCAGGAGAAATACAAGGGCCTGGTCATTCCGGCCAGCTAGGAATCCTTCCCTAGAACAGGGTGGGCTGCTGACGCGGCCCGGCGGCGGCCGGCTGGGACTCCCCAGCCGGCCGTTCCTGTATGCCGACGCCGGTAGACGGGATACTCCCCGCCGGATACTGGGCTTCCTCGCCACGGGGATCGTCTTCGAGGTCACGGTGGCTGAAGCCGTGGCCGCTGGTGAAGCCGTGCCGGTGCTTGAAATGGCGCACCTTTGCGGCGAGCCAGGTGCGGTATTCCTTGGACGCGTAGGACCCTGTGCCATAGAGGCGCCGGTAGCGGCCAGCCAGTTCCGGATGGTTCTTGGCAATCCACTGCATAAACCACTCGCGTGTTCCCGGCTTCAGGTAGAGGGCGCCCGCTGTGACGCCGGTGGCGCCGGCCGCGGCCAACGCAGCGAACAGGGAATCGAGGGCTTCATCGCTGTCTGAGAGCCACGGCAGGATGGGCATCGCCATAACACCGCAGGGGAGCCCGGCATCGCGTAAGCGGGAGACCAGCTTCAGCCGCGCCCGAGGCCCTGGCGTGCCTGGTTCCACGGCTTCCGAGAGTGCCTCATCCGTCATGGCCAGGGAGATGCCCACCCCTACCGGCACCTGGGCGGCAGCACGCTTCAGGAGCGGAATGTCCCGGGCCAGCAGCGTCCCCTTCGTGAGGATGGACAACGGCGTGCCTGAGTCAGCCAGCGCCGTGATGATTCCCGGCATCAGCGCGTAGCGTCCCTCGGCCCGCTGGTAGGGGTCCGTGTTGGTGCCAAGCGCCACCTGGTGACGGCCCCAGGACGGTTTGGCCAGCTCCTTCCGGAGGACTTCGGCCGCATTGACCTTGACCACCACCTGGCTGTCGAAATCCAGTCCGGCGTCAAAGTCGAGATACGTGTGGCTCTTGCGCGCAAAACAGTAAACACAGGCATGGCTGCAGCCGCGGTATGGGTTCACAGTCCACTCAAACGGCATCCGCGACCCGGCCACCACCTTATTGAGCACCGATTTGGCGGTGACCTCATGGAAGGTGATGCCAGCGAATTCGGGGGTGGTCACAGAACGGACCAACCCGGCAAGGGGGAGCAGGGCGGGTGATGGGCCACTTCCGAGGTCATCGGCGGGCCGGGGCATCAGCGCTTGTGCATCCCATCTCATGTCCTCCATTCGAATGTATGTTCGAACTTAAGTCAAGGACAGGACGCCGCGGAAGTCCGCGCGCCGGGCTGCGGGAACCGTCAGGCCAGCAATTCCCACACCACGGTGACGCTGGCGTTAATGCTCGCGTGGCCCGCCTCCACGCTGATGGCTTCGCTGGCGGCGGCGCGCTGGATCCGGGCCACCGGGATGGGCCCGGGCGCATCTGGGTGCTCGGCAACGGACATCACCGCGCCAAGCCGCGCGGACGCCAAGGATGCAAACTGCTCGGCCTTGGCTGAGGCATCCTGCCATGCAGCGTCCCGGGCGAGGGAAGCGACGGCTGACTCATCCGAGAAGCCAAGTTCCAGTCCGTTCAGGCGCACGTCATCGCCGCCGGCATCTACAGCGGCCGCTATGACAGCGGACGCCGCGCTCACCTGCCGCAGGCGCACGGTGAGCACACTGGAGGTCACGTACCCGGTCACCTGCTGGCCCCCGCCGTCGCGCCAGACGAACTCCGGCCGGACGTTCAGCCCGGAGGTCCGGATGTCCGCGTCAGCCACGCCGTGCCGGCGGAGCGCACCGGATACAGCTGCGGACGCTGTTCCTGCATCCGCATAGGCGGCGCCCACGCTGTCCCGCCGGCACTCGACGCCCACAGAAATCGTCAGCAGGTCAGGTGGCGCCTCCGCCGTCCCCGCTCCGGTCACGGTGATGGTCCTGTTGCTTGTCGTGGTGTTGGGTTCGCCCGTCATTGTCAGACCTCGATTCCGCCGGCCCCATGGGGCGCCGGCTTGGGTGTCCTGATGTCAACGTAACCGCCGGCTGCCAGGCCGGCCTGCCGTTCGAAGAAATTTGCCGACGCCGGATTGCCCGTCCGGAGCTGCGACCAGCCGGCGGCCAGGAAATACAGCGGAAGGAAGGGCAGCCCCAGGCAGTAGGCGTACTGGCTGCAGTGCTTTTCCTCATGCCCCAGGAGCGCCGGATTAGACGTCAGTTCTTCAGTCCGGATCCGGCAGATGACCACGTTGCCCAGGGTGAAGGCCCCCGCAAACGGAATGCGCCACCGGTAGCCGGACGCTATGACCAGTCCGCGGGGGCCTTTGCTGACGGCGGTTCCCGCAGCCGCGGCAACGGCCAGGCCCAGCAGGGTAGTGCCGTTGGCCAGGTTGGCGAGCTGTCGTACCCGCTGCCCCGGCGTCAACAGCTGCGCGGCTGACAGGCCCTGCCCTTGTGTCATGAGGCCATGGTAGCCGGAGCCTTCACTTAGACTGGAGGATAGTGGCCGCCAGTTTTTGACCGGTGTGCCCTGACCTGGTCATCGAGTGCATTCAGCAAGCATGGATTCACGGAATGACCTGCCAGTGACGGATGCGCTGCCGGGTAACCGCGCGCGGCTGCACCCCTCACCGGCAGCCCCGACTCGTAGCTAAGAACAGTAGATGACTGAAACTTTGCCGGGCGCCGCCATCCCGAACCCTACGGATGAAGCCGCCATCACTGCCGCTGTAGACCAGGCCATCGCCGCCATTGCCGGCGCAGGCACCCTTGACGAACTCAAGGCGGTGAGGCTGGCGCACACCGGTGAGAAGTCACCGCTCAGCCTGGCCAACCGGGAGATCGGCGGACTGCCGAAAGACCAGAAAGCCATAGCCGGCAAACTCATGGGTTCCTCACGGGGCCGGGTCAACAAGGCGCTCGCGGACCGCACCGCGGAGCTGGAAGCACAAAACGACGCCCGGATCCTGCTGGAAGAGACGGTGGACGTCACTGCCGCACCCCGCCGTCGTCGGGCAGGAGCGCGTCACCCGCTCTCCACGCTGCAGGACCGCGTGGCGGACATCTTTGTTGGCATGGGCTGGGAAATCGCCGAAGGCCCCGAAGTGGAATCCGAGTGGTTCAACTTCGACGCCCTGAACTTCAAGCCGGACCACCCGGCCCGTGAAATGCAAGACACGTTCTTCGTGGAGCCGCCTGAGGCCCACCTCGTGATGCGGACGCACACCTCCCCGGTGCAGGTCCGTTCCATGCTGGAACGCGAGCTTCCGATCTACGTGCTGTGCCCCGGCAAGGTATTCCGCACCGACGAGCTCGATGCCACCCACACGCCCGTGTTCCACCAGTTCGAGGGCTTGGCCATCGACAAGAACCTGAGCATGGCCGACCTCCTGGGCACGCTGGAGCACTTCGGCCGGCAGATGTTCGGCGACGAGGCGTCCATCCGGCTGCGCCCGAACTACTTCCCCTTCACCGAACCCTCCGCCGAACTGGACATCTGGCACCCGGGCGCCAAGGGCGGCCCGCGCTGGATCGAGTGGGGCGGCTGCGGCATGATCAACCCCAACGTCCTCCGCGCCGCGGGCATCGACCCGGACATCTACTCCGGTTTCGCATTTGGCATGGGCATCGAGCGTGCGCTCATGTTCCGCAATGAAGTCGGCGACATGCGCGACATGATCGAAGGCGATGTACGTTTCAGCGAGCACTTCGGGATGGAGATCTAACAGTGCGTATCCCACTTTCCTGGCTGCGTGAATTCGCAGCAGTACCGGCCGGAGCAACGGCCGAAGACGTGATGGCCGAACTGGTCAAGGTCGGTTTTGAAGAAGAAGCGGTCCACCGCCCCACGGACACCCTGCAGGGTCCGGTTGTGGTGGGCCAGGTCCTGAGCATCGTCAAGGAACCCCAGACCAACGGCAAAACCATCAACTGGTGCCAGGTCCGGGTTGTCCCCGAAGGCCAGGAACAGACCCTCACAGGAGACGGCATCGACCCGTCCGGGGTGCAGGGGATCATCTGCGGTGCCCACAACTTCGTGGAGGGCGACAAGGTAGTAGTCACGCTGCCCGGCGCGGTCCTGCCCGGCGACTTCCACATCTCCGCGCGGAAGACCTACGGCCACCTTTCCGCCGGCATGATCGCCTCCGTGCGTGAGCTGGGCATCGGCGAGGACCACGACGGCATCCTGGTCCTGTCCCGGATCGGGCTTGATCCGGAAATCGGCACGGACGCCATGGAACTGCTGGGCCTCTATGACCAGGCCGCCGAGATCAACGTGACCCCGGACCGCGGCTACGCGTTCTCCATCCGTGGTGTGGCCCGTGAATACGCCCACGCCACCGGCACGGGATTCACAGACCCCGCGTCAAAGGTCCAGGCCCCGGCTGAGCTCTCCGGCGGCTATGGCGTGAAGCTCAACGACGACGCTCCGATCTACGGCAAGCCCGGCTGCGACCGTTTTGTGGCCCGCACCGTCCGCGGCGTCGACGCGACCAGGCCGACGCCGCCGTGGATGACCTCAAGGCTGCGGCTTGCCGGGATCCGCTCCATCTCCCTGCCCGTGGACATCTCCAACTACGTGATGCTCGAGCTTGGCCAGCCCACGCACTGCTATGACCTGGACAAACTGTCCGGCGACATCGTGGTCCGCCGGGCCGTGGCGGGGGAGAAGATCACCACCCTGGACGACAAGGAGCGCACGCTCGACGTCGAGGACCTCCTCATCACCGACGGTTCCGGCGCGATCGGCATTGCCGGCGTGATGGGCGGCGCAGCCACCGAGGTGAGCGATTCGACGTCGAACGTCCTGGTGGAAGCCGCACACTTCGACGAGGTGTCCATTGGCCGTTCCCGCCGCCGGCACAAGCTGCCGTCCGAGGCGTCCAAGCGCTTCGAGCGCGGCGTCGACTGGCACGTGGCGGATATCGCTGCGCAGCGTGTTGTTGACCTCCTGGTGGGCCTTGCCGGCGGGGTTGCTGACCAGGCGGGGACCGACGTCGGGACCGCACCGGACGCTGTGACCATCGCGCTGCCGGCAGCCTTCGCCGCCCAACGGATCGGCATCGATTTCACCGAAGGGCAGATCACCACCTCGCTGGTGGACCTCGGTGCCGTGGTGGAAAAAGTCGACGGCGGCTGGACCGTTACCGCCCCCAGCTGGCGCAACGACCTGGAAACCAAGGAAGACCTCTCCGAGGAAATCGCGCGGCTGGTGGGCTACGACAACATCCCCGCTACCCTTCCGGTGGCCCCTCCGGGACGTGGCCTGACCCGCGTGCAGCAGCAGCGCCGTCGGCTCATCCAGTCACTGGCTGACGCCGGTCTGACCGAAGTCCTGGCCTACCCGTTCGTCTCCAAGGCGGCCAACGACACGTTCGGCGTCGCCGAGCAGGGGGCGGCCCGGAGCGCGGTCAAGCTGGCGAACCCGATCAGCGAGGAACACGGCTTCCTCCGCACGTCCATCCTCCCCGGGCTGATCGAGGTGGCCAAGCGGAATTACTCCCGCGGGTTCCGCGACCTCGCGCTCTTCGAGTCGGGCCTCGTTTTCCTGCCGGGCGAGACCGTGGGTACGCCGTCCATCCCGCCGCTGGGCGTCAAGCCTTCCGACGAGGTACTGGATGCACTGTACGACGGCGTTCCGGACCAGCCGCTGCACGTCGCCGCTGTCCTCACGGGTCACGATTCACCCGCTGCCGCCGGCCACACGCCGCGCTTGTGGGACTGGTCCGACGCGCTTGACTTTGCCCGGCTCGCCGGGGATGTCCTGGGTGTGGAGGTTGTGGTCAGCCAGGGTGCGCACCAGGCGTTCCACCCGGGCCGTGCCGCGCAGCTCTCGCTGCGGACCGGTGAAGTAGTGGGTTACGCCGGCGAGCTGCACCCGAAGCTCCTGGCCGCGCACGACATGCCCGCCCGTTCGGTGGCGCTGGAATTCAACGCCGATGCCCTGTTCGAGGCAGCCGCGGACGTGATTGTGGCCCGCCACATCTCCACGTTCCCGGTAGCCACCCAGGACGTTGCCCTGGTGGTGCCGCAGGACATCCCCGCGGACCAGGTCCTCGAGGCCCTCCGCGAAGGCGCCGGCGAGCTGCTGGAGGACGTGGCGCTCTTCGACGTCTACGCCGGCAAGGGTATTGAAGAAGGCAGGAAATCGCTCGCCTTCGGGCTGCGTTTCCGGGCAACGGACCGGACGCTGACGGCCGATGAGGCTTCGGCTGCGCGCGAAAGCGCTGTGGCCCTGGCTGCAGAGCGCTTCGGCGCCGTCCAGCGCTAAGCGCGGATCCGGATGGCAGGACCTGCACCAGAGGTGGCGGCGCCGGCTTTGCCGGTGCCGGTCCTGCGGTCCTGCCCTCCCGGGTTTCCGGGCGGGCAGGAGCCGACGGCGGGCCGCCAGCCAGTAGCGCTGGGGCCTGCCGAGCTGGCCCGCGCGGCTGCCCTGGCGCCGGGCCCGCAGGCCGTCTTCATGGCTGGCAGGCGAGCCCTGCGGACGTTCGCGGCAGACCTGCTGGACATCCCGGCGTCGGACCTCACCACCCACTTCAGCTGCCCGCGCTGCGGGACCGGCCCCGAGCTATCGCACGGCAGGCCGGGCTATACGCTCAGGGGAGAGCCGGTGCCGCTCGCGCTGAGCCTGTCCCGGAGTTCCGGGTGGATCCTGTTGGGCGCAGTGGTGGATCCGCCTGCCGGGGTCACCCTCGGCGTGGACCTGGCGGACCCGTCGGGCGTGGCCTTTGAGGGGTTCGACGGCGTGGCCCTCACCGCTGCCGAGCGCGCGGCCCTCGCCGGGCTGGCCGGGCCGCAGCTGCTTCAGGAGCGGGCGCGGCTCTGGGCTCGGAAAGAAGCCTGGCTCAAGATGACCGGCGACGGCCTCGCCACGGCGCCGGACACCCTTGATGTCCTGTCCCGCCCGGAAATCCGGGACCTGGCCGCCGGCGAGGCGGGCCTCCCGCACAACCTCCGCGCCGCCGTCGCGGTTTCGCGCACCGGCAGCTAGCGACGTTGTTGTCAGCGCACTTGCTCGTCAGCGCACCGGCAGCGGCGGAAGGGCGGCCTCAAGCAGCCACGGGTGCAGCAGCGCCTCGGTGTCCAGGCCGGTGGCCCGGTCCGCGGCGAGAATAAAGGCCGCCGTGGACACTGAACCGTGACGGTGGGCATCCGTCCAGTCGTGCAGCAACGCAAAGAATGCCAGGTCGCCGCACCGGACCCGCAGGGCATGCAGGGCCAATGCTCCCCGCTTGTAGACGCGGTCATCAAACATAAGCTCCGGCCCGGGGTCGCCCACGATGATGTCCTGGCTGCCGGCGGCCAGTTTCCGCCAGGCTGCGGAGGCCCGGTTCGCGACAGGCAGGACGCCCGCCTCCTCCGACCAGATCCACTCCGCATAGCAGGCGAAGCCCTCGTGGAGCCAGATGTCCGACCATGATGCGGCAGTGAGGGAGTTCCCGAACCACTGGTGCGCGAGCTCGTGGGCGATGAGCCGCTGGGATTCCCACTCCTGCGTCAGGTGGTTACGGCCCAAAATGGAGAGCGTCTGCGCTTCAAGCGGTATTTCCAGCTCGTCTTCGGTCACCACCACGGAGTATTCCGGGAAAGGGTAGGGCCCGAAACAGCTGGCAAAGGTGCGCATCATCTCAGGCTGCCTCGCCAGGCCTTCGCGGGCCGTGTCGACCAACAGTGCCGGGACGGCGGCGAACTGCGGAACCTGCCCGTCCACGGGGAAGGGGGTCAGGGCGAGGAACTCATAGCGGCCGATCTGGACCGTGGCCAGGTAGGTGGCCATGGGCTCGGCCTGTTCGTAGACCCAGGTCTCGCGGCTGGCCCTGCTGGTGTGGGAGATCAGGGTGCCGTTACACACGGCCCGGTAATTGGCGTCGGTGGTCACACTGATCCGGTAGCTGGCCTTGTCACCGGGGTGGTCGTTGCACGGGAACCAAGAGGCGGCGCCGTTCGGCTGGCCGGCCACAAGGACGCCGTCGGTGAGTTCCTCCCAGCCCACCTCGCCCCAGAACCCGCGCCGGGGACCAGGGTTTCCTTCGTAGCGGATGTCGAGGGTAAATTCCTCGCCCGCCGGCAGTGCGGCCTCGGGCACAATGACCAACTGCCCGGCGCGCTGGCTGAACTTTTTTACCCGGCGCCCGCTGAGTTGGATCTTCGTGGCCCGGAGCCCGGTCAGGTCCAGCACAAGGGCCGCCGTCGCGTACCGGGTGACGGCGTTCAGGACCGCGCGCCCGTTCAGGCGGTTACTGCTGAGCTTGTAGTCAAGGTCCAGTTCGTAGCGGCTGACCTTGTACGCGTTCGTGCCATGGCCGGGCATATAGGGGTCGGGCGAAGATGCGCCGTGCTCCGAGGTGCGTGCAGGGCCGTTACTGGCGGCCGTGGGGCTCGGTGCGGGGGAACTCATAAGACGGTCTTTCCGATCAGCGTAGGGCGCAGGACAGCTGGTACAGCGGGGCTAGCGTGGTTTGGGAGCGGACGCTGCGGGACCGCTCCAGGGGCTCACCGGGTTGCCCATCCAATAAGTCGCGGCGGGAACGGATTCGCCCCGCATCACCAGCGAGGCCGGTCCTACAGTTCCACCGCTGCCGATGCTCGCCTGCGGCAGGATGACGCCGTGGGGGCCCATGGTTGCTCCGTCTTCGAGGGTAACAGTGTCCAGGCTCATGACCCGGTCATGGAACAGGTGGGTCTGGACCACACAGCCACGGTTGACGGTGGAGTTCCGCCCGAGGGTGACCAGGTCGGCTTCGGGAAGCCAGTAGCTTTCGCACCACGTACCGCGGCCGATCCGGGCGCCGAGCGCCCGGAGCCACCAGACCAGGGCCGGGGTCCCGGTGGCTGCCCGCGCGAACCAGGGGGCGCTGACCATTTCGATAAACGTATCAACCACCTCGTTGCGCCAAATGAAGGAGCTCCAGAGCGGGTGCTCGCCGGCCCGGATCCGGCCCACGAGGACCCATTTGGCGACGACGGCGCTGCCCGCGGCCACCGCGCCCGCCAGCAGCATCACGACGCCGCCCAGGGCTGCGGCAATCCCGTAGTTGTAGGCGGCAGCCAGCCAGTCAAAAGCAAGCATTACGCCGGCGGCGATCGCCACCGTTACCACCACGGGGATGAAGCGGCCCAGTTCCCAGAGGCAGCGGGCAAACTTGAGCCGCAGCGGCGGCTGGTAGGTGCGGGTGTCGTCCGAGGCGATGGCGGTGCGCCGGAGCCGCACAGGCGGGCTGCCCAGCCAGGACGTCCCGGACTTGGCCTTGGCCGGTGTGGCCGACAGGACGGCGACGAGTGAGTTCTTGGGGACATTCCGGCCGGCAGCGGTCATTCCCGAGTTGCCCAGGAAGGAGCGCTTGCCGATCTTCGCGGGCGCAATCCGCAGCCACCCGCCGTCGAGCTCGTAGGAGGCCACCATGGTGTCGTCGGCCAGGAAGGCGCCTTCGCCCACGGTGGTCATCTTGGGGATGAGCAGGACCGTGGAGGCTTCGACGTTCTTGCCGATCTTGGCGCCCAGCAGGCGCAGCCAGACCGGCGTGAAGAGACTGGCATAAACGGGGAAGAGCAGGTCGCGGGCCAGGTCCAGCACACGTTCCGTGGCCCAGACCTGCCAGCCGATCCGGCTGCGGACGCGGTAGTAGCCCTCCGCCAGGCCGATGCCGAGCAACCGGGTGGTGACCAAAATCAGCAGGAGGTTGACGACGAACCACACGAGGGCCGCGGGTGCGAGGGCCAGCAGGAGTTGCGGGACGGCTGCGGAGAGCGATTCAGTGCCTTGGATGAAGGCAAAGGCCACCAGTGCCGCGGCGGCGGCGGAGACGTAAGGGATCAGGGCCAGCACGGCTGAAGCCATGGCGAATCCGGCGAACCAGAGCCGGCCAATCAGCCGATGTTCGGCAGGAGTGTCCGGCAGCGAGTGCTTGGCCTTGCCCCGGCGCTCGGCCGGGGACCCGGCAACGTGGTGGCCGGCCTTCACCTTGCCGAGGACGGCCGAGCCGGGTTCCACCTGGGCTCCGGCGCCGATGGAAGCGCCGGGCATCAGCGTGCTGCGCGCCCCGACGCTGGCTCCTGCCCCGATATGGACGGCCCCGATGTGGACGATGTCCCCGTCGATCCACCAACCGGAAAGATCCACCTCAGGCTCGACGTTGGAGCCGCTGCCGAGGGAAAGCATCCCGGTGACAGGCGGCAGCGAGTGCAGTTGGACGTTGTTGCCGATCTTGGCGCCCAGCGCCCGGGCGTAGTACGGCACCCAGGGTGCGCTGGCGAGGCTGATGGCCCCGGCGAGGTCCTGGATCTGTTCGGCCAGCCAGAGGCGCACGTGCACCCGTCCGGAGCGCGGGTACGTTCCCGGCCCCACCTTCCGGAGCAGCATCCGGGCCGCGGCCACGGAAATCAGCATCCTGCCGGCCGGGGAGACGAAGACGAGCCAGGAGGCGGCCACCCACCACCAGGAAACGGTGGGGGCAGCGCTGAAGCCGGCCAACCCGGCCAGCACGTTGTTAGCCGCCATGAGGTAGGTCAGCCAGCGCATCCCCACCAGGATGTGCAAGGGAATGCCCATCAGCGTCTGGAAGACCTGGGACTTAAACGCGGTGGGGCGTACAGTCCGGGACGGCGCAGGTCCGGTGGCCACTCCGTCGGGAAGGGTCTGGCGGGCCGCATCAATCAGGGCACCGATCCTGGGTGTGGCATAAATGTCGGCGACCGTGATGGTCGGGTACCGGACCCTGAGGGCTGAGACCAGCTGGGCAGCGGACAGGGAGCCGCCGCCGAAGGCGAAGAAGTCGGCGTCGAGGCTTGTTACGCGGCTGCCAAGGACTGCAGTCCACTGTTCGGCCACCCAGGAGGCATCTTCGGGCAGGTTCAGGGGGGCAGCGTCGGCCTCCGCCGCGCCGGTGCCGGTCAGCGGCCAGGGCAGGGCACGGCGGTCCACCTTCCCGCTGGTTTTGGTAGGCAGGGAGTCGACGACGGTAAGCAGCGGAATGAGGGGCGCGGGGAGGCTCTCTGCCAGGAGTTCGCGGGCGGCCACCAGATCCAGGTCAGCGTCGGCGGCGGCCAGATAGCCCACCAGGATCTGGTTTCCTGCAGCGGTTGTCCTTACTGCCGCAGCAGCTCCGGCAACGTGCGGGAGGGCCTGCAGGGCGGCGTCAATTTCGCCCAGCTCGATGCGGCGTCCACCGAGCTTGACCTGTTCGTCGGCGCGGCCCATGAAGATCAGCCCGGCGGCTTCGTAGCGGACCAGGTCGCCCGAACGGTAGGCGCGGTCCCAGCCGAAGGACGGCATGGGCGCGTACTTCTCCCGGTCCTTGTCGGGGTCAAGGTATCGGGCCAGTCCGACGCCGCCGATAATCAGTTCGCCGATCTCCCCTTCGCCGACGGGCAGTCCTTCAGCATCCACTACGGCCAGGTCCCAGCCGTCCAGGGGCAGTCCGATCCGGACCGGACCGGGGCCACCCAGGGGAGCCGCGCAGGCCACTACCGTGGCCTCCGTGGGGCCGTAGGTGTTCCAGACTTCACGGCCCGGGACGGCAAGCCGCTCGGCCAGCTCGGGCGGGCAGGCCTCGCCGCCGAAAATCAGGAGCCGGACGCTCTCCAAGGACTCGGCCGGCCAGAGGGCAGCCAGCGTAGGAACGGTGGACACTGCGGTGATGCCGTGGCTGATGAGCCACGGGCCGAGGTCCGTTCCGGTCCTTACCAGGGCCCGCGGTGCGGGCACCAGGCAGGCGCCGTGACGCCAGGCAAGCCACATTTCCTCACACGAGGCATCAAAGGCGACGGAAAGCCCAGCCAGTACCCTGTCCTGCGGGCCGAGGGGCTCCGCCTGCAGGAAGATCCGGGCTTCGGCGTCAACAAAGGCGGCGGCGGAGCGGTGCTGGACCGCGACGCCCTTGGGCGTGCCGGTGGAACCGGAGGTGAAGATCACCCAGGCGTCATCGCCGGGCTCGGCGGAACGGCTTTCGGCAGCACGACGCTCGGCTTCACCGCGTTCAGCGGGTTCCGGGGAGTCAGGCACGGAGACCGCGGCCCCACCGGTGAGCACCCCGGCTACGCCAGCCTCACCGAAAACGAGCCGGGCACGTTCCTCAGGGTCGTCGGCGTCCACCGGAACGTAGGCGGCACCGATGTGCAGGATAGCGAGAATCGAGATGTAGAGCTCGCTGGTCCCGGACGGAATCCGCACACCTATCCTGTCGCCGGCGCCCAGCCCGGCGGCCTGGAGCTCCCGTCCTTTGGCCCGGACCGCGGCCATCAGGTCGGCGTAGCTCAGGGAACGCCGGCCGTCGTCGAGCGCTGAGGCCTCCGGGAAACGTGCCGCCGAGTCCGCCAGGATGGCCATGAGGGTCCGCTCGGGCGGGGCCAGGGGAAAACCGGCCAGCTGGGGGCGGTAGGGATCCTCCGGCAGGGATGCGACGACGTTTGACTGATGCTCATTCACGGACAGATTCTGCCTGAGTAAAGTGAACGCAAGGTGTCCAGAATTAGTTGAAGATTCATGTTCTGTTCACGTGTGCTGCCTGTATCCATCAGGGAACCAGCAGGACCTTGCCCGTGGTGCGCCGGCCCTCGAGGTCCTCATGGGAACGCCGCGCCTCCGCCAGGGGGTAGGTGGCGCCGATCCGTACCAACAGGCGCCCCTTTTCTGCGGCGGCGAAGATCTCCGCCGAGCGCCAGCGGCGCTCCTGCTCGTTGAGCAGGAAGTGGGCCAGGGACGGACGCGTCAGCGTCAGCGAACCGCCGGCGTTGAGGCGCTGCGGATCCACCGGCGGAACGGCCCCGGAGGCTGCCCCGAACAGGACCAGCATGCCTCGCGTGCGGAGGCAGGAGAGGGACCCGTCAAAGGTGTTCCGGCCGACGCCGTCGTACACCACGTCCACGCCTTTCCCGTTGGTGAGTTCGCGGACATGGTGGGGGAAGCCCTCGTACCGCAGCACGTGGTCGGCCCCGGCGTCGCGGGCAAGTTCTCCCTTGGCCTCCGAGGAAACCGTGGTGATGACGCGGGCGCCCCTCTCCTTCAGCAGTTGGATCAGCAGCAGGCCGACGCCGCCGGCACCGGCGTGCGTCAGTACTGTGTGGCCCGGTTCGACCTTGAAGGAGGAATTGATGAGGTAGTGGGCGGTCATGCCTTGGAGCGGCAAGGCAGCCGCCGTCAGGTCGTCGACGCCGTCCGGCACCGGAAGTGCCTTGGCCGCATCGAGCACCGCGTAGCCGGCGTAGCATCTAGTGCCCTCGGCCGTGGCCACCCTGCTGCCGACTGCGAAGTTTTCGACGCCTTCGCCGAGCCCCTCTACAGTCCCAGCGGCTTCCGAGCCAGGCGTAAAGGGGAACGGGACCTGGTACATGCCCCCGCGCTGATAGGTGTCGATGAAGTTCACCCCGGCTGCCGCCACCTTGATGAGCAACTGGCCGGGACCCGGCGTCGGATGGTCCACTTCGGCGAGCTCGAGGACTTCCGGACCTCCGGACTGGCGGGCAACGATGGCTTGCATAAAAGGTCTCCTCTCCGGGCGGGGGTTTCCCGCGGCCGGTGTCTCTGACCATCCTAGGGATACCGCTACCGACGACGAAGCGACGGCCGGTAACCGGCCGTCGCTTCGGGTCATACGGGGCAAAGTCATGCGGGGGAGCCCGCGTGGCTCGGGGTGCGTGCTAGAACCGCCGGGTCACCGTTGCCATGGGGCACTCGAAGTGGCGTCCGGCAGCGAGCCCCACTTCGTTGAGGTAGCGGACGATGATGCCGTAGGACTGCAGCAGTGTGGTTTCCGTGTAGGGAACCTGATGCTTTTTGCAGTACTCGCGGACGATCTTGGCAGCCTTGTCCAGCTGGGGGCGTGCCATGTCCGGGAAGAGGTGGTGCTCAGCCTGGCGGTTCAGGCCGCCGAGCAGGATGTCCATAAACCGGCCACCGGAGATGTTCCGTGACGTCAGGACCTGGCGGCTGAAGAAGTCCACGCGGCTGTCCGCGGGCAGGACCGGCATGCCCTTGTGGTTCGGCGCGAAGGAAGCACCCATGTAGAAACCGAAGACGGCGAGCTGCACGCCGATGAACGCGAACGCCATCCCGAGCGGCAGGAACGTAAATGCCAGCACGGGCAGGAGGCTAAGCCGGACCAGCAAAATGGGAAGCTCCACCCAGCGGTGTGTCACCTTGGCCCGACGGAAGACGAACTTCACGGAATCGATCTGCAGCCCCAGGCCAACAAGGAACAGTAGCGGGAAGAAGAACCAGCCCTGCTTGCGGGTCAGGAACGAAAACCTGCCCTGCCGTGTGGCGGCACCTTCGGTGTGGAAGGCGATGGCCCCCGTGGCAATGTCAGGATCCTTCGAAATGACGTTGGGGTGGTTGTGGTGGGCGCCGTGCTTCTGCTCCCACCAGGAATAGCTCATGCCGGCAACCGAGGTGGCCAGGATCCTGGCGGTCCAGTCGTTGGCGCGGCGGGACGCGAAGATCTGGCGGTGCCCGGCCTCGTGGGCCAGGAAACTCAGCTGTGTGCAGAGGATCCCGACGGCCGCGGCGATAAGGAGCTGGAACCAGCTGTCGCCGATCAGGGCAAAGCCGAACCAGGTGGCGGCCATGAGGAGTACCAGGCTGGCAAAGAGCGTGATGTAGAAACCGACGCGGCGTTCCAGCAGGCCTTCAGCCTTGACGCTCTTCAGCAGCTCCGAATAGCTCAGGACAACGGCGTTGGGCTGCCGGACACGCGATTTAGGGCGCTCAGACGTGGGGAACGTGGTGGTCATGGAGCGGGGCCTCGTAACTGTTTCGGGCAACGGTGCAGCCGACATTCGGACTGCACGGTCATGATCACCCTCACCCCATCTTACGCCTGCTTGTCCAGCGGCCCCGGGAATCGATGACAGCATCGATGCATAAATATCGGGCATACTGAATATTTTTGCTGTATGATTCACGGCATGACTATTTCTGTTGCCGTCTCCGGAGCCAGCGGCTACGCCGGGGGAGAAGTCCTGCGGCTCCTGGCGGGACATCCGGACGTGACCATCGGTGCCATCACCGCGCACAGCAACGCAGGCTCCCGCCTTGGTGAGCTGCAGCCGCACCTGCACGGACTGGCCAGCCGCATCCTGGAAGACACCACCGTGGAGAATCTCTCCGGGCACGATGTGGTGTTCCTGGCACTTCCGCACGGTGCTTCCGCCGAGATCGCGGCACAGCTCCCCGAAGGCACAGTTGTGATCGACGCCGGCGCAGACCACCGCCTCGAAGATCCAACCGCGTGGGAAAAATTCTACGGCTCGGCCCACGCCGGAACGTGGCCCTACGGCCTGCCGGAGCTCTCCGGCCAGCGCGAGGTCCTCAAGGGCGCCACGCGGATCGCCGTCCCGGGCTGCTACCCGACGTCGGCCCTCCTGGCCCTGGCGCCCGGGTTCGCCGCCAAGCTGCTCCAGCCCGACGACGTCGTGATCGTTTCCGCCTCCGGCACCTCGGGTGCGGGCAAGGCCGCGAAGGTGAACCTCATCGGTTCTGAGGTGATGGGCTCCATGAGCCCCTACGGCGTGGGCGGCGGCCACCGCCACACCCCCGAGATTGAACAGGGCCTCTCCAATGCTGCCGGCGAGAGCGTCACGGTGTCCTTCACCCCGACGCTCGCGCCGATGAGCCGCGGCATCCTCACCACCGCCACCGCGAAGGTCAAGCCCGGCACCACGGCGGCGGACCTCCGCCAGGCGTGGGCTGATGCCTACGACGACGAGCCGTTTGTCCACCTGTTGCCGGAAGGGCAGTGGCCCGCCACCAAGTCCGTCCAGGGCTCCAACCACGCGGCCATGCAGTTGGCACTGGATGAACACACCGGCCGCGTGATTGTGACGTGCGTGATTGATAACCTCACCAAGGGGACTGCCGGCGGCGCCGTGCAGTCCATGAATATTGCGCTAGGCCTGCCGGAAACCGCCGGCCTCAACCTGCAGGGAGTTGCACCGTGACCGTTACCGCCCCCCTGGGATTCCGCGCCGCTGGCGTCACCGCCGGGCTGAAGACCTCAGGCAAGCCGGACTTCGCCCTGGTGGTCAACGACGGCCCGTCCAAGGCGGCGGCCGCCGTCTTCACCAGCAACCGGGTGGCCGCGGCCCCCGTCCATTGGTCCCGCCAGGTCGTCTCCGATGGCCGCGTTGACGCGGTGGTCCTCAACTCCGGCGGCGCCAACGCCTGTACGGGTCCCCAGGGGTTCCAGAACACCCACAGCACGGCCGAAAAAGTGGCAGCGGTCCTCGGTATCTCGGCGACGGACGTGTTTGTCTGTTCCACCGGCCTGATCGGCGAGCAGCTGCCCATGGACAAGATCCTCCCGGGCGTCGACGCTGCCTCGGCAGCGCTCAGCACGGACGGCGGGCAGGATGCGGCCACCGCCATCATGACCACAGACTCGGTGCCCAAGTCCGCACTGTTCATCGGCACGGACGCCGATGGCCAGGAGTTCACCATCGGCGGCATCGCCAAGGGCGCCGGCATGCTGGCACCCGGCCTGGCCACCATGCTGGTGGTCCTCACCACTGACGCCGACGTCGAAGCGGAAATGCTCGACGTCGTCCTCCGCGACGCCACGCGCGTCACCTTCGACCGGGCTGATTCGGACGGCTGCATGTCCACCAATGACACCGTGGTGTTGCTGGCTTCCGGCGCTTCCGGCGCCGTCCCGTCCGCGGAAACCTTTGGTGCCGGGCTGACCCAGGTATGCGCCGAACTGGCACGCAAGCTGATCGGGGACGCCGAAGGCGCCAGCCACGACATCGCCATCCGCACCTTCAACGCGGCCAGTGAGCGGGACGCCGAAACGGTCAGCCGCTCCGTGGCCCGGTCCAACCTGTTCAAGGCAGCCATCTTCGGCAAGGACCCCAACTGGGGCCGCGTGCTGTCCGCCGTGGGCACCACGGACGCCGTGTTTGAACCGGACCAGCTGAATGTGGCCATCAATGGCATCCAGATCTGCCGCAACGGCAGCATCGGCGACGACCGCAACCTGGTGGACCTCGAACCCCGCGAAGTCCTGGTGGAAATTGACCTGCAGTCCGGTGACGCCGAAGCCACCATCTGGACCAACGACCTCACCCACGACTACGTCCACGAGAACAGCGCCTACTCAAGCTAGATCCTCAAGCTAGATTCACCAGCAACCCTGGAGATATTGCACGCATGAACACCCAGACCCGTGAAACGACGTCCATGAGTGATGCCCAAAGCAAGGCCGGCACGCTGATCGAGGCGCTGCCCTGGATCCAGCGGTTCGCCGGCACCACCATGGTGATCAAATACGGCGGCAACGCCATGGTCAACGAGGAACTGCGCCGCGCCTTCGCCGAAGACGTAGTGTTCCTGCACCATGTGGGCATCCACCCCGTGGTGGTCCACGGCGGCGGTCCGCAGATCAACTCCATGCTGGCGCGGCTGGGCATCGAGTCTGAGTTCAAAGGCGGCCTCCGCGTCACCACCCCCGAAGCCATGGACGTGGTCCGTATGGTCCTCACCGGCCAGGTGGGCCGCGAGCTGGTGGGCCTGATCAACTCCCACGGCCCGTATGCAGTGGGAATGTCCGGCGAAGACGGCGGCCTGCTCCGTGCCGTCCGGACCGGCACCGTCATTGACGGCGAGGAAGTGGACCTCGGCCTGGTGGGGGAAGTTGTCGGCGTGAACCCCGAGGGCATCCTGGACATCCTCGCCGCGGGCCGCATCCCGGTCATCTCCACCGTGGCACCGGAAATCGAGTCCGACGGCCTCGAGACGGCAGCCGGAGAGGTCCAGACCACCGGGCAGGTCCTCAACGTCAATGCGGATACCGCCGCGGCCGCCCTCGCCGAAGCGTTGGGTGCCTCCAAGCTGGTGATCCTCACCGACGTCGAAGGCCTCTACGCCAACTGGCCGGACCGGTCATCCCTCATCTCGTCCCTCACGGCCTCGGAGCTGCGGCAGCTCCTGCCGTCGTTGGAATCAGGCATGATCCCCAAGATGGAAGCGTGCCTCAAGGCCATTGACGGCGGCGTGGAACGCGCCCACATCGTGGACGGCCGCCTGCCGCACTCGATGCTCCTGGAAACATTCACGACCGCGGGCATCGGCACGCAGGTCGTCCCCGACGACGACGCAGAAGAGGTAGTAAACCCATGAACCAGGTGAAAACAGGCAGCCATGCCGCCACCACGCTGGAGAAGACGCCGGTGACAGACCTTGTGGACGGCAGGGGGAATACCGGCGGGGCGGACTGGCTGGCCCGCTATTCGTCGTCGCTCATGGGCGTCTTTGGCACGCCGCAGCGTGTCCTGGTCCGTGGTGCCGGCTGCCTGGTCTGGGACGCCGACGGCAAGGAATACCTGGACCTGCTCGGCGGTATTGCCGTCAACGCCCTGGGCCACGCCCACCCCTTTGTCACGTCCGTGATTTCGAGCCAGCTGGCAACCCTGGGCCATGTCTCCAACTTCTTCACCAGCCCCACGCAGATCGCGCTTGCGGAAAAGCTTCTGGCACTGACGCACGCACCTGCCGGCTCCAAGGTATTCTTCGCCAACTCGGGAACCGAAGCGGTCGAGGCCGCCTTCAAGCTGGCTCGCCGCAATGCAACCGGACCGGACGGCGCAGCCCGCACCAAGATCATCGCCCTCGAAGGCGCCTTCCATGGACGCACCATGGGTGCCCTGGCCTTGACCGCCAAGGAAGCCTACCGCGCACCGTTTGAGCCGTTGCCCGGCGGCGTGGTCCATATCCCGTTCGGCGACGTCGCAGCCTTGGAAGCAGCCATCGACGAAACCGTGGCCGCCGTTTTCCTGGAGCCCATCCAGGGCGAAGCCGGAGTGCGGCCACTGCCTCCTGGCTACCTGAAGGCAGCCCGCGAAGCGACCACAAAGGCCGGCGCCCTGCTGATCCTGGACGAGGTCCAGACTGGAATCGGCCGGACCGGCAAATGGCTCGCGACGGAGGACGCTGGCATCGTTCCCGACGCCATCACGCTGGCGAAGGGCCTCGGCGGCGGCTTCCCCATCGGTGCGCTTCTCACGTTCGGTGAGCGGACGTCATCGCTCCTGTCCGCGGGCCAGCACGGCACCACTTTCGGCGGCAACCCGGTGGCGACGGCGGCCGCGCTGGCCACGTTGCACGCGATCGAAAGCCAGCGGGTCCTGGAAAACGTTGCAGTTGTGGGGGACTACCTCCGCACCGGGCTCGCCGCCGTCGACGGCGTCACCGAAGTCCGCGGCGAAGGCCTGCTCATCGGCTTCGACCTGGACGCCGACGTGGCCCCCGCCGTGGTGACCGCAGGCCTTGACGCCGGTTTCATCGTCAACAGCCCCGGCCCGCGCACCATCCGGCTTGCCCCGCCGCTTATCCTCACCAAGGACCAGGCAGGCACCTTCCTCGCCGCCCTCCCGGCAATCCTCCAGACAGCTAAGGACGCGCAGTGACCCCTGTAGTTTCTTCCGCCGGCACAGCCAGCACCACACGCCACTTCCTGAAGGACACGGACCTCAGCCCCGCCGAGCAGGCCGAGGTCCTGGACCTGGCCGTCCGCATGAAGGCAGCGCCGTACAGCGTGCAGCCCTTTGCCGGGGAGGGTAACGGCCGCAAGACCGTGGCCGTCATCTTCGACAAGACCTCCACCCGTACGCGCGTTTCCTTTGCCACGGGCATCGCGGACATGGGCGGCAACGCCCTGATCATCAACCCTGGCGAGGCCCAGATTGGCCACAAGGAGTCTGTCGAGGACACCGCCAAAGTCTTGGAGCGCATGGTCTCCACCATTGTGTGGCGCACCGGCGCGCACTCGGGCCTGGTGGCCATGGCGGAAAACTCAAGGGTGCCGGTAATCAACGCCTTGTGCGACGACTACCACCCGTGCCAGCTCCTGGCGGACCTGCTCGCGGTGAAGGAACACAAGGGCGAGCTGGCCGGACTGACCATGAGCTACCTGGGCGACGCCGCCAACAACATGGCCAACTCCTACCTGCTGGCCGGCGTCACGGCGGGAATGCATGTCCGCATCGCCGGGCCCGAGGGCTACCTGCCGGCTGCGGAGATCGTCGCCGCGGCGGAGGAACGCGCCGCGCAGACCGGCGGTTCCGTGCTGGTCACCACCGACGCCGCCGTGGCCCTAAACGGCGCCGACGTTGTGGCCACGGACACCTGGGTCTCCATGGGCCAGGAAGCCGAAAAGGAAGCCAGGCTGCAGCTGTTCCGGGAGTACTCCGTGGATGAGGCGGCCATGGCACACGCGGCGGATGACGCCGTCGTGCTTCACTGCCTGCCCGCCTACCGCGGCTACGAGATTTCGGCGGGCGTCATCGACGGCCCGCAGTCGATCGTCTGGGACGAAGCGGAGAACCGGCTGCACGCGCAGAAGGCACTGATGGCCTGGCTGATGCACCGGTCCGGGCTCGCCGTCGTCGAAGGCCTGGCCCCCGTGGACGGGCTGGCGCCGCGGGAGGTTGGCAACTAGTGTCCGTCCCGCCGGCATCGCCGGGCTCCAGCCCGGCCACCAAAACGGCCCGCCAAGCGCGCATCACCGCGATCCTGACGGGTGAATCGGTGCGTTCCCAGGCGGAGCTGGCCGCTTTGCTGGCGGACGACGGCGTCCAGGTCACCCAGGCCACGCTGTCCCGGGACCTCGTGGAACTCGGTGCCGTCCGGGTCCGCGGCAAGGAAGGCGTGCTGGTTTACGCCGTCCCCGGCGAGGGCGGCGAACGTGCGGCCAAGAGCGGGGTCAGCCAGGAGATCCTGGATGCCCGGCTTGCCCGGCTGTGCAGTGAACTCCTGGTCACGGCGGAAGCCTCGGCCAACATCGCGGTGCTCCGAACCCCGCCCGGTGCGGCCAACTTCCTGGCCCTGGCCATTGACCACTCGGTGATGCCCTCCATCCTGGGGACCATTGCCGGTGACGACACCGTGCTGCTGGTCTCCCGGGATCCGCAGGGCGGGCAGGACCTCGCGGTCCGGTTCCTGCAGCTCGCCGAGGAAGCCGGCGGCAGCCAGTAGGCCCACGCAGCCAGAACACTTTCCCGGTGTGACAGGCTTTCCCCAGAACGTTTTTCCCTGAAGAGTTTCCCCGATCAACATCTACAACCCCAATTAGGAGCATTTTCGTGACTGAGCGCATTGTTCTGGCCTACTCCGGTGGCCTCGATACTTCCGTAGCCATCGGCTGGATCGGTGAAGCCACCGGTGCTGAGGTCATCGCCGTGGCGGTCGACGTCGGACAGGGCGGCGAGTCGCTGGAGACCATCCGCCAGCGCGCCCTCGGCTGCGGTGCCGTCGAAGCCTACGTGGCCGACGCGTCCGACGAGTTCGCCAACGAATACTGCATGCCCACGCTGAAGGCCAACGCCCTCTACCAGGGCCACTACCCGCTGGTTTCGGCCATCTCCCGGCCGGTCATCGTCAAGCACCTGGTCAAGGCCGCCCGCGAATTCGGCGCCACCACCGTGGCCCACGGCTGCACCGGCAAGGGCAACGACCAAGTCCGCTTTGAGGTGGGCATCCAGACCCTCGGCCCGGACCTGAAGTGCATCGCACCGGTCCGCGACCTCGCCCTCACCCGCGACAAGGCCATCGCCTTCGCCGAGGAAAAGGGACTGCCGATCGAGACCACCAAGAAGAACCCGTACTCGATCGACCAGAACGTCTGGGGACGCGCCGTCGAAACCGGTTACCTCGAGGACATCTGGAACGCGCCCACCAAGGACATCTACGACTACACCGCCACGCCGGAGTTCCCGCCGGCCCCGGATGAGGTCACCATTTCGTTCGAAGCCGGCGTGCCCGTAGCGATCGACGGCGTCCGGGTCACCCCGCTGCAGGCCATCAAGGAACTGAACCGCCGTGCCGGCGCGCAGGGTGTGGGCCGGATCGACGTCGTCGAGGACCGCCTCGTGGGCATCAAGTCCCGCGAAATCTACGAAGCCCCCGGTGCCATGGCGCTGATCACCGCGCACAAGCACCTCGAGGACATCACCGTCGAGCGCGAGCAGGCCCGCTTCAAGGCCACGGTTGGCCAGCGCTGGGCCGAACTGGTCTACGACGGCCAGTGGTTCTCACCGCTCAAGCGCTCCCTGGACGCGTTCATCGAAGACACCCAGAAGCACGTCACCGGCGACATCCGCATGGTGCTGCACGGTGGACAGGCGATCGTCAACGGCCGCCGCTCCGAGACCTCGCTCTACGACTTCGACCTCGCCACCTACGACACCGGCGACACGTTCGACCAGTCCATGGCGCGCGGCTTCATCGAGCTGTGGGGCATGTCCGCCAAGGTTGCCTCAGGCCGCGATATCCGCGTCGCAGGAAAGTAAACATCGGTGGTTGAGCCTGTCGAAACCCCGAAATCCGACGCGACGAACACCGGCGCACTGTGGGGCGGCCGGTTCGCCGGCGGCCCCGCGGATGCCCTCGCAGCCCTGAGCAAGTCCACGCACTTTGACTGGCGGCTGGCCCGCTACGACATCGCCGGCTCCAAAGCGCACGCCCGCGTGCTGCACAAGGCCGGGCTGCTGGACGACGCCGAACTCGACGGCATGCTGGACGCCCTGGGCCGGCTGGATGACGATGTCGCCTCAGGCGCGTACTTGCCGGCGGAATCCGATGAGGACGTGCACGGGTCACTGGAACGCGGCCTGATCGAGCGCGCCGGCACCCAGCTGGGCGGCAAGCTCCGCGCCGGACGGTCCCGCAACGACCAGGTGGCCACGCTGGGCCGCATGTTCCTGCGTGACCACGCCCGGATCATCGCGCGCGGCGTGCTGGCAACCATCGAGGCGCTGGTGGGGCAGGCCAAAGCCCACCAGGGGGTGGCCATGCCAGGCCGTACTCACCTGCAGCATGCCCAGCCCATCCTGCTCAGCCACCACCTGCTGGCCCATGCCTGGGCGCTGCTGCGCGATGTGCAGCGGCTCCAGGACTGGGACAAGCGCGCAGGGGTTTCGCCTTACGGTTCCGGTGCCCTCGCAGGCTCGTCGCTGGGCCTCGACCCGGAGGCCGTCGCGGCGGACCTGGGGTTCTTCTCCGCCACGCACAACTCCATTGACGGCACCGCATCGCGCGATGTCTTCGCCGAGTTTGCGTGGGTTACGGCCATGATCGGCGTGGACCTGTCCCGCGTTTCGGAGGAAGTCATTCTCTGGGCCACCAAGGAGTTCTCCTTTGTGACCCTGCACGATTCCTACTCCACCGGTTCCTCGATCATGCCGCAGAAGAAGAACCCCGACGTCGCCGAACTGGCCCGCGGCAAGGCAGGGCGCCTGATCGGCAACCTGACCGGGCTGCTGGCCACGCTCAAGGGACTGCCGCTCGCGTACAACCGCGACCTGCAGGAGGACAAGGAACCGGTCTTCGATGCCGCCGACACCCTGGAGCTGCTGCTTCCGGCTGTCTCGGGCATGATCGCGACGCTGAAGTTCAACACGGAACGGATGGAGTCGCTGGCACCGCAGGGCTTCGCGCTGGCCACGGACATTGCCGAGTGGCTGGTCCGCCAGGGCGTTCCGTTCCGCGAGGCGCACGAGCTCTCCGGAGCAGCGGTCAAGCAGGCCGAAAGCCGCGACGTGGAGCTGTGGGACCTGACGGATGAGGAATACGCCGCTATTTCGGAGCACCTGACTCCGGAGGTCCGCACGGTCCTGTCCACGGAAGGGTCGCTCAACAGCCGCAACTCCCAGGGCGGCACCGCACCCGCCGCCGTCGAACGCCAGCTGCTCGCGCTGGAAGCAGAGCTTGCCGGCGTGCGGGACTACGCAGCCTAACCCCCAAACGCTCTCTCAGTTGATGCAGCATTTTGGCCAACGCTCTCTCACTTTCCTCAAGAAAGTGAGAGTGCGTTGCCGATATTCATGCATTAACTGAGAGAGCGTTCTGCGTTAAGAGTCGTTAACTCTGTCGGCTACCATGGCGCTATGACTGAGATCACTACTTCAGAACTACTGGCCGAACTGCATAAGGCCGCCGGCGCCGTGGCCTCGACCGCCGCGAAATTCACCGATGAGGATGTCAAGGCACCGTCGGGACTGCCCGGCTGGACCCGCGGGCACGTCCTGGCGCATCTCGCCGGCATCTCCAACGCCATGGCGCGGCAGCTGGAATTTGCCGCCCGCGGCGCCACTGTTGAGCTGTACGACGGAGGCCAGGACGGACGCACGAAGGCTATCGAGATGGCCGCCGGCCACAACGCGGATGCGCACCGGGCTGACCTGCAGGCCGGCCTGGACCGGGCACTGAAGGCTTTTGATTCGCTGGAACGCGACGCCGACTGGCAGGCCTCCATTGCCTACCGTGGAGGAGTGGTCTTCGACGGCGGCCTCGCGTTGTGGCGTGAACTGGTGATCCACACAGCGGACCTGGGCGCGGGCCTCGGGCCCGAGACGTGGAGCCGGAAGTTCTGCGAGCACGTCTTCGACTTCCTGGCGGCCCGTGTCCCGCCGGGGGAAAAACTCGTGCTGCAGCCACTCGGGCTCCCGCCCGTGACCCTTGGCCTCGGCCGTTCCACCGTCATCAGCGGGATGATCACTGACATTGCCGCCTGGCTGGCCGGCCGTGAACCATCGCTCGGCAGCCTGCGGGCAACAGCCGCCGCGGACGGCGTGGACCTCCCGGAACTGCTGCCCTGGCCATCCGGGACACCGGCTGCCGGAGCCACGCCATCCGGGACACCCGCAGCACGGTAGCCCTATCCGGCTTCGCGGGCCAGCAGGCTCTCCGTTGCCTCGCGGGCCAGCAGGCTCTCCTTGATGGCCAGGCCCCAGCGGAAACCGCCCAGGGAACCGTCGGTGCGGATGACGCGGTGGCACGGCACAAACAAGGCAGCCGCGTTGAACGCACACGCGCTGGCCGCGGCCCGGACCGCTTTCGGATTTCCGGAAAGCTCGGCATACTCGGTGTACGTCACCGGCGACCCGGGACGAACGGTCCTCAGCACGTCCCAGGCGTGCGACCGGAACGGCCCAGACTTCTGGCGCACGGGGACGGCCATGGCAGGCGCTGGATCGCCGGCATAGAAGGCCTCCACGGCCCGGGAGATGCTGCCCAGGTCCGTGACCGCTTCGACGTCGCCCGGCCGCAGCTCGGGGTGGATCTGGCCGGTCAGCTCACCCGGCTCGGCGGTCCAGCCCGAGGCGAGGACCACGCCGTCCTGGGCAAGGATGGTGAACGGTCCGTCCGGGGTGGACATCACTAACAGCTGGGCTTTCATAGCATCGCTTTCTCTGGAACGGCTTGTATAGGTTTGGAGGATTTGGACTCCGCGGCGGCGCGCCACAGGTGCATGGTGGCGTAGGACCGCCACGGGCTGACCTCGCGGAAATCGGGGCTTGGCGTCACGCCAGTCGCCTCAAGGCCGCCGCCGTCTTGGTTCGTGAGGGCTGGGGCGAGCGCCCGGATGCCGTTTCGCACCGCGGCGTCGTTGGCCAGAAACACGTCCGGCGCGCCGAGGACACGCATTGCCACGTAGCCCACGGTCCACGGGCCAACCCCGGGAAGGGGAAGCAGCTTGGCGCCGAGCCCGGGCAGATCGTCCCCGTAGCCAAAATCCAGTTGGCCTCCAGCCAGGGCCGACGCGGCGGAACGGATGGCGTCAATCCGGCGTTGCGGACCGCGCAGCAGCTTGTAGCCGGTCTCGGCGATTTCGGCCGCGGTGGGAAACCGCCGGTCAAGGCCCTCGCCGGGGACCGCGCTTGGACTGCCGGCAGCGGCCAGCTGCGTCAGTGCGGTGCGGGCCGCAGCCACGGTGATTTGCTGCCCGATCATCGCCCGGATGAGCAGCTCCTGCGGATCCAACGCGCCGGGCATCCTGATGCCCGGCGCACCGGCAACCGAGGCGGCCAGGCGGGGCTCCTGGGACAGGGCACTGTCGATGGCTACCGGATCGGCGTCGAGGTCGAAGAGCCGGCGTACCCTGCTCAGCAGTGCGGGCAGGTCCCGGAGGTCCACCGCGCCGATGGTGAGGGTCAGTGGCCGTCGGGGAGCGCCGTCGTCGTAAGTCACGCTGAAGCGGGCATCGCCATGCGGAAGCTGCAAAGAACGGGCGTACGACGTCGGCGTCCCCGCCTCGATCCCGGGGATCGCCCTGACGGCGAGGAAGGAAAAGATGCCGGGATCGAACGGTTCGCGGTACGGCAGGCTCAACGTCAGCGACGTCGCGGCGGCAGGGGAGCGGTGGTGCCTGGCGGTCGCGCGCAGGGCAGTGGGCGTCATGGCGAACACCTCCACCATGGTGTCGTTGAACTGGCGGACGCTGCTGAAGCCGGACGCGAATGCGATGTCCGCCAGCTTCATCGCCGTGGACACCAACAGGGTGCGGGCGGTCTGGGCGCGGCTGGCCCGGGCCAGGGAGAGCGGGCCGGCGCCGAGTTCGTGGCTGAGGATCCGGTTGAGCTGGCGGGAGGAGTATCCCAGCCGGGCGGCGAGGCCCTCCACCCCGTCCCGGTTGATCACGCCGTCGTTGATCAGGCGCATCGCGCGGCCCGCCAGGTCCTGCCGGATGTTCCACGCAGGCGTGCCTGGCACTGCTTCGGGGAGGCAGCGCTTGCACGCCCGGTAGCCGGCGTCGTGTGCCGCGGCAGAGGTTTCGTAGAAGGTGACGTTCACGGCTTTCGGGGTCCTGGCGGGGCAGGACGGGCGGCAGTAGATGCCGGTGGTCCGGACAGCCGTGTAGAACTGCCCGTCGAACCGGGTGTCCCGCGCGTCAATCGCGCGGTAGCGCTGCCAGAAGTCCATGCCCTCCATCCTGCCAGCCAGCGACCGGGACTGCTAGCGGAAATCGGACACCGCCGTGGCGTTCGATAGAGTCGGACCATGACCGCCAGCCTGAGTCCCGCCAGCCCGGATCAGCTCCGCGAACTGCTGTCCGGCGACGCCCGGAGGGTCGCTCCGCGGCTGCTGGGATCCGTACTGACCCACCACAGCCACGAGGGAACTGTGGCTGTGCGGATCACCGAGGTGGAGGCGTACATGGGTCCCGGCGACTCGTCGCATCCGGATCCCGGCTCCCACACTTTCCGTGGCCCCACGGCCCGCAACGCGCCCATGTTCGGCCCGGCCGGCCACCTCTACGTCTACTTCACCTATGGCATGCACTACTGCGCCAACATCGTCTGCGGCGCGGCGGGCACCGCATCTGCCGTCCTGCTGCGGGCGGGCGAGGTGGTGGAGGGGCAGCACCTCGCGATGGTGCGGCGTCCGACGTCAAAATCGGCTCTCGACCTGGCGAGCGGCCCGGCCCGGCTGGCCACCACGCTGGCCCTCACTACCGCCGACAGCGGCCGGGATGCGCTGGCTGACCCCTTCGAGCTGCGGCTGACTTCGGTACCCGCTCCCGTGTTCAGTTCCGGGCCGAGGGTGGGCGTTTCCGGCGACGGCGGCTCCGCGACGTATCCCTGGCGCTTCTGGCTGCCAGGGGATCCCACCGTGTCCCGCTACAAGGCGGCGAAGGTGCGCCGGGCATAATCCGTCCCGCCAGGATTGTCTCCCGCCAGGGCGAACGGCGCCAACCGGTGCTGGAGGCGCTGCTGCACCGCGGGCCATTCCTGCCCCAGGACCGAGAACACTGCCGAATCCGCACGTGTGCCGTCAGGCGCCAGGCGGTGGCTGCGCAGCACGCCCTCGAACGTTGCCCCCAGCCGTTCGATGGCTGCGGCGCTGCGCACATTACGTGCGTCGCAGCGAAACGCAACGCGCTGAACGTGAAGGACGTCGAACGCAAAGGCGAGCAGGGCGTGCTTGCTGGCGGGATTTACGTGCGTGCCCCAGAACTGCCGTCCAAAGAACGTGCCGCCAACTTCCACGCGTTGCTGGGCGGCATCGAACGCATTCAGCGCGGTTGTGCCCAGGAGGGCTCCGGTCCGCTGGTCCGTCACGGCGAAGGCCAGGCTGGCCGGGTCCTCAATCCTGGCCGCAAACAGCCCTGAAAGCTCGTGCGCCGTGGCCGGCAGGGGCGCGGCCATTCCTGCCCACATCGTGGCGTCCACGAAGTCAAACAGCCCTTCGGCATGGTGCGGTGCCAACGGAAGGAGGGAAAGCCCGTATCCGGTCAGGACGTTCTCGTGGTGCATTGCAGTATTGAATCACTCACGGGGCGGAACGGCTACGGAAGTGTGCGGCCTGAAAGTGAACATTGGGTGACTTCCGGGGCAGGGGACCGGCGGGCGCGTTAACCGAAATGGTTGTAGAATGGACGGTCTGTCTTTTGCGATAGGGGAACGTTTAAATGCTCGACGCCGATTTGGCCCACGAACGGAACTATGTTGCCGGCCTGTACGCCCGGCTGGAAGAGCTCCGCGCGGAAAAGCGCCAGCAGTTGGCACAGGTCCGCCGGGCCGGTGCCGTGGGCACCATGCAGAATGTCTCCGAACGCGACGCCTTCGCCGCGCTCTACGAGGACCGCCTCGCCCAGCTCGACGCCGTCGACGACCGCCTGGTCTTCGGCCGCCTCGACCTGGATTCCGGTGAGGCCCAGTACATTGGGCGCATCGGCCTGACCACCGATGACCTCCAGCGGCTCATGGTGGACTGGCGCGCGCCCGAAGCCGGCCACTTCTACCAGGCAACGGCGTTTGACCGGCAGGGCGTCCGCCGCCGGCGGCACCTGATTCTGCAGGGCCGGGAAGTCAAGGCCATCGAGGACGACGTCCTTGATGCGGACATGCTCGCGGACGACGCATCGCTGCAGGGCGAAGGAGCACTGCTGGCGGCTCTGGATTCCAAGCGCACGGGCCGGATGTCCGACATCGTCGGCACCATCCAGTCCGAGCAGGACCGCATCATCCGGTCCTCCATTTCCGGTGCCCTCGTGGTGCAGGGTGGTCCCGGTACCGGTAAGACTGCTGTGGCACTGCACCGGGCCGCGTACCTGCTCTACACGCACCGGGAACGGCTGAAGACCGCAGGTGTGCTGCTGGTGGGCCCGTCGTCGTCCTTTATGAAGTACATCGAACGTGTTCTTCCCTCGCTCGGTGAGACCGGCGTGGTCATGGCCAGCGTGGGTCGCCTGATGCCCGGAATCAAAGCGGTTGGCGAACCTGAGGCAGAGGTCGCGGCCATCAAGGGGCGGCTGGACATGGTGAAGGTTGTGGCCAATGCGGTCGCGAACCGGCAGCGGATCCCCGCCGAGGACCGTGTCCTGGACGTCGACGGCCGCAAGCTGGTGCTGACGCGGCGGCAAGTAAGCCGGGCGCGCGAACGTGCCCGGTCCACCGGCAAGCCGCACAACGAGGCGCGCCTGACGTTTATCAAAATTCTGCTCCGCGAACTGACCGAGCAGATGACCGATCTCGTGGAGGCCGGGAGCATCGGCAACAATGCCGACCGCTCGTATCTGGCAGAAGACGTCCGCACGGCCCGCGACGTCCGGATCGTCCTGAACCTGTGCTGGATGCCGATGACTCCGGAGAAGCTGATCACCGAGCTTCTGAGCAAGCCCGCAGTCCTGGCGGCCTGCACACCGAGCCTGTCCCTTGGGGAGCGGTCGCTGCTGCTGCGCCCCGCTGGTGCGCCTTGGACCGAGGCCGACGTCCCGCTGCTGGACGAGGCCGCGGAGCTCCTCGGCGAAATGGACCCGGCGGCGGGACGGGGCCTTGCACAGCAGGAGCACGACCGCGCCCGGGACCTTGCCAACGCCAAGCAGACACTGGTGAACATGGGGGACATGGGTGTCGATGTCCTCATCTCCGCGGAGGAACTCGTCGATCAGAACCAGGAGCGCGAGAATCGCCTGACGGCCGCCGAGCGCGCCACCAGCGACCGCACGTGGGCCTTCGGCCACATCGTGGTGGATGAGGCGCAGGAGCTTTCGCCCATGCAATGGCGCCTGCTGGTCCGCCGTTGCCCGCTGAAATCCTTCACCATCGTGGGCGACATCGCGCAGACCAGTTCAGTCGCCGGCGCCAACTCCTGGCAGGGGGCCCTGGCACCCATGTTCGGTGACCGCTGGCAGCTGGAGGAGCTGACAGTCAACTACCGGACGCCCTCTCAGATCGCTGAAGCCGCCGCCAGCATGGCCAACGCGGCCGGACTGGTGGTTTCCGCGCCGAAGGCCGTCCGCGAGGGACGGTGGGCCCCTGTCATCGACAAGGTTGACCACGGACAGGTGGTGAACCGTTTGGTGGAGGTGCTCCCCGAGGAACTGGCAGCGCTCGACGGCGGCCTCCTCGCCGTGATTGCCGACGGCGACCTTCTGCCGGCTGCAACGTCAGCCCTTCGTGCCGTGTACGGCCGGCGCATCGGCAACGGCGCGGGCAGCTACGAACAGGACATCGTGGTCATCAGCCCGCGCGAGGCCAAGGGCCTGGAGTTCGACGGCGTTGTGGTTCTTGAGCCGTCCGTCATGCTCAACCGCGAGCATGGCCGGGTGGGCGATCTGTACGTCGCCATGACCCGGCCCACGCAGCGGCTCCGGCTGATCGCCGCGGAAGGTATTCCGGCAGGCATAGAAGGCTGAGCCGGTCCGCTTTGCCTCTCGACGCCCGGCGCCGTTCATTTCGGCGCCGGGCGTCGCTGATCCTGCTAACTTAGAAGTCGTGTCAGAACTCAACGATCTCGAATCCCAGCAGAACGACCCCACCTTCGCCAATGTCTGGCAGGAGCTGAAGTGGCGCGGCCTGGTCCACGTCTCCACCGATGAAGAGGAACTGGAAAAGCTCCTCGCCGGTGATCCGATCACCTACTACTGCGGATTCGACCCCACCGCGCCGAGCCTGCACCTGGGCAACCTGGTCCAACTCCTCGTTATGCGCCGGCTGCAGCTCGCCGGGCACAAGCCGCTGGGACTCGTGGGCGGATCCACGGGACTGATCGGCGATCCGCGGCCCACCGCCGAGCGCACGCTGAACACCAAGGACACCGTTAACGAATGGGTGGGCTACCTGCAGGCCCAGGTCCGCCGCTTCCTCAGCTTCGATGGCGCCAGCGCCGCCCGCATGGTCAACAACCTCGACTGGACCGCGCCGTTGAGCGCCATCGACTTCCTGCGCGAGATCGGAAAGCACTACCGGGTCGGCACCATGCTCCGCAAGGATGCTGTTGCGTCCCGCCTCAGTTCGGACGAGGGCATCAGCTACACCGAATTCAGCTACCAGATCCTGCAGGGCATGGACTACCTCCAGTTGTTCCGCGACTACGGCTGCATGCTGCAGACCGGCGGCTCGGACCAGTGGGGCAACCTCACCAGCGGCACTGAACTCATCCGCAAGGTTGAGGGTAAGAGCGTCCACGCCCTGGGTACGCCGCTGATCACCAACTCCGACGGCACTAAGTTCGGCAAGAGCGAAGGCAATGCCATCTGGCTCGACGCCGGCATGTGCAGCCCGTACGCCTTCTACCAGTTCTGGCTGAACACCGCCGACTCTGACGTGGTGGACCGGCTGAAGGTCTTCACTTTTCTGAGCCGCGCGGAAATCGAAACCCTGGCAGCTGCCGTGGCCGAACGTCCGTTTGCACGGGAAGGCCAGCGGAAGCTGGCGTTTGAAGTGACTTCCCTGGTCCACGGTGTGGAGGCAACGGAGAAAGTCATCGCGGCGTCCGCTGCACTTTTTGGCAACGGTGACCTGTCCGCCCTGGACCGGCCCACGCTTGAGGCAGCCACGTCGGAGCTTCCTTCCGCCCGCATCCAGGTGGATGGCCTCGGGATCATTGACCTGCTGGTGGCATCCGGCCTGTCGGAGAGCAAGTCCGCGGCCCGGCGGACCGTCGGCGAAGGCGGCGCCTATGTAAACAACGAGAAGGTGTCCGACCCGGAAGCTGTCATCTCCGAATCGGAGCTGCTGCATGGCCAGTACCTGCTCCTGCGCCGCGGCAAGAAGAATCTCGCGACTGTCGAAGTCCTGGTTCCTTAGCCTTCCCAAGCCCCCATTCACGCTCCTCCGCAGCCGATTTGCACGGCCTCGGGGGAGCGTGTATTGTTTTCTGAGTCGCCGCCGTTGAGTGGTGACAAACCCCCTTCACAAGAGAAGCAATTCATCGTGTGCAAAGCACGAAAATGATGAAAAGCTTCACTTTTTGATGGGCGGATTCGTTCCACAGAGTGAATATCGGGAAAATAACCCGGATTTGCAAAGTGAATAAGAATGAAATAAGCTATAAACATCGCAGCGAAGAAAAGCGAAACAAAAGAATTCATTTGAATATGAATTGTTTCGGGAATTATTCGAATGTGTCTGTTGTTTGAGAACTCAATAGTGTGCCAAGTTTGTTGATACCAATTTATTGTATTGAATTGGTTGAATTGACTGGATTATGCCACCCCGTGGTGTGGTCTGGT
>NZ_JBTNDQ010000007.1:0-220876 GCF_054510915.1 Pseudarthrobacter arbutini | reverse complement strand
GCTAGATCACGGCCTCAACGAACCATAGAACCACGGCGTCAGCAGGCGACCACAAGCACATTTTCAGCCCGGAACGGGCGTCCCGCAAGGGACAAAAAGGCTAGATCCAGGCCCTTTCAAATCCTGGCGGCAGGCAGCGGCTGAGCTCAGGCTGCACGTCCTGGAGCAGCGCCACGAGTGATTGAATCCGTTCCGGGGTCATGTGTACGCTGGGGGCTGAGATGGAAACAGCGGCCGCGACCCTGCCGAGCAGGTCCGGGATGGCGATGGCGACGCAGGTGATGCCGAGTTCGTTCTCCTGGTCATCCAGCGCGTAGCCGTCCGCCCTGGCCCGGTCCAGCACCGCCCGGAACGCGTCAACATCCTGAATGGATCGGGGTGTGGCGATTGCCGCGGTATCGAAGGCGCGGACGGCCTCGTCATTTCCATACTGGGCTGCCAGCAGGGCCTTGCCCATGGCGGTGTTCTGCGCCCGCAACCGTGCCCCGGGGCGGGACGCCATTTCAATGCCGCGATGGCCGCGGGCCTTGGCCAGGTACAGGACATCGTCGCCGCTGAGGATGCCCAGGTGCGTGGTGTCCTGCGTGGTCTTGGCGATCCCGGCGAGGATGGTCTGCACGGTGTCGGGGAGGCTGATCTTTGCCTCCGCCTTGGTGCCGAGCTCCACCAGTTTGATGCCCAGGTGGTAACTGTGGTCCGGCTGCTGGCTGAGGTACCGGCCTGCCACGAGTGTGGTCAGCATGCGGTGGGTCGCCGAGCGGCTGAGACCCGAGGCTTGGGTGATGTCTTCGAGCCGGTGGGCGCCCGCAGCGACGTGGTCGAGCAGGCGGAGTCCGCGCTCCAGCGTGCGGGCCCCTGCGGGATTAGCTTCCATGCCCCCAATTATCCCACGTATAGGGAGCGATCCCATCTACAGGAAGTACGGCGTCACGGGGCCGCATGCCGGCCCACCCAGTCCACCAAGGGCCGCAGCTTGTCCCACAGCGCCTCGATTTCCTGCACCGCCGCCGGCGAATCCAGCCACTCCGGCTGGCCCAGCTCGATGCCGGCGGACAGCGACTTGTGCTTCAGCAGCTCCGCCCGGGGATGGTCCTTGTCGAAACCGAGCGGCACGGTCTTGAGTTTTTCGCCCTCCACCGCAAAGCCCGCGGCAGCCACGGTCTCCACGATGTGCCGCAGCGATTCGCCGGTGCCGGACGCATCCACGGAGTTCCGGAAGCGGGCCAGCTGGGCCGGCGTACTGGTGTGGCAGCCGCCGCCCACCAGCAGCCCGTCGGCGCTCACCTGGACGTAATACCCCACACCTTCCTGGGACGACGCGAATGCTCCCTGGGCAGTCTTGTAGGGGGATTTGTCCTGGGAGAACCTGATGTCCCGGTTGGGCCGGAAGATCTTGCCTCGCCCGAACCGCGGCTCCAGTTCAGCCAGGAGCGCCGTGACCGGATCCCGCACCAGTGTGTTGTAGCTGTCCTTGTGCTCCAGCCACCACTCCCGGTTGTTGTTGTGCTCAAGTTCGGCGTAGAACGCGAATGCCCCTGCAGGGATGCCCTGGAATGTACTCATGCAGTGATCCTAGGTACCACCGGGCAGCCCCGGCCAGAGCGGCAGGCACCTATGTGGAAACAGGAACTATGTGGAATAAGAGCTGTGTGTGGAACAAGAGCTATGTGGAAACAAGTCCGCCCCGCCACGGAACCGTGACGGGGCGGGCGTTGCACCACAGGGGAGAGGAACTAGCCGATCTTGTTGGCAGCCTCGGCGTCGGAGTCAGTGGAGCCGGTGCCCAGGTTGGCGCGCAGCTTGGCGCCGAGTTCGGCGTCCACGTTGGTCCAGTACTGGATGGCGCGTTCCTTGATCTCGGCGTTCTTCACGCCGCCCACCGCACCGGTGATGGTGTCCAGCAGACGGGCTTTGGCGCCGTCGTCGAACACCTCGCGGTACAGGGTGCCGGCCTGGCCGAAGTCGCCGTCCTCAGCGTGCAGGGAGTGTGCGGAGAGCGTGAGCTCGCCGTCGTTCTCCCAGCCGCCGGCAGGGGAAGCCGGCTCAACTGCGGCGGGGCCGTTGAAGGAGTTGGGAGCGTAAACCGGTACGGAGGGGGCGTTGAAGTGGTAACGCCCGGCGCCGTCCTGGCTGTAGTTGTTGACCTGGTTCTTCGGCTGGTTCACCGGGATCTGCGCGTGGTTGGTGCCCACGCGGTAGCGGTGTGCGTCGGCGTAGGAGAAGATGCGGGCCTGCAGCATCTTGTCCGGGGAAGCGGCGATGCCCGGCACGAAGTTCGACGGCGCGAAGGTGGCCTGCTCGATCTGCGCGAAGTAGTTCTCCGGGTTCTTGTTCAGCTCCATGGTGCCCACGTGGATCAGCGGGTAGTCCGAGTGCGGCCACACCTTGGTGAGGTCGAACGGGTTGAAGCGGTAGCCCTTGGCATCTTCGTACGGCATGACCTGGACGTGCAGTTCCCAGGACGGGAAGTTGCCCTCGGCGATGTTGTCCTGCAGGTCGCGGATGTAGAAGTCCGCGTCCGAGCCGGCCAGCTCTTCAGCCTGGTCACCGGAGATGGTCTTGACGCCCTGGTTGGACTTGAAGTGGTACTTGACCCAGAACCGCTCGCCCTCGGCATTGATCCACTGGTAGGTGTGCGAGCCGTAGCCCTGCATTTCACGCCAGGAGGCCGGCAGGCCGCGGTCGCCCATGAGCCAGGTGACCTGGTGTGCGGACTCCGGGGACAGGGTCCAGAAGTCCCACTGCATGTCGGCGTCGCGCAGGTGGGTGCCCGGGAGGCGCTTCTGGGAGTGGATGAAGTCCGGGAACTTGATGCCGTCGCGGATGAAGAAGACGGGGGTGTTGTTGCCCACGAGGTCGTAGTTGCCCTCGGAGGTGTAGAACTTGACGGCGAAACCGCGGGGGTCGCGCCAGGTGTCCGGGGAGCCGTTCTCGCCGGCGACGGAGGAGAATCGGATCAGCATCTCGGTCTCAACGCCCGGCTGTAGGAACGCGGCCTTGGTGTACTTGGAGATGTCCGAGGTGGCCTTGAACGTACCGAACGCGCCGCCGCCCTTGGCGTGCACTACGCGCTCCGGCACGCGCTCGCGGTTGAACTGGGCGAGCTTTTCGATCAGGTAGTGGTCCGTCAGGATGATGGCGCCGTCGGCGCCGACGGACTGTGCGTGCGCGTCGGAAGTGACGGGCGCGCCGGACTGGGTTGTAGAGATGTTCGCAGTCATTTTTCTCCTATTTCTCGATTACTTGGGATGTTCTAGAAGGAAGTTTTTGGGACGCTTGGCAGTCCTGGCAGATGCCCTGGTACATCACGTCGGCGATCTGGATGGTCATCGGCTTGGAGTTCTCATCCCAGTGGGGCGTGAGGCAGGGCGCGTGCCCGACGGCACATTCGACGTCCTCCACGCGGCCGCAGCTGATGCAGATGGCGTGGTGGTGGTTGTCACCGACGCGGGTTTCGTACAGGGCGGGGGAATGCGGTGGCTCGAAGCGGCGCAGCATGTGCAGATCGGTCAGGTCGCCGAGGACCACGTATACCGATTGCGCGGTCAGCTCCGGAAGTTCGGTGCGCGCGGCGGCCAGGATGCTCTCCGCAGGGGAGTGCGGGTGATGTTCGACGGCGGTCAGTACGGCGAGCCGCTGTTTGGTCACCCGGCGGCCGTGGGCACGCAGGGCGGCAGCCCATGCATCGTGGCCGCCAAAGTGTTCCGTCATGCCTCTATTGAACCACTTATTATGAGTGGATCACAATAAGGCTTGGCTTACCTTCGGCAGGTCCAGGAATTCCTGCATGGGGTTGCGGGATTCTCCTGCCGAGCGGCCCATGGCATGGACTTCGAGGCCGCCGCGCCCGGGCTCCGGCACCACGCAGCTCAGCCCGGTCACGCCGCGGAGGGCTGTCAGGTTCTGGACGGCCGCGGCCAGCGCCAGCAGGTGGCCGGGTGTCAGGACGGGACCGCCCGGCGCCGGCGGCAACGCCGGCGCGAGCACGGTGTGGTGCGCCCCCGCCTTGAAATTCGGGGTCCTGGCAGTGAGTTCCGGGAGGGGGCCGTCCACCGGCGGGACGGGCTCTGCCGGGCGCGCAACAGCCAGCCGATGCAGGGCGGTGCGGAGGCCGCCGTCGTATTCTTTGAGCTCTTCCGCTGCGGCCGGCAGCCTGCGCTGAATGGGAAGGCGCAGCTGTTCGCCGGGTGTCACCGGCTCGGCGTCCCAGCGCCCGAACAGATGGAACGTGGGCGTGGAGGATTCCGCTTCCGGTTCGCCGATGGCCGCTCCGATGGGGTGCCACTGGTGCGCAAACACCACGGTGCAGCGGCCGGCACCCAGAACTTCGGCGAGGGCCTGCCGGGCGGTGTTGTGGCAGTGGAGCCAGTCGGTGGCGGAGCGGAGATCGAACGCCATGGCCGGATTCGTGAGCCTGATCAGGAGATGGCCGGCGTTCAGGGCGGTCCGGGGCCGGGCAACCTCCCAGAAAGCCGAGGCAAAAAGCAGCCGCCTGGACACATGCATAAGCCGACTCCTTTCCCCCGCCTGAGGATACCAAGTGTGTGACAGAACAGGACACTGCTGCGCCATTAGGGTTGCAGGGTGGGGAAACTGCTGGCCGATATTACACCGCTCCGGGAGAGCCCGGCCTTCCGCCGGCTCTGGCTGGGTTCCGCCGTCTCGGCCGTGGGGAGCCAGCTCACGCTGGTGGCCGTGAGCCTGGAGGTGTACCGGCTCACGCAGGACAGTTTCTATGTGGGACTGCTGGGTGTGTTTGCGCTGGTGCCGCTGGTGTTCGGCGGCCTGCTGGGCGGCTCCATCGCCGACTCCCACAACCGCCGCACGGTGGCGCTCCTGGCAACCTCTGTCCTGTGGCTGACCACCGGCCTGATCGCGCTGCAGTCCTGGCTGCAGCTGGGAAACGTCTGGATTCTCTACCTCCTGGTGGCGCTGCAAAGCGGTGCCCAGGCTATCAACCAGCCGGCCCGCAGTGCCATCATCCCCACGCTTATCCGCAAGGAACTGCTTCCCGCGGCCAACGCGCTCAGCATGATGTCGTTCGGGTTGGCCTTGACGGTGGGACCCCTGCTGGCGGGGGTGCTGGTGGCGTGGCTGGGCTTCGGCTGGACGTACACCATCGACTTCATCAGCTTCGCGTTTGTGCTCTGGGCGGTCTTCAGGCTGCCGTCCATGCCGCCCTCGGGAAGCGCCGGGCGGGCCGGGATCCGGTCTGTCATCGAGGGGTTCCGGTTCCTGGGCACCCGGCCCAACCTGCGGATGACCTTCATCATCGACCTCGTGGCCATGATCCTGGCCCAGCCGCGCGCGCTGATGCCCGCCATCGGTGCGCTGATGATCGGCGGCGGCGAAACCACGGTGGGCATCCTGCTGGCCTCCAGCGCGGTGGGCGCGTTCCTGGCCGGCCTGTTTTCGGGGCCACTCGGCCATGTCCGGTGGCAGGGGAGTGCCGTGGTGTGGTCGGTGATGGGCTGGGGCGCCTCGATTGCGGGCTTCGGTGTGGTGGTGCTCCTGGCAGGACGGACGGACGACGGCGGGGCCACAGTTTGGCTGGTCCCGGCGGCTTTGTGTTGCGCCCTGGCCGGAATCGCAGACTCCATCAGTGCCGTTTTCCGCAACACCATCCTGCAGGCCGCCGCGCCGGACCACCTGCGCGGACGGCTCCAGGGGGTCTTCATTGTGGTGGTGGCCGGTGGGCCGCGCGTGGGTGACCTGCTGGCAGGCGGCGGGACTAAGATTCTCAGTGAGGGCTGGGTCCTGCTTCTGGGCGGGGTTTTGTGCATCGCGGTGGCCTGGCTGGCGGCACAGCTGCAGCCGGGCTTCCGGAAGTACGATGCCCGCGACCCGGTGCCATAGGGCTATGCCTTGTTGGGCAACTTGTCGGGGCAACTTTGTCAGGGCGACTTTGTCGGGGCGACGTGGAGGAGTGGACGTGCACAAGCATTACAACGGCCTGAAAACTGCGGCGCTCTTCGGCGTACTGTGGGCGGTGCTCCTGGGCCTGGGCGGACTGATCGGGATCAATACCCGGAGCTCAGCGCCCATCTGGATCATGGCCCTGATCGGCGTGGCCACCACCGCGTACGGCTACTGGAACAGCGACAAGATCGCCATCCGTTCCATGCAGGCCTACCCCGTCACGGAGGCCCAGGCGCCACAGCTGTACCAGATTGTCCGGGAGCTCTCGGTCCGGGCCAACCAGCCGATGCCGCGCATCTACCTCTCACCCACCATGAACCCGAACGCGTTCGCCACCGGCCGGAATCCCAAAAACGCCGCCGTGTGCTGCACCGAAGGGATCCTGCAGCTGCTCGATGCCCGCGAGCTGCGCGGGGTCCTGGGGCACGAGCTGATGCACGTGTACAACCGGGACATCCTCACGTCCTCGGTGGCAGCCGCGGTGGCCGGCGTCATCACGTCCGTGGGCCAGATGCTGCTGTTCTTCGGCGGCGACCGGCGCAACTCCAACCCGCTGGCCATGCTGGCGATGGCCCTTTTGGCACCGTTTGCGGCGTCGCTCATCCAGTTGGCCATCTCCCGGACCAGGGAGTACGACGCCGACGAGGACGGTTCGCAGCTCACGGGCGATCCGCTGGCGCTCGCCTCAGCCCTGCGCAAGATTGAGCAGGGAGTCCGGATCGCGCCGCTGCCGCAGGAGCAGAAGCTGGTCAACACCTCGCACCTGATGATCGCCAACCCGTTCCGCGGCGGGGCGATGACCAAGCTGTTCGCCACGCACCCGCCGATGAAGGAGCGGATTGCCCGGTTGGAACGGATTGCCGGCCGGCCGCTTAACTGAGGCTGACTGACCGACCCGGGCGCCGCCGTCGTACTTCCTTATTTGGCGACACCTTTGGCGACACTGAAAATCAACCGTGACACGCAAAAACGCCGGCGCTACCCGCATTCAGGTAGCGGCGGCGTCTTTTGCCAGCGGCAGAATTTTTGCGCCTCGAAAACGAGGGCTTGGTCCGCTAGCTGCGGAAGTTGACGAACTGCAGGTCCGCCTCGTCAAAGTCCTTCAGCAGCGCCATGACGGACTGCAGGTCATCGCGGGACTTGGAGGAGACGCGGAGTTCGTCGCCCTGGATCTGGGATTTGACGCCCTTGGGGCCCTCATCGCGGATCAGCTTGTTGATCTTCTTGGCCAGGTCCTGCTCAATGCCTTCCTTGATGGAGGCTTCGAGGCGGAATTCCTTGCCGGAGGGGTAAGGCTCGCCGGTGTCCAGGGACTTCAGGGAGATGCCGCGGCGGATCAGCTTGGACTGGAGGACATCCAGCACGGCCAGCACACGTTCCTCCGAGTTCGCCTTCATCAGGATCTTCTCGCCGCTGAAGTCGACCTCCGCGCCGACGCCCTTGAAGTCGTAGCGCTGGACCAGTTCCTTCTGTGCCTGGTTCAGCGCGTTGGCCACCTCCTGCTTGTCCACTTTGCTTACGACGTCGAACGTTGACTCGCCTGCCATGATTCTCCTTGTCCCGGTGGTTGCCCTGACATTGGCTCTGCAGGGCGTGGATCTCTGCATTCCAGCCTAATACGGATCGCCCGCCTGTGGCGCTGGTGCGGGAGCGGCGCTGGTGTGGATTCGGCGCTGGTGTGGATTCGGCGCTGTTCCTGATTCACAGTTCCCTCATAGCGAACGCACTGCGGGAACGAAGCCGGACAGCGCAGAGTTGAACGAGTTGGAAACAGGTCGAAGGGAAAGCCATGCAACACAAAGCCGTCCGTTACGTCACCCGAACCACCGCCGCAGCTGCGGGCGCTGTCGCCACTGCTGCCACATCAGTCGCCGCTGCAGCCCTGGCAGGCTCTATTATTTTCAGCCCGGTCCCGGATGCGTCGGCCCGCATGGAGGGTGTGAGCGAGGACCTGCTGCGGGCGGTCCAGCTGAACCAGATCACCGAGGAGCAGGCCGTGAAATTCGAGGCGCGGCTGGCCGGGCGGATTCTCGGCGACGCTTGAGTCGCCGGTTTTTCCGCGGAATTGCGGGGCTTCTGGCGGCATTTCCAGGGGTCTGCAGCCTCGATTCGATGTTTCGGCAGAAGTTCTGTAAAGTTGTCTTGCCCGCGGTTACTGGAAGCGGAACGGCCCGGAAACGGACGTTCTGAACACTGCAGCCGGGGGTGATCTTCTTTTTGAAGTTCGGCAGATTACCCGAGCGGCCAAAGGGGGCTGACTGTAAATCAGCTGGCAACGCCTACGGGGGTTCGAATCCCTCATCTGCCACCGCCCCGGATTCTAGGGGAATTTAGACCCGTTCGTATCTCTTCGGAGGTGCGGGCGGGTCTTTTTTACTTCCCGGTGATCACACTTGTGAGCACACACCTTGGCTTTTCTTTGACATCGGCAGCAGTGAGGACGCACCTTCCGCGGCGTTGTGGGCGGCGTCTCCCACCATGTGCGCGTACAGGTCGCGGGTGATCTGGCTGTTGCTGTGTCCCATGGTCTTGGACACAATGGCCATGTCCTGCCCCGAGGCCAGCATTAGAGACGCGTGGAGGTGGCGGAGGTCATGGAAGCGCATATGCGGGAGGGCCCAGCTTCTCCACCATCAGCTCGAAGAGTTTGGACGGGTAGCCCGGGCGGAGCTGGCTGCCGTCCTCGTACGTGAACACGCGGCCCGAGTCCTGATAGGCGTCTCCTCATGCCTCGCGTTCCTGCCCCTGCTGGAACTGCCACGTCAGAAGAGCGGCGACGGCCCGGTCTGACAGTTCGACCACGCGGTCCTGTCCGGCATCCGTTTTGATTGTGCCCTCCACTACTTCCTTGCCTACCTGTACAAGCTGCACACAGACAACCAGGCGGCGGGCGGCAAGGTCTACGTCCTGCCAGCGGAGGCCGCACAGTTCACCGCGGCGCATACCGGAGAGGATGGCCACCTCAAACAGTGCGCCCAGCCGGTGCTCAGTGGCGGCGTCCAGGACGACCGCTCCACCTACTACTGGAAGCACGGCTACGAGCGGAACACCGAAGGACTCTACCTACCCAACGGCGCCTTCGCCTTAGCGGCAACCCTCGCCGGACTGCCGATGGACTGGTCCGCCTACAACCTCACCATCCACGCCCGGGAATCCCGCCACAACCCAATCGGGGCCCTCGTGACTAATCCCCGCCGATTCAAGGACACCGCGGCCAGCGTGCCCGAGTTCAGCGCCCTCATGAACGCCCAGGTCCGAGCCACGCTGCCATGCAACGGAGGGACCGAATGGATGGCCGAAGACCATCGTCTCCAGCAACGGGAAGCCGAGCTGTGCCGCCCGTGCGCACTCCTGGTATTGTGCTGCACCTAGGCCATCACCGCTGGGGAAAGAACCGGCATCTGGGGCCAACATCTGGTCTCTGTTCATCTGGCCCTGGCTTCCTGCCGACGGGTCGAGGGCATGCTGACGCCGCCCTGTTAATAACAAAGCCGAGTCAATGGTCGCGTCGGTTTTAAAGCACGTTGAAAGTATTAGAGCCCGCCACGTCTGCCTACCGCTGACCAACGGACGAATGGAAAGACTACAGTCGATTTTTGTTGATATTGATCTTGGCTCCTTCAGATGAAGAGATATTTCACCATCAGGACCAGGCCCCTGAGAAAGCCCATTTTTGAACCGCGTGGTCAGGCATCCCCCGGCGGCGCGCACAACGCTGCTGACGCCACATCAGGGAAGCAAGGCGGCCGCCTCAGCAAGAGACCGACGCAACCACAGGGCGTAGTTGGTGGAGATGTGCTGAGCATCCATATGGGTTGCATATCCCGCGACAACCGCGGGACAGACATCCTCCGCGCACAACCACGGAACAACGTCCACGTATTCCGCGCCACCGGCCTCGGCGACGCGCTTCTCCATCTCATTGTGTTCGGTGTCCACCGCGTAACTCCGCTGAGTGTGGCAGCGACGGACGTCGTCGGAATTCGATGTGACGCAGTCCTCGGGATCCTTTTCCGAGTACGCGATGTCCCCGATCACGACCACACGATCGCTTATCGCGCTCAATGACTTTATGGTCGAGGCGAGACCCTCCTCCCAGGCGGCCTCCGTGTTTTCTTTGTCAGGGCGCCCATCCTTCTCAAGCCAAGTACCCTGGCGCTGACCCGAGATGAGGACGACGCTCGGGTGAAGTGCCTCGATCTTCGCCAGCGAGTCAGCACGGAATGCCTTGCACTCGGGATAATCACCCTTGCGCTTCGCGTTGTAGACCGAAAAGTCGGCTGGCGGACACGAGAACATCGAAAAGACTTCGAAGCGCCGCCCAAGTTCAGTGGCTGTCACGCCGAGCGGACTTTCCCACATCTGAGCGTGCGAGTCGCCATAAACCACCACTGTCTCGCCGCCGCTGGCGTCACCATAACTGCATGTGACTTTACCTGTTGGGGCATCTAGGCCCCTTATACAGGCATGTTGGTTGAAGAGGAATCTCCCAACAGGCGGCTCCGGCGGCCACCCTGCGACGTTTACGCTGTCAGCCACGGCCTTTGCCACTTCGTCAGCCGTCGGTAGGTCACTGCCAGGGGCAACTGCAAAATCGCCTACTTTGTCTGTGGGGGAAGGCTTGGGCAGGATCGACACCAGATTGCTCGTGAGGCCAAGTGATAGCGCCACCAGTGCGGCGCCGAAAGCCACGCTGACCGACGGCCGGCGGGCCTTGAGCCAGTTGGAGTTCCGTACGGGCAATTCCACATACTTGAAGGTAACGACAGACAAGGCCAGCGCCACACCGACAAAGGCAAGCTTGGTGGTCATCGCCAGTTCGGTCCCGAGCGATGCCGCGGGGAGGATCAGCACGGGCCAGTGCCACAGGTACAGGGAATAAGAGAGCTTGCCAAGCCATTGCAGAGGTCGACACTGCAGGAGCACTTCGGCTCCTCGCTTCGGTGTGATTGTCCCGCCGATTATCACAAGAACCGTTCCGCCAACCGGAAGAATAGCAGCGGACCCTGGGTACCTGGTGTACTCGTCCAGCGTGAGCGCTGCTGCCGCAATCGCGATGAGTCCGGACACACTCGTAACGGCAGCAAGAAAAACCGGCAGCCGCATGATCGTCGGTGTGAGCACGGCAAGAATTGCGCCAGCCGCAAGTTCCCAGGTCCTCGTCAAGGGAGAGAAGTAGGCCACACTCGCGTTCTCCGTCGTCGCGTACACCGACCACATAAGGGACACTGCAATCGTGACAGCGAGGAGAACCGTCAGTCGCGTGCGTAGCGGAACTCTCCATCCGATCGCAGCGACCGCCATCATTAAGGCTGGCCATAACAGGTAGAACTGCTCTTCGATGGCCAGTGACCAATAGTGCTGTAACGGGGATGGAGAAAGGTCGCTGGCCCAGTAGTCCGTCCCTTGTGAGGTTTCGCGAAAATTGCTGGCGAAAAGCGCGGCCCATTGCCCGTCTTCGGCGGTTCGAGCAGCACTCGTACCGCCGATCAAAGCGAAGGATGAGACTACTGTGACGGCGAGGACAAGAGTCGCGGCAGGCAGGATTCGCCGAGCCCGTCGTGCATAGAACCACAAGAGGGAGATCCGCCTACCCCGTTCAGCTTCTTTGAGCAGGAGGCCGGTGATGAGGAAGCCGGAGACCACGAAGAAGACGTCGACACCGACGTAGCCTCCTTGCAGCGCCGGCACGCCTACATGGTCCAGCACGACCAGTAGAACTGCGATCGCGCGAAGACCCTCTATGTCCGGACGGAACGTGCGTGGAACGGATGAAGAGCGATCGGCTCCCTTCGTGGCACGCTTACTCGTTAGCAGACGGCGTCGGGGTTTACGCGCGTCAAGGTGGTTTCCATTGAGCAATCCGCTGGCCAGATGCATCATGTCGCCCCTTTGGCCCGACGTCTCTTACCGGCTCGTGCGGCCGACAGTAGCGCTCTTTGCGGCCAGAATCAATGCATTTCCCCGAAGAAAGGCGTGCGGTCGTGAAGTGGGCAAAAATTCTTGACCTCGCCCGGCAATTTTCTCAGAAATCGGGCGCCTCCAGCTTGATGCTGACCCGACTTGCTCGCCTCGATCGGCGTCGAAAGTCCGCTTCAATCCGCGCTGCTGCGGGCGTAAATACCAGTACGCTCACCCGCCCCGTGGACCGGACCCACTGAGTCCCGGTCCCTTATCGTCTGACCTATGGAAATCGTGAGCAAGTCATAAACAGTGTTCGTCGCTTGGCATCGGGAGCAACTCTTATCTCAGCCCTCGCAGCCGTCGGAGTAACCGGGTCGTCGGCGCCACCCGGAGACGCGGTTGCCAAGGGTCAGGAAGCGCAAACGCAGATCTGCGGCGGCAGCATTCAGGGGAACAGCGTTCTTACCGCGGCTCTCGCGGGCGCTGTGCAAGGGAGCAACCTCAGCCCATTTGGTCCTAAGTGCAGCTGCGGCAACAAATGTCCCTTAGGGAATCCGCCAGCAAGCTGCGGACCTGGAGAGAAACGCTGCAAGGAAACCGCGTCCTGCAACTTCAATATCTCGTGCGACGGAATCGTCGTTGCGTGCTCAGCGAAGGTGCGAGTCGAGTACCTGAGCGAACGGCGGAAACCGCTGAGTCTGATACCTCGACCGGCCCGTCGTGGCTCCGCTACGACATTGGCATAGAGCCGACCCTGTCGCCAGAGTCAATTGCCATCATCGATGGGGTTATCTCCTACCTGTGCAGCGTCGTGGAGCAAGGAGCACCCAGAGCGGAATGGCGGGTCGGCTACAACCGGATCAAGTCCTACATCTGGCAGAACCACCCAGTGCTCGTGCACGACAACCAGGAGGTTCCACTGGCTGACCTGGTTCCAGGCCTTGCCCGAGGACAAGCCAGCGGGCGGCTCCCCTCAGATGATGACAAGCTGGCTCGCATGGCCGCCGCCGCCGCCATCAGCAGCTGAACGGTAATGACGAGGAAACAGTCGTTGAGGACGAACCGCTTATCGAGGTCGAGGACCTAGGCGAAGACGCACTCTGCGGGCGGGAGCTTGAGGTGTCTTGCGGGAGGACATCGCCAACGAGTACTCCCGGGAGGTGGACCGGCTGGTCAAACCCTCGCGAAGGAGGACGGGATCACCGGCGTCGTCCGCGAAGACCGCGAAGTACTCCTCGTTGCCACACCCAGCTGGGACACCGCGCAGCTTCAAGAATGGCTCACCCGATATATCGAAACCAATATCCATAACCAGCGGCACTCTTTGACGCGCGTGCAGGGGAGTTGACCACAGGGGAGAAACCGCCGTCGACATCAGCGTTGGGCCCGGCGTAGGCTGGCACCATCGGCGCATGTGACCCCGATGCCCTGCGTCGATACATCAATCGATGAAGGAGAACCATGAGCGTTGTACGTGAATTTATGACCACGGATGCACAGTGTATTAAGGAGCATCAGTCCCTCGCAGATGCCGCTCGGATGATGTTGGATCTGGATTGTGGATCGTTGCCGATCTGCGGCGATGACGGCAAGTTGAAGGGCATGATCACCGACCGCGACATTGTGCTCAGGTGCGTTGCTGCCGATCGTGATCCCCGCGAGATGTTGGCCAGCGAGCTAGCCACCGGCAAGCCCTACTGGGTGGACGCCGACGCCAGCGTTGACGCAGCCATCGAAATCATGGAGAGGCACCAGGTCCGGCGCCTCCCGGTCATCGTCGATCACAAGATGGTCGGCATCCTCAGCCAGGGTGACATTGCGCGCAACTACACCGAGGAGCGCGTGGGCGAACTGGTGGAGCACATTTCGGAACGCCACCCTATGTCTGCATAGTCTGACTAATTCCCGCATGGCCTTGTTCGCGGCTCCTTGCCTTGAAGGTTCGGAACCGCGAACAAGCTTTGGAAACTCTGGACCGCGAAACCCCCCCCGGCCGGACCAGAGCCTAGTTCAGGGCGATCAGGAGCATCTGGTTGGTCCCCGGGATGCACGTCTGCAGGATGGCCCGGGGGAATCCGCCGAATACCGCGATGACATCGTTGGTGGTTCCCGGGTTGGGGACCTGGCCCCGGGCCGTCGCCGTGTATGTCCCGTAGCCCGGAATGCTGACGGTCTCGCCCACGCCGATGCCGGAGAAGCGCGCCCACCCGCCGCAGAAGTCGTGCTCCGTGATGAACAGCGAGTAGCCGTCGTTGGGTGTGTAGTGGATCGGCCCGATGCACGCGTCCACCATGGCCTGTCCGCCAGCGCCCGCGACATAGATGGTGCGGACAGCGGGCGCGGCCTGGACCGGCGCCGGGGCGGGGATGTAGGCCGGTGAAGCAGCAGCGGGTGCCGCCGCAACCGCTGCCGGCGCCGGTGCCGGGGCGGAAACCTCGACGGCGGGCCCCGTCAGCTTCAGCGTCTGGCCCGGGACGATGATGCTGTAAAGGCCCAACCCGTTGGCGGCCAGCATCGCGTTCGTGTCAACGCCGTACCGGCCGGCGATCCCACCCACGGTATCGCCGGGGACAACCGTGTAGAGGTTGGGGTCGCCGGCAGGTGCCGGAGCAGGTTCGGGCGCTGGCGGTGGTGGGGGAGCCTCGGCAGTCGCCGGAGGCACCGCAGCTTCTGCGACTTCCGGCTCCGCAGTGCCAGCTCCCGCACTGCCAAACTCGACGGACCCAACATACGGCGCATCCAATGGCACCGCGGCCAAAGGCCGGGCAACGCGCACAACTGGCGCCGCCGCCGTCGTGATGGCCTCCGGTGGCGCGGATATCTCTGCCTTGGGGACGGGGCCGGCCAGTGCGCCGACTCCGAAGGCGGAAATCACGGCGGCGGTGGCCATACCGGCCCACAGCTTGTTGCTGATCGGCCCGCGCCTCAGTGCCAGGAGATCGGCCCGCGGGACATCGGTTTCGAAATTTCGGCGGGGTGGTTCGGGAGTGTGTGCGGTCAACTGGAACATGGGTGGCCCATCGCAGGTCGGTCCGGCAACAGGGCGGCAGTGTGCCGCGAGTTCCAATGCAGGACGGATCGAGGAGTGATGCGCTGCGCGGTGCCGGTCTATGACGGAGCCGCGCACGGAAAGCGCGCATGATGGGAGCGCCCGCATACCCAGAAGATACGGATGCCCCGCTATGAAGCGGCATCATCCACCCCAGCTCGGAGGATGCGCCGGCAACTTTGTTTGGCCCTAGGAATTTCGAGTCTAGGAAGCTGCGCCAGGCACTGCACGAGTAGGCGTTACCTGAATTTTTCCGCCGAATACTTGGCCCCGCGGCGGCGACTACTCGGTGTCCAGCCGCCTGCCCCGCTGGACATTTCTACCGGGACATTCCTACAACGAGGGGCGGTCCTTAAGCTCGGCCACTTCGCGCCGCAGCGCAGCGATCTCCGTGGCCAGGCCGGCGAGCTCTGCCCGCAAGGGTTCCTCCACGGACTCCGCGGCAGCTTCCGTGGACTCCTCTACACGCTGGACAAGCCAGGAGGCGATGGACGCGGTGACCACACCCAGCACGGCAATGCCGCTCATCATCAGCGCCGAGGCCACCAGCCGGCCGATCGGCGTCACGGGGTACATGTCGCCGTAACCCACCGTGGTGATGGTGGTGATGGCCCACCAGAGAGCGTCGCCGAACGTCAGGATCTTGGCGTCCGGGGCCGACTGTTCAACGTCCAGCACAGCCAGCGCGCCCACAAATACCAGGAGCGCCGCCGATCCCGCCACGTACGTGACCACCCGGCCCCTGAGGGTCTCTCCGATGGTCCTGTGCAGCACTGAAAGCAGCGTGACCAGCCGGAGCAGGCGCAGCGGCCGGAAGAACGGAAGGGCCACGATCAGGAGTTCGTGCAGGTTCCAGAGGAACCAGCGGCGGCGGTCCGTGGCCAGCCACAGGTTCGCGGCGTAATCAAGGGCGAAAATACCCCACGTCAGCCACAGCACCGTCTCAAGCCATTCCGCGCCGCTGCCGTCGACGCGGCCAATCACCTGCCACGCATACGCCGCCAGGAAAACCAGTGCAGTCCCCATCAGGGGCCACTCGGCGAAGTTCCGGTAGCGTTGTTGCGTCATGCGCCACATCCTACGTGGCGGGCCGGACCTACGGACTTGCCAGCAAGTTACTGATGGGTAACATTGGAGGATGCACCTGCTTCTGCGAACCCTTCTGATGCTGTTCACGTCCGCCCGCCGCTCCGCGCTGACTATCTGGGACTCGTCGTCCCTGCCGCTGCGGGTCCTGCCCACCGACATCGACATCGCCATGCACGTCAACAACGGCATGTACTTTTCCCTTATGGACCTGGGCCGGTTTGACCTGATGGTCCGCAGCGGCGTGTGGAAGACAATGCGCCGGCGTGGCTGGAGCCCGGTAGCAGCGGGGGAGACCATCGCCTTCCGGAAGTCGCTGCAGCTGTGGCAGCAGTACACCATCGAAACAAAGATCATCGGCCTGGATGCCAAGGCCATCTACTTTGAGCAGCGTATGGTGTCCGACGGCGAGATTTACGCGCGCGCCTACATCGCCACCCGCCTGGTCAGCAAGGGCGGGCCGGTGAGCCAGGAGGAGATCCTGCGCGAGTTCGGGCAGCCCCCGGCGGACCTGGTGCTGCCCGAATGGATCCACGAATGGCGCGAGACCAACGCCCTGCCCGGCAGCCGGACGCCGGCGCCGCACGTTTGGGACAGCCTCACCCGGGACCCCAGGGCCTGAACGGCGGCAACCCGGACAGCTACGTGCCGACGTCGCGGCGGTTCACCGCATAGGCCGCCGCGGCCACCAGGACTGCCGAAATTCCCCAGAGCCACCCCGCCGCTGCCCAGTCCGCACCGTTGGCCACCGGCGAATTTCCGTAAGCCCAGTGGTAGGGGCTCAGATTGAGCAGCCACTCCACGTCCCCGCTCTGCCGGCCGACGGCGTTGAAGACATATCCAAGAACGCCGACGGCGGCACCCGCGGTCAGCCCGTACGCCTGCCTGCCGGACACGGCCCCGGCGCACAGCGCGGCCGTTCCGCTCAGTAGCGCCAGCCCTGCGAACAGCACCGCTGCGCCGAAGAGGTTCTCGGGCCGGATGGTCAGCTGGGCTGAAACATTGAGCAGCCGGACCAGCACAAAGACCAGGGCCGCGAGCAGCACCACCCGCAGGAACAGGGACAGCGCGCGTTCCAGCACCACCTGGACGCGGGTAACCCCATGGGCGAGGGTCAGCTCCAGCTGGCCGGATTCCTCATCCCCGCCCACCGCGGCCGCACCCCATCCAACTGAAGCGATGGTCATCAGCAGGAAGCCGATCAGCCCGAACAGCGTGGCCTGGGTGTACCCGGGACCGGTGGCGATCTGGTCGTAGTTCAGCGCCTTGGTCATCTCGGCCGGGAGGGCATCGATCATGTCCTGCATCTGCGCGCTCCCGCCGATGGACGGGTACAGCGGCAGGTACAAGAACGTGGCGGCGGCCAGGCCCGCGGCCCATGCGACGGTGGAGCGCCAGGAATCAAAGAACGCCCGGCGGAACAGCGGCAAGGTGGTGGTGCTCATCGCGCGGCCTCCGCCGTGCCGGGCAATGCCGGGTCCGTGGCTGCGGGAGTTGAGTACATCTTGAGCACCGACTCCTCAAGATCCGGTTCCTCCAGCACCAGGTCGGTCAGATCGAGGGTGCCCAGGGCCCTGACCAGCGGCTGGATGGCCCCCTCCACGGTGGCCGAAAGGGTGATGCTGCCGCCGGACTCCAGCACCTCAACGTGCCCGACGCCGGGTACCCCACCCAGCAGCGCGCCGGCGTCGTGCGCTGTTATTCCGTTCGCGGTGAACCGGACCCGGCGCACCGCACCTTCCCGGAGCCCGCTCACGGACTCGACGGCGATGATCCGGCCGTCCCGGAGGATCGCCACCGTGTCTGCCGTCTGCTGGACCTCGCTAAGGACGTGGGAGCTGAGGAAGATGGTCTGGCCGTTGTGCTGCGCCTCGCGGACCATGGCATGGAATTCCTGCTGGACCAGCGGATCCAGGCCGCTGGTGGGCTCATCGAGGACCAGGAGCTCGGGATCGTGCATAAACGCCTGGACCAGGCCGAGCTTCTGCTTGTTGCCCTTGGATAGTTTGCGCGTGTGGCGGTCCAGGTCCAGTCCCAGCCGTTCGGCCAGCTCATCGACCCGGCCCCGCGCCACGGGACCGCTGATGGCCTGGTAGTGGGCCAAGAGTTTGCGGCCGGTCACGCGGCCTTCGAGGAAGAGCTCGCCGGGGAGGTAGCCGAGCCGGCGCCGGAGTTCCGGACCTCCCACCCGGGGATCCGTGCCCAGCACCCTGACCTCCCCGGACGTTGGGCGGATGATGTCCAGCAGGCAGCGCATGGTGGTGGTCTTGCCCGCTCCGTTGGGGCCGATCACGCCGAACACCGAGCCTGCCTCGACGCTGAAATCCACCCCGTGGAGCACCTCGCGCCGGCCGAACTTCTTGGTGAGGGACCGGGTGGAGATAGCCAGGGCCATGAACCCTCCTGTGTGCGGCAGTCAGCGGCTGATGACCCCAAGGGTAGGCCTCGCAATGGCCGGTGTACACGGTCCTGCCCGGATACTCCCGATGACGCGGGGAGCGAACAGGGCGCCACCGGCCGCGACATTCCGCAGCACCCTCGCGTACCGTTGGATCATGGCTACAGTTGACATCACAGGCGAACAGTTCGCATCGACCATCGAAGGCAACGACATTGTGCTCGTTGACTTCTGGGCTGAATGGTGCGGTCCCTGCAAGCAGTTTGGGCCCACGTATTCAGCCGTTTCCGAGAAGTACCCGGAGGTCGCCTTCACGAAGGTGGACACCGAGGCCCAGCAGCAGCTCGCCGCCGAGGCCGGCATCACGTCCATCCCCACGCTGATGGCCTTCCGCGAAAAGGTCCTCGTTTTCTCCCAGCCGGGCGCCCTGAACGCCCAGCAGCTGGAGCAGGTTGTTGACGCGGTCAAGGCCCTGGACATGGACGAAGTGCACGCCCATGTGGCGCGCTCGCAGGCAGAAGCCGCAGCGGCCGCGGAAAGCAACCCGGCCACCGCCGGAAAGACATCGGGTCCGCAGGACGGCACGCAGATCCCGGACGCGTGATCGCGGAAGGGTGATCCTTCCGTAAACTCCGAAGCGGGGCCTCTCAGTGAGAGGCCCCGCTTCGCTTTAACCGATTCTTGACTGAAGGTTACAGGCGTTCCAGCTGCACGGGCTCGGCCAGCAGCGCGCTCAGGGATTCGTTCAGGTCCTGGACGGCGGTGCCCTTGGAGTGCTTTGCAAGCAGTTCCTCGGATTCCCACTGCTCCGTGAGGACCAGCTTCTCTTCGGTGGCTTCGATCAGCTCGTAGCGGATGCAGCCGGGTTCGTTCACCACTTCGTCGATGGCGATTTCCAGGGCGAGCTTCACGCGGAAGAACTCGCCGTCGTTGGGGATGAACGTTGCCTGCAGGTCGATGGGTGCACTCATGGATTTCACAATACCGGGACTCGGGACGCAGGCCCGCCCTGTTTACGCGCGGACACCCTCCTGTTGCGCTTCTCTTGCCCGGCTCCTGTTGGTAGCGTGCCACCATGCGCGCTTACACAGCCGGGGACACTGACGTCCCGCTCCTCGAGGAAACCATCGGCCAGAACTTCGAGCGGGTGGTGGCCCGGTTCCCCTTCCACGACGCGCTGATCGAGGCCGCGCCGGTCCCGGGCGCTGACGCCCGCCGCTGGAGCTACACGAAAATGAACGACGACGTCGATCGACTCGCGCGTGCACTGCTCGCCTCGGGGGTGGCCAAGGGGGACCGGGTGGGCATCTGGAGCCCGAACTGCGCCGAGTGGACGCTGCTGCAGTACGCCACGGCTAAAGCCGGTGCCATCCTGGTGAACGTGAACCCGGCCTACCGGAGCCACGAGCTGGAGTTTGTGGTGAAGCAGAACGGCATGCGGATGCTGGTGGCGGCACCGTCGGACCGGAACAGCGACTATGTGGGGATGGCGCGCCAGGCGCTCGCCGGCTGCCCGGACCTGCGGGAGCTGGTGTTCCTGCCGGATTACGGCATGGACGGGCTCGACGCCGGTGACCCCCAAAGTGACGGTGAGCTGACGTACGCCGAGATGCTCAAGCGGGCTGACGCCGTCGTGCATTCCGGACTGAAGGCCCGCATGGCGGAGCTGGGCCCGCACGATCCCATTAACCTGCAGTACACGTCCGGGACCACGGGCTTCCCCAAGGGTGCCACGCTGACGCACCACAACATCCTGAACAACGGCTACTCCATCGGTGAGCTGCTGGGCTACACCGAGCACGACCGGGTGGTGATTCCGGTGCCGTTCTACCACTGCTTCGGGATGGTGATCGGCAACCTGGCAGCCCTCAGCCACGGTGCGGCCACCATCATCCCCGGGCGCGGCTTCACGCCGGCGGCCGCGCTGGAGGCGGTCCAGGACTTTGGCGGGACATCGCTGTACGGCGTGCCCACCATGTTCATCGCGGAGCTGGCGCTGCCGGACTTTTCCTCCTACGACCTGGCCACGCTCCGCACCGGCGTCATGGCGGGATCGGTGTGCCCCATCGATGTGATGAACCGGGTAATCTCGGAGATGCACATGGTGGATGTGGCCATCTGCTACGGCATGACCGAGACCTCCCCGGTGTCCACCATGACCCGGAACGGTGACACGCTGCAGCATCGGACCGAGACCGTGGGCCGCACCATGCCGAGGCTGGAAAGCCAGATCGTGGACCCTGGCACCGGCGAGGTGCTGGAGCGCGGCGAGATCGGCGAGCTGTGCACCCGGGGCTACGCCGTCATGGCCGGGTACTGGGACCAGCCGGACAGGACCACGGAAGCCATCGACGCCGACCGCTGGATGCACACCGGCGACCTCGCCCGGATGGACGACGAGGGCTACGTGGTGATCGAAGGCCGCATCAAGGACCTGGTGATCCGCGGCGGCGAAAACATCTACCCGCGCGAGATCGAGGAGTTCCTATACAGCCACCCGTCCATACAGGACGTGCAGGTGATCGGGGTGCCCGATGCCAAGTACGGCGAGGAACTCATGGCCTGCATCATCCTCAAGCCCGGCGCGGACCCGCTGGACGCGGCCGCCGTCGCCGACTTCTGCCGCGGGAAACTGGCCCACTACAAGATCCCCCGCTACGTGGACGTCCGCGAAAGTTTCCCCATGACCGTTTCCGGGAAGATCCGCAAAGTGGAGATGCGCGAGGAGGCAGTGGCCCTCCTGGGGCTCTGACGCGCGGCGTCCCGCAATCGGGGCCGCAAGAGCCCGCTGTGGGTCCATAAGTGTCCGTTCGCGCTGTCTGAGCCCCCTCGTTGAGCGCGAACGGACAGTTAAGCCCCCGCTCCGCGGCTCAGGTTGCCGGGGTCACCCCAAGCTGCGCCAGCAAACCGGCAACATCGTAGTAGCGGCGTTCCTCGGTGACTTCCCCTTCAGCATTGAACTTCGAGAAGACAGCCGCGTTATTGATGAAGGATTTTCCGGTGGCGGCAATCTCGCCGCCGGGCGATGCCAACGGTCCCTGATGCGTCCCGCGCAGGGTGTACTCGGCTGCGAACGTCTCGCCGTCCTGGAACAGGGGCCCCACGGTGAGACTGACGTCCGGGAAGGCCCGCAGGAGTTCCACCATGTCCTGCTCAACGGCGTCCCGCCCCTTCAACGGCTGCGGGTAGAGCGGGTCGTGGACAACCGCGTCCGCGGCATACGTTGCGGCGAAGGCCTTCGCATCATGAGTGTTAGCGGCCTCTATTGCCCTTGCAATTGCGTCTGCACTCATCGTTTGCTCCTTTATTGGTCCTGTTGTCCGTTATTCGGGACAACTTCAGACTGCCCGGCTCCAAGGCCAGGCGGATGGGTCAACTGACCCATTTTGTGGCCTATGCCGGCGGAGCCCACCAGGCGGATCCGGGGCGGCCCGCGCCCGTAGTTCCGTCCCTAGAGAACGGCAGTGTCAAGTGCTCTAATTGAATCGTGGCGCTGGAGGAAGTGACAGCGAGAGGCTACGCGGCACTGGAAGCGGGGCGGTGGGTGGATGCGCGCGCCGCGTTTGAGGAGGTCCTCTCGGGCACCGGATCGCCGGGCGCGCTCGCAGGCTTGGGCGACGCCCTCTTTTTTCTCGGCGACCTTGGTGAAAGCGTCCGCTGCCGTGAGCGCGCCTACGCTGCCAGCCGCCGTGCCGGCAATGTTCCTGAGGCGATCGACTCCGCAGTGTGGCTGTGCCTTGTCTACGGGATGTCCCTCGGCAACGAGGCTGCGGCGCGGGGCTGGCTTGCCCGGGCGGAGAACATGGCCGGGCCCGACGACGGACTGTCCCGGGCGTGGGTTGATTACTGTGCGGCGCTGCTGGCTACGGATGCCCATCACTGTCGCGACCTGATCGAGCGCGCGCTGGCCATGTCGCATGAATTGGGCGACCCCGACCTGGCAGTCTGTGCGCTTGCGGAGCGCGGGGTCGTCCTGGTCAAGGGTGGGGAGGTCCAGGCCGGGCTTCGCTGCGTGGACGAGGCCATGGCCAGCGCCCTGGGTGGCGACGGAACGACGTTCTACACGGTGGTCATGGCGAGTTGCTCGATGCTGACGGTCTGCGACCTGCTCAGCGACCTCGGGCGGGCTACCCAGTGGTCGCTGGCGGCAGATGACTATATGAGGACCTATGGCTGTCCATACCTTTACGCTCAGTGCCGCATGGTCCACGGGCGGGTGCTCCTGCTGACGGGTCATTGGGCCGAAGCCGAGGACGAGCTGCGGCATGCTGCGGCCGGCACGAAGGGCGTCTTCCCCGGTATGTACCACAGGGCCATCGCGAGCCTCGCCGACCTCCGTGTGCGCCAAGGGCACTTCGACGAGGCCAGGGCCTTGATCCAGAGGATCGGCGCTCCGGTTGAGACCAGCCTGGTGGCGGCCGGACTGGCCCTCGGAAGCAACGAACCGGTAGCAGCAGTGGCTCTGGCAGAGCGCTGGCTTCGTTCCGAAATTGAGGGTACCGGCGACGTCGTTCCTCCACTGCACGCCGGCGGGCACCGGACCTCCCTGGAGACAGCGAGCGCACGCAGCCTGCTGGTGGAGGCACAGTTGGCAGCAGGCAATCCTGCCGCTGCTGCAGTGGTCGCCGAGCACCTTGGCGACCTTGACGCCAGCGCCGGAGGAATACGCTTGGTGTCCGCGCATGCCGCCCTGGCCAGAGGCCGGGTTGCTGCCGCCGAGGGCCGGCTGGAGTCTGCCACGGGTTACTTTGAAGACGCCCTCAAATGGTTCGGCCACTTGGAACTTCCGCTGGAAGCCGCGCGCACGCGACTGGAACTTGCGCGTCTTTTAGCCCAAGGCCAGCCCACGCTCGCCATCTCCGAAGCCCGCGCTGCACTGTCAGCGCTGGACAAGCTGGGGGCGTCCCATGATGCCGATACGGCAGCGGCACTGTTGCGATCGTGGGGCGCCGGGGGCCGGTCCGTTCCCCGCGAGGCAGGCATTCTCACCCGGCGAGAGCATGAAATCCTGGGGCTGCTGGTGGAGGGCTATTCAAATCCTGAAATTGCGGTGCAGCTGTTCATCAGCCACAAAACGGTGGCCCACCACGTAAGCAGCGTGCTGGAGAAGCTCGGCCTTCGCAACCGTGCTGAAGCCGCGGTGTACGCCGCCCGCAGGGGCCCTAATTGATGTTGCGGTTGATGGCCCGCACACCCACTACAAGCCCGACGGCGGCCGTCACCGCTGCGGCGAGGAGGCCCAGGAGCGTGTCGGTCCCGACGCCGCCGGCGAACAGCTCCCGTTCGGCGTTCACCAGGTAGGTCAGGGGGTTGAAGAGGCTGGCGGTCTTCATCCAGTCCGGCCCGGCCTCGATGGGCAGCATGATGCCGGACAGGATCATCAGCGGGAAGAGCAGGGTCTGCTGCACGCCCCAGAAGATCCACTCCTTGTTCTGCGATACCAGGGCCAATGCGTAGGAGAGGGCACCGAGTCCGATGCCGAAAATGCCCAGGATGACCAGGCCCAACAGCACGTGCAGCGGATAGAAGACAAAGCCGAACGGGATGCAGACCAAAGCGATCAGCAGTCCCTGAACTACCAGCGGCGCCCACTCCTTCAGCGCCCGCCCGATCATCAGCGACGAGCGGGACAACGGCGTGGCCAGTATCCGCTCATACGAACCGGTCATCAGCTCGTACTGCAGGTTGGAGCCGGTCATGGACGTGCCGAACAGGGCAATCATGACCACGACGCCGGGGAGGAACCACTGGAGCGTGGACTGGCCGCCGAATGCCGGTGCGCCCACCGCCGCGCCGAGCAACGGGCCGAAGAGTCCCAGGAAGACGAGCGGCTGGAGCAGCGAGAAAACCAGCGAGAACGGGTCCCGCAGCGGCAGCAGCATCTCGCGCCAGAACACGTATTTGGTGTCATGCAGGATCTGGACCAGGCCTGGCTTTTCCAGGACCTCGGTGCTTTGCGCAGCCATTAGCGGTTTGCTCCTTCCCGCAGATTGCGGCCGGTCAGCTCCAGGAACACATCGTCCAGGGTGGGCGGTTTCAGCTCCAGGGACTGGGCGGGAGCGCCGGCGTCGTTCATTTCTTGCAACAGCGCCGGTGCCAGCCGGGCGCCTTCGGTGAGCCGGAGGCGGAAGCGGACCACGCCGTCGTACGAGTTTTCGTTGACCTCACCGCCCGCGGCGGCCCGCCTCAGCAGCCCGCGCACACCGGCGGCGGAATCCGCCGCCACCTCGACGGCAAGCAGGTCACCGGCCAGGTTGGCCTTCAGCCGGGCGGCTGTGTCATCGGCGATGATCTGGCCATGGTCGATCACAATCACGCGCTCGGACATGGAATCGGCCTCGTCCATGTAGTGCGTGGTCAGGACGATGGTGGTGCCGTGCTCGGCGCGCAACCGCATAATGTGGTCCCACAGGTTGGCCCGGTTCTGCGGGTCCATGCCGGTGGACGGTTCATCAAGGAACAGCAGCCGCGGGGAGTGCATCAGCCCCAGCGCCACGTCCATCCGCCGGCGCTGCCCGCCGGACAGCTTGACCACGGTGCGTTTGGCGAGGTCGGCCAGGTCCATGGATTTCAGCAGCTCCTGGGCCCGTGCGGCAGCATCCGTAGAGTTCATGCCGTAGAAGCGGCCCTGCATCACCAGTTCGTCGATGACCCGGAAGCTGTGGCCGCCGCCGTTGCCCTGGCCGATGTACCCGATCCGCGCGCGTACGCCGGCCGGATCCGCTGCGACGTCCACCCCCGCGACGGTTGCCGTGCCGGAAGTGGGCCGGAGCAGCGTAGTGAGCATACGCAGCGTGGTGGATTTGCCCGCACCGTTCGGGCCAAGGAACGCCACAAGCTCGCCCGGGGCAACATCGATGTCGACTCCCTTGACGGCCTCTACCGTTTCCTTCTTGACGGTGAAGGTTTTTGTCAGCTTGTCAGTGTGGATCATGGGTGACTCCAGAGAATGCGGAATTCCGGGGCTCTGGTGCGGGCTCCATGGCGCCACGCTATACCCATCTGAAGCTGGAGTCCACGGCAGAACCGTCAGTGCCGGCGGTGGTCCTGGATGGTCATCCGCGGCCCGAACGTCGGTTTGCGGAAGCCGCTCAGGCCGATCATCCGGACCACCCGCTGCCGGTGCCCGGTCCACGGCTCAAGCAAGGCCAGCATGCCGGCGTCGTCCGTCCGGCGGCCGGTGAGCGCGGCGCCCACATAGGCGGCGAGGTGGTAGTCGCCCACCGCGATGGAGTCCGGGCAGCCGTGGGTCCGCTGCACCACTTCGGCCGCGGTCCACACCCCGATACCGGGAATCACCTGCAGCTTTGCTGCCGCCTCCGCGGACGGAAGGGAGGCCAGCCGTTCAAGCGCGACGGCGGATCGCAGCGCCCGCATGACGGTCGCCGAACGCTGGGGTCCCACTCCGGCCTGGTGCCATTCCCAGGACGGGATGCGCAGCCACTGCTCAGGCGTGGGCTGGAGGCGGAGCCCTTCCGGCGCCGCGCTTCCGGCCGCCGGAGCCGGCGAGCCGAACCGGTACATCAGGTACCGGTAGCCGCGGCGGGCCTCAATGACGGTGACCTTCTGCTCGAGGAGGGTGGGCACGAGGCAATCAACCACCCGCCCGGTGGAGGGCAGCCGGACAGCCAGGTTCCGGCGTCGGGCGTCACGGACCATCCGGGGGAGCGTGGCGTGGAAGTCCGGTTCGTCAAAGGCCGACCAGTCGTCCTCGGCGCCCAAGAGCCGGGGCACTCCGGCGAGTCCGGCGGCGGAACCGGGACCCCAGGCCTGGGCATCAACAGCCCCATCCGCGGCAGCGGTGAGGCGCAGCGTGACCGGGCCGTCCGGCGTCGTAAACGCCGTCCATAACCCGTCCGGCCCGAACGAAAACGACGGATCTCCGGTACCCCGCAGGAGTGTGCCCAGCGACTGGTGCAGGCTGTACGGGCCGTCCGGATGCCAGCGCAGGGACGCGTCCGCGGCGGCGGCAAGCCGGGCGGGGGCGTCAAGGATGGTCATGTATTCATGGTCCCACGATGGGCTGACAACGCAGCTTCCGGAGCCCCTTTCAGACCGAAGATGCCAGGACTAGACTCCATCGTGTGGCGCGGGGAGTCCGCGTCTTCCCCTCGCATTCAAAGGAGCATGCTGTGGCTGGAGTTGTGCATTTCGAGATTCCCTCCGATGACAAGGAACGCGCCAACACTTTTTACCAAAGCGCGTTTGGCTGGACCCTGACCCCCATGCAGGAGATGGACTACACGATCGCCATCACCACGCCGTCGGACGAACAGACGGGCATGCCAAGCGCGCCAGGGGCCATCAACGGGGCCCTGTTCCCCCGCACGGACAACCTCAAGACCCCCGTCATCACCATCGATGTGGAGGACGTGGACGCCGCGCTGGCGCAGGTCGAATCTGCTGGAGGCACCGTGGCCCAGGCCAAGGACGCCGTTCCGGGCATGGGCTATTACGCCTATTTCAAGGACACCGAAGGCAACACCCTGGGCCTCTGGCAGACGGATTCCTCGGCAGGGAGCTGAGCCCCGGGCAGGACCAGCGGCGGCAGGCGGTAACTTTGTACCTATGAAGTACGCGCAGTCCGTCTTGGACCTCATCGGAAACACGCCGCTCATCAAGCTCAACCACGTGACGGAAGGCCTCAAAGCCACAGTTCTGGTCAAGCTGGAATACATCAATCCCGGCGGTTCCATCAAGGACCGCATCGCGGTGAAAATGATCGAAGAGGCTGAACGGACCGGCAAGCTCCTGCCCGGCGGGACCATCATTGAGCCGACGTCGGGCAACACCGGCGTGGGTCTGGCGCTCGTGGCCCAGCAAAAGGGCTACAAGTGCATCTTCGTGGTGCCGGACAAGGTGGGCGAGGACAAGCGCGCCGTGCTTCAGGCTTATGGCGCCGAAGTGGTGGTCACGCCCACGTCCGTTGCCCCGGACAGCCCGCAGAGCTACTACAGCGTTTCGGACCGCCTGGTCACGGAAATTCCGGGCGCCTACAAGCCTGACCAGTTCTCCAACCCGGCCGCCCCCGGCAGCCACTACGAGACCACCGGACCGGAGATCTGGCAGGACACGGACGGCCTGGTGACGCACTGCGTGATCGGCGCCGGCACCGGCGGCACCATCACCGGCACCGGCCGTTTCCTCAAGGAGATCTCGGCAGACCGTCCGGAGGCCGACGGCGGCCGCGTCAGGATTATCGGGGCGGACCCCGAAGGCTCGGTCTACTCCGGCGGCACCGGGCGCCCGTACTTCGTCGAGGGCGTAGGCGAGGACATGTGGCCGGCGAACTACGACAAATCCGTCCCGGACGACGTCATCGCCGTCACCGACGCCGATTCCTTCGCCATGACCCGGCGGCTGGCCCGCGAGGAAGGGCTGCTGGTGGGCGGCTCGTCCGGCATGGCGGTGGTGGCTGCGCTGCAGACCGCCCGCGATCTCCCCGAAAGCGCCGTGGTGGTGGTCATCCTCCCGGACTCCGGCCGCGGCTACCTGGCCAAGATCTTCAACGACCAGTGGATGCGTTCCTACGGCTTCCTCTCCGGCGGCGAAGAGGCGTCAGTGGGCGAGGTCATCAAGTCCAAGACCGGCGAGTTGCCGGACCTGGTCCACATCCACCCCAACGAGACCGTTCGCGACGTCATCAACATCATGAACGAGTTCGGCGTCAGCCACATCCCGGTCCTCTCGCAGGAACCGCCGGTGGTGATGGGCGAGGTCCTCGGCGCCGTGGACGAGCGCAGCCTGACCTCCAAGCTGTTCCGCGGCGAGGCCAAGCTGACGGACAAGATCTCCGAGCACATGGGCCCCCGCCTGCCGGTCATCGGCTCGCTGGAAACCATCTCCGCAGCCCGCGAGCTGCTCTCCGAGGTGGACACCGTGATGGTGACATTCGTCGGCGCCCCCGTGGGAATCCTCACCCGCCACGACCTCCTCGCCTACCTCAGCAACTAGCCAAAGGAACTCCATGTCTGTTTCTGAAAACCAGGGTTTCAACACGCGCGCCGTGCACGCCGGCCAGGCCTTCGAACCCCGCACCGGCGCCGTGGTCCCGCCGGTGCACTTCAGCTCCACCTACGCCCAGGACGGCATCGGCGGGCTCCGCGACGGCTACGAATACGGCCGTGGCACCAACCCCACGCGCGACGCCCTGCAGGAGCAACTCGCGGCGCTCGAAGGCGGAAGCCACGCGTACTCCTTCAGCTCCGGCCTCGCGGCGGAGGACTCCCTGATCCGGGCGCTGACCCGGCCGGGTGACCACATCGTGCTCGGCAACGACGCGTACGGCGGCACGTACCGGCTCATCAACCGCGTGCTCGGCGACTGGGGGATCGGCAACACCCCCGTGGACATGGCGGACCTGGACGCGGTCCGCAAAGCCGTGGCCGCGAACAAGACCCGCTTCGTCTGGGTGGAGACCCCCTCCAACCCGCTGATGAAAATCACCGACATCGAGGCACTCGCCGCGGTGGCGCACGACGCCGGGGCCCTCCTCGTGGTGGACAACACCTTCGCGTCGCCCTACCTGCAGACCCCGCTCGCCCTGGGTGCCGACGTCGTGGTCCACTCCACGACGAAGTACATCGGCGGGCACTCCGACGTGGTGGGCGGCGCCATCGTGGTCAACGACGCGGACCTCGCGGAGAAGATCGGCTTTGTGCAGTTCGCGGTGGGTGCGGTGTCCGGCCCCATGGACGCCTTCCTCACCACCCGCGGCCTGAAGACACTCGGCGTGCGCATGGACCGGCACAGCGATAACGGCCAGGCCGTGGCCGAATGGCTGCTCGAGCGCCCCGAGGTGGAGGCCGTCCTGTACCCGGGCCTGCCCTCCCACCCCGGCCACGAGCTGGCCAAGAAGCAGATGAAGAAGTTTGGCGGCATGGTGTCCGTCCAGTTCAAGGGCGGCGAGGCGGCGGCCCGCACGGTCGCGGAAAACACGTCGGTGTTCACGCTGGCGGAATCCCTGGGCGGCATCGAATCGCTGATGAACTACCCCTCCGAGATGACCCACGCATCGGTCAAGGGCACGGAACTTGCTGTTCCCGTCAACCTGATCCGGCTGTCCTGCGGCATCGAGGACGTGGAAGACCTCATCGCGGACCTGGAGCGCGCCTTCACCTTCCTCAAGTAGGAGCGCGCCTCAAGTAGCAGCGCGCTCCATCTAAGGCGCCCTGGCTTTCTTCAAGAAAGTTAGCTAGGGTGCCTTTATGGTACTCCGCTCCGACTGGTCCCAGCGCAACTGCAGCATGGCACGCGGTCTCGACATCTTGGGTGACCCCTGGAGCATGCTGGTGCTCCGCGAGGTCTTTTTCGGCAACGGGCGCTTCGACGCCATGAAGTCCCGGCTCGCCGTCGCGGATTCGGTGCTCACCAGGCGCCTGGCGGGCCTCGTGGAGTCGGGGCTGCTCGAGAAGAAGGCGTACGACGACGGCGGCCGCCCCCGCCAGGAGTACGTCCTGACCGCCCGCGGCGAGGATGCCCTCCCGGTCCTGAACGCCGTGGTCATGTGGGCGGAAAAGCACCTCCCGGCGCCGTCTGACCAGGCCCATATGTACGTCATCCACTCCGGCTGCGGCCAGCGGACCAGCTCCGCGGACACCTGCACCGGCTGCGGGGAACGGCTCACGGCCGCCAACACCAGCTGGCACAGCCTCACCCGGACGGACGCGCCCGTGCAGCTGGCCACGGCCGCATGAGCGCCACCGAAACCACGCGCCGCCGACTGCACCCTGCCTGGATCGTCGCGGCCGTCGCCTTCCTGGCCCTCGTGGGCGCCGCCGGATTCCGGGCCGCCCCGGGTGTCCTCATGGTGCCGCTGCAGCAGGAGTTCGGCTGGTCCACCACTGTGCTGTCCGCAGCCGTCAGCATCAACCTGGTGCTGTTCGGCCTGACTGCCCCCTTCGCTGCGGCCCTGATGGAACGGTTCGGGATCCGGGCCGTCACCGCCACCGCCCTGGTGATGATCGGGGCCGGCAGCGCGCTCACGGTGCTTGTCACCCAGTCCTGGCAGATCCTCCTGACGTGGGGACTGCTGATCGGGCTCGGCACCGGCTCCATGGCGCTCGTCTTCGCCGCCACCATCGCCAACACCTGGTTCTCCAAGAGCCGGGGCCTGGTGATCGGCATCCTGACCGCCGGCAGCGCCGCGGGCCAGCTGGTCTTCCTGCCGTTCATCGCCATGCTGGCCCAGGATCCGGGCTGGCGGCAGGCCTCGCTGCTGATCGCCGCCGGCGCGCTGGCGGTGGTTCCGCTGGTGCTGAAGTTCCTCAAGAATTCACCGGCCGACGTCGGCGCCTTGCCTTACGGTGAAACGGCACCTGAGGAGGGAACGGCTGCGTCGCCTGCTGCGGCAGCGGACCCTGTGGACAGCGCCCGGAGTAGCAACGCCGCAGTGCGTGCCCTCCAGGTTCTCAAGCGGGCCAGCAGAGTACGGACATTCTGGGCGCTGGTGGCCGGTTTTGCGATCTGCGGGGCCACCACGAACGGGCTGATCGGCACCCACTTCATCCCCTCCGCCCACGACCACGGCATGCCCGAAACCACCGCGGCCGGGCTGCTCGCCGTCGTCGGGATCTTCGACATCCTGGGCACCATCGCGTCCGGCTGGCTGACCGACCGCTACAACCCCAAAATCCTCCTGGCCGTCTACTACCAGTTCCGGGGAATCGGCCTGCTGGTGCTGCCGCTGCTCCTGAGCGCCACCGTCCAGCCGAGCATGATCGTTTTTGTGGTGATCTACGGCCTGGACTGGGTGGCCACGGTACCGCCCACCGCGGCAATCTGCCGGAAAACGTTCGGAGCGGACGGCAGCGTGGTGTTCGGCTGGGTGTTCGCGGCCCACCAGCTGGGCGCGGCCGCTGCTGCCCTCGGCGCCGGTGCCATCCGGGACGCCACCGGCCAGTACACCTACGCCTGGTTCGGCGCGGCCGCCATGTGCACCATCGCCGCCGTGATCAGCGCGACCATCCGCAAGGACGCAGGCGCCAAGGAACCCATCCCGGTCGGAGCTGCGTAACCCGGTCCGGAACGCGTCGAGATGGCACTTCGCGGCAGTCGCGGCGCCTGACATTGCCGCGAAATGCCATCTCGGCGGCTACCCGGCAGTCCCGATGCGCAGCGTCACCGTGCGGGCCTCCGGACGAAGGGCGAAGTCCGGCCAGACGTCCGGGCCGCAGGCCCGTGAACCCAACCCATGCTGGGCAGCGTCCAGGTAGAGGTAGCTGTGCTCGCTCGGAGGCAACTCGTGGGGATGGGCCGCTGCGCTGACCTCCTGTGCCGTGTGACGGGCCAAAGTGAAACCGGGCCGGCGGCCGCGGGCATCCGCCACCGTCTCGATCCTCAGCCAGGGCGCCCCCGCGTTGTTCAGCTCGAGCGAACGCACGGCACTGCGGTGCCCGCTCTCCTGGGGCTTGGCGTACGTCACCGTGAGGTCGTCGATTGCTGCCGAATACCGCCCGATCAGTGCCGCGTGCATGCTGTCCGGATACGATTCCCGCGGCCCGGCACCGAACCAGGACGCGCCATCCACGGAGCCGGGCAAATCGAACCGGACCCCGATGCGTGGCCAGATCATGTTCCAGCCAGCGCTGGGGACGATATCCAGGCGAAGCCATAGTTCCCCATCCGCGAGCTGCCACTGCTCTTCGACCGTCACGGAGTCAGCGCTGTCGGCCGGCGCATACCGTGTCCGGACCGCCACGCCTGAATCGTTCGCCGAGATCTTCTCCACCCGGGCCGTCAGGCGGTCCAGGCCCGCATTGCGCCAGACCGCGGCCGACGTCGGCGCCGGCACGCCGTTTCCATTGTTCAGCCAGGGGTCGGCGAGATCGTAACTGCCGCGGCCCGCTCCGCCGTCGTTATCCGTCGGTGCGCGCCAGAGCTCAAAACGGGGGCCGGCCACGGACAAACCGCCCAGCGAGACAAGCCGGCCCTCCTCGAAGACAGCCGGTCCGAGGTTCAGCTTTCCGGTTCCCGAGGATTCGGCACCCGCAGACTCGGCCCCCAAGGAGCCGGTCCGGCCTGCGGAAGCCAGCGGGCGCGGCGACTGAACCGGTGCCGCAGGCTCCGAGAGATCCAGCTGGACGGCTGAAATCACATGCCCGGCCGGAGCCCAGTCGGTGTCCTTGCGGAGCGCGGCTTCAACGGTGAGCCAGTGCTCTCCTTTGCCTGAGACAGCAAACGCCGGTAGCTCCAGCTGCGCCGAGTCGCCGGCCGCAAGCGCCTTGCCGGACGCGCCGGCGATTGCCAGTTCGCCCGAGTCGCTGCGGATGCCGTCCAATTCGGTCCGCCACTGGAGCACAACGTCGGAGGCGTCCGCCGAGTGCCGCAGATTGGCGACTGTGATGAACGGCCGCGCACCGCCGTCGGACGCTGTTCCATTGGGCACCTTGGTGCCGAAGCGCAAACGGATCGGGGCCACGATCTGCTTGTATTCGAAAAGTCCCGGGCTCGGTGTCGAATCGGAGAGGACCATTCCGTCCATCACAAAGTTGCCGTCGTGGATGACCTCGTTGAAATCGCCGCCGTAGGCGAAGAATTCGGTTCCGTCTTCCGTGCGTGTGCGGATGCCGTGGTCCCGCCACTCCCAGACGAAACCACCGTGCAGCCGTGGGTAGCGGTCAACGAGGTCCTCATACTGGTCGATGGCGCCGGGGCCGTTGCCCATCGCATGAACGTACTCGCACAGGATGAAGGGCTTGGTCCGTTGCCGTGCCGACTCGGCGGCGGAACAGCCGAGCAGCAGGGAGCCGGAGTCGTCGCGTCCGATCGCCTCGGTCTCGGGGACGGAGGAGTACATCCGCGAATAGACGTCCGTGTAGGCGCCGCTGTAATCGCCCTCATAGTGGACGGGGCGTCCGGTGTCGCGGGCATGGGCCCACGCGGCCATTGCTGCGAGGTTGGCGCCCGTGCCGGCCTCGTTGCCGAGCGACCACATAACGATGGAGGGGTGGTTCTTGTCGCGCTCGATGGTGCGCTCGATGCGGTCCACGAAGGCTTCGCGCCAGGCCGGATCGTCACTGGGATTGCCGGCCCATTGCTGGGCATGGAATCCGTGCGTTTCGAGGTCGCACTCAAGAACCACCCAGAACCCCATTTCATCGGCCAGGTCCAGCAACCGGGGATGGGGCGGATAGTGGCTGGTGCGGATCGCATTGACGTTGAACTGCTTCATAAGGGCCAGATCGGCGCGGGCAGATTCTTCGTCGAAGACGCGGCCCCGGTCGGGATGGGTCTCGTGACGGTTCATGCCGTGGAACACCACGCGCCGGCCGTTCACCAAAAAGCGGTCCCCCACGATTTCCACGGTACGGAACCCCAGCCGGAGGGAGAGTGTTTCGGCAGCGCTGCTCACCGTTGCGTCATACAGCCGCGGGATCTCGGCAGACCAGGGTTCGACGGCGTCGATCGCCACCGGGGCAACGTCCGCCCCGGAGTTCCACGTGACGTCCACGCCTAGCTCCGGCACGGACAGCGTCACCGGAAAGGCGTCACCGTTTGCCGTGATTTCAGGGTCAATGGTGCCGGCGCCGGAATCACCTGTTCCGGAATCACCGGAGCCGCTGAACGAGGTGCGCAGCCAGGCATCGTCGATGCCGCCCGCCGGCCGTGCCTGGAGCGTCACGTCGCGGAAGATGCCAGGCAGCCACCACTGGTCCTGGTCTTCGAGGTAGCTCGACGCCGACCACTGGTGCACCCGCACGGCCAGCACGTTCGATCCCGGGCGCACCGCACCGGTTACGTCGAACTCCTGGGCCAGCCGGCTCCCGACGCCGACGCCGATCGGCACCCCGTTGACCCATACCTTGTACCGCGACTCGACGCCGTCGAACCGCAGCAGGATCCGCTCGGCTTCGGTCCATGACTCCGGCAAGTCGAACGTGCGCCGGTAGTCGCCGGTGGGATTCTCATCAGGGACGTTGGGTGCATCGGTGGGGAAGGGAAAGCGGACATTCGTGTAGATCGGCCGCCCATAGCGACCGTCGCCTTCCAGCACCCAGTGTGCCGGGACGGCGATCTCGTCCCACGACGAGTCATCGAAAGCCTCCTCGGCGACGCCCTCCACAGCCTCGCCGGCGGGAAGCGCGCCGCGGCCCCCGGCGGTTCCCGGTGCGCCGGGCAGGAGCCGGAAGCGCCAGTTGCCGTTGAGTGACTGGGTGGGGGCTTCGCTGTGCAGCCAGGACCGGGCGGCGGTCCGCCTGCCCGATCCCGGTCCGCGGTCGATGATGTAGGAAACATCGGCGGTGCGCCCGGATGCTGTGGACTGGGACATTACTTGACTGCTCCTTCTGTAAGCCCGCCGCGCCAGAAGCGCTGCAGGACCACCATGGCAAGACTGTGAGGTCCGACACGTCTGGAATCGATACGAGACACGCTAACACAAAATTCGAGTAGTCACTCGAATTTTGATTTATCGCACAAATCCGGCTGTACACTGGCTTGCCATGACCACAAACGAGGCGGGCACGCCCTCCCGGCGGGGACCGTACGCGAAGTCGACGGAACGCCGGAACGCGATCCTTGCTGCCGCGCACGCCGTCTTTGCGGCCCACGGGTACCGCGGAGGCTCCCTGCAGGACGTTGCCGACCACGTCGGAATGAGCCAGACGAGCCTCCTGCATTACTTCCCGTCGAAAAGCGACCTGCTGCTGGCCGTGCTCAACTGGCGCGACTCGATCACCGGAGATGGCACAACGCCTCCCGATCCCGAGGAAACGCTCGTTGACGCCGTCATCCGCCAGGCGCGCTTCAACGAAGAGATTCCCGGTGTCATTGAGTTGTACACCGTGCTGTGCGCGGAATCAGTCACGGACGGCCATCCGGGGCGCGAGTATTTCACCGAACGTTTTGACCTGCTGCGGCGGAGCTACGCCCGTCGGTTCGCGCAGCTCGCCGAGGAAGGGCGGCTGCGCCCCGGCGTGGAACCGGAAGCCGCCGCGGCATCATTGATTGCGCTGTGGGACGGCATCCAGACACAGTGGCTGCTATCGCCCGAGAGCGTCGACATGGCAGGGTGCCTGCGTGGCTACCTTGAGCTGGTCATCCTGCCCGAATAACCACACGCCTGGGCCCGGGTCGTTTACCGCGCCGCAGGAGTGCGGCTACCGGAAGGCGCCGAGGCCCGTGATGTGCTGACCCAGCACGAGCATGTGGACCTCGTCGGTGCCCTCGTAGGTGCGGACTGACTCCAGGTTGGCAGCATGACGGAGCGGCGAGTAGTCCAGCGTGATGCCGTTGCCGCCGAGGATGGAACGGGCGTCGCGGGCGATCTTGATGGCCTCGCGCACGTTGTTCAGCTTGCCCAGTGAGATCTGCTCGGGCCGCAGCTTCTTTTCGTCTTTGAGGCGCCCCAGATAGAAGGCCAGCATGGTGCCCTTCTGGATCTCCAGCAGCATGTTCACCAGCTTCTCCTGCGTCAGCTGGTACCCGGCCAGCGGCTTGCCGAACTGCAGCCGGTCCTGGGAATAGGCCAGGGCGGCTTCGTAGGAATCACGCGCGGCGCCCATGGCACCCCAGATGATCCCGTAGCGGGCCTCGTTCAGGCACGTAAACGGCCCGCGCAGGCCCATCGCCCCCGGCAGCATGGCCTCCGGTCCCAGCCGGACGCCGTCGAACACCACATCGCACTGGATGGAAGCGCGCATGGACAGCTTCTGGGCGATGGGAGTGGCGGTCACGCCCCGCGTTCCGGCCGGCACCAGGAAACCGCGGACGCCGTCGTCGGTCTTGGCCCACACCACCATCACCCCCGCGACGGAGGCCAGCCCGATCCACCGTTTGGCGCCGTCCAGGACCCAGCCGGCGTTGTCCCCGGTACCGTCCCGGCGGGCGAAAGTGGTCATGGAGGACGGGTCGGAGCCCGCTGTGGGTTCGGTCAGGGCGAAGCAGCCGATCACCTCGCCGGCAGCCATCCGGGGGAGCCACTCCTGCTTCTGGTCCTCCGAACCCCACTTGTGGATGGCTGTCATAGCCAGGGACCCCTGCACCGAGACGAAGGTCCGGATCCCGGAATCGCCGGCCTCGAGTTCCATTGCGGCCAGGCCGTATTCGACGGCGGAGCGGCCGGGGCAGCCATAGCCTTCCAGGTGCATCCCCAGGACGCCCAGCTCGCCGAGTTCGGGAGCGAGCTCCAGCGGAAAGACGGCGTCGTCATACCAGCTGGCGATGTTAGGTTTGATCCGCTGGTCGGTGAAGTCGCGGATCCGCTGCTGGAGTGCGCGCTCGTCAGCGCTCAGCAGCGCACTAAGGGCCAGGACGTCGGACGTGTCCGGTGTCAGGGGCACTTCGGCGGTGACTTCAGCGTCGCTCATCTGAGTATCTTAGGCCGACGTCGGTCTGGCGGCCTCCGCCGTCGGCTTCCCGGTGAAGTATTCCCGCGTTGACGGCAGGAACCGGCAGACAATGGCCAGGACGACGCCCAGGGCCAAGAGCACCACGCCGCTGACAAACGCCCCACCGACGCCGAAGATCTGCGTGTCACCGTACGCCGGATCCCACATCTGGACGGCGGAAATGAAGAACGCCGCCGTGAGGATCAGCGCCCCGAGCAGCGGAAGGATTCCCCGGAACCAGAGATTGCGGGCAGACTCCCGGAAAGTGCCCCGGAAATACCAGAAGCACGCGAAGCCCGTCAGTGCGTAGTAGAAGGCGATGAACAGGCTGATGGCGCTGATTGAATCGGAGAGCAGGTTTTCGCTGAGAAAACTCATTGCCACGTAGTACACCATGGCCGCTGCGCCCATGACCTGGGTGGAGAATCCAGGGGTCTGGTTGCGGGTGTGGACTTCGCCGAACTTCGGCGGCAGTGCGCCGTGCACGCCCATCGACAGTGTGCCGCGAGCCGTGGGCAGGATGGTGGTCTGCGTGGACGATAGGACCGAGGCCAGCACGGCCACTACAATCAGCCAGCCCCACGGACCCAGGACCACGTCCTTCATCGCCAGGAAGACGTCGCTTTGGTTGGCTTCGTTGCCCAGGCCAATGCCTTCGGTGCCCACGGTGGCGTACATCATCACCAGCAAGGCCACCGAGACGTAGATGGCCACCAGGACAAAGGCCGAAATGACGGCGCCGCGCCCCGGCGTGGTGGACGGGTTTTCGGTCTCCTCGTTCACCGCCAGGCAGGTATCCCAGCCCCAATAGATGAACAGGGCAAGCAGCGAACCGTGCACCACGGCGAAGGGGTCGGCGAAGGCACCGGCCGGGTTGAACCACTCAACGTCGAACGCCTGGCCCTCCGGGGCCCCGCCCGCGATCCGCACAATGATTGCCAGCGCGAAGATGCCCAGCGACACATACTGAACGTACGTCAGGACCCGCTGGACATGCTCGCCCAGCCGGATGCCCCGGTAGTTCACCAGGGTCATAAACACGATGAACAGCACGCCGGTGGCGGTGACCACCACCTTGTTTTCCGCCAGGGAGCCGTCGCCGATCAGCAGCCACAGGTACTGGCCTGCCACCTGCGCCAGGTTGGCCAGGACCACGATGCCGGCCAGAGCAACACCCCAGCCGCCCAGCCAGCCGGCCCACGGGCCGAACGCCCGGCGGGACCAGGTGAACGTGGTGCCGCAGTCCGGCATGGCGCTGTTCAGCTCCCGGAAGGCGTAGGCGATGAACAGGACGGGGATGAACCCGAGGACCAGGATCAGGGGAGTGTAGTTTCCGTTGACGGCCACGATCAGGCCCAGCGTTGCGGCCAGCGAATACACGGGCGCCGTGGACGCGAGGCCCAGCATCACCGAGTCGCCGAGGTCCAGGATCCCCGCCCGGAGCCCCTTGTCGGGGACGGCACCGCCGGACGGTCCGCCGGAAGCGCCGCCCGCCGTCGTCGTCTCCGCACTCATACGGTCACCGGGCTCTGGAATATCAGGGTGCTCATAGTGCGATACCTGCTTTGCTGGAGTGGGCCTGCGCTGAAAGCGGCGCCGGGGCGTCAATGGTGTTGGGCACAAAACGGCAGAAGTAATCGGTGATGGGGCCGTCCGATTCGCGGATCCCGCAGCCCACGGACTCGCCGTCCACCACCCAGAGGCCGAGGACGGGGTGGTTGCCGTCGAAGTCGGGCAGCGCATGGAACTGCTGGTAGCACCAGCCCTCACGGCCGTACCCCCCGGGCTGCTCCAGGCTGATGCCCGGCGCATGGATCTTGATGTTGTCCCCCTCGCGGCCGTGCAGCGGCTTGGCCACCCATTCCTTCAGGGGCCCGGGCTCGTTGAGGTAGGCCGGCAGCAGGTTAGCGTGGTCCGGGTACAGGTGCCACAGAGCAGCCAGCAAGGCCTTGTTGGAGAGCAGCATTTTCCACGCAGGCTCCACCCAACGGGGATTATGTGCCCGCTGCAGCAGCCGGTGCCCGAACGGCTCCTTCATCATCAGCTCCCAGGGATACAGCTTGAACATGGTGCTGATCATGAAGTTGTCCAGGTCCACAAAGCGGTTCAGGTTGGGATCCCAGCCGATATCGGACATATTGATGCCGATGGTGGTCCAGCCCGCCTGGCTGGCCACGTCCCGCATGTACGCGGCCGTCATCCAGTCCTCGCCGGACTCCTCAGCCTCGGAATGGGCTATGTGGAGCGTGCTCATGCCGGTGCGGTACTGCATTTTCTTCCACTGCCGGATCAGGGCCTCGTGGATGCCGTTCCACTGGTCCTTCTCCGGGAACACGTCCTGCAGCCAGAACCATTGCGCGACGGCGGCCTCGATCAGGCCGGTGGGGGTGTCGGCGTTGTACTCCAGCATCTTGGCCGGTCCGCCCTGGCCGTCATAGATAAAGTCGAAGCGCCCGTAGACATCCATGTCCGCGGCCTGCAACGACTCAGCCGCGAGCTCCAGTGCCTGCGGGCCGATGCCGATGTTCCCCATGGCGCCCGTGGCCAGGAACTTGGCTGCCTCCAGGCACATCTTGTGCATGTCCTCGGCCGTGACCTCCAGGGTCTCCACCTCGTCCATGGTGAATTCGTAGTAGGCGGCTTCGTTCCAGTATTCAATCTTCCGGCCGTTGGGCATGGTGGTGGTGGAGAAGACCAGGCCCTGCTCTTCGATCTTCTGCTTCCAGTCAGGCCTGGGCTCCGATAACAACCGCTTCACGCCTAGCCCCCCGTGCTTCCGCCCTTGGAGCTGCTGCCAAAGCCGCCCCTGCTGACCGTTCCGCCCTTGGCGCTGTACCCGGTGGATGCCTTGGCGCCGCTGGGGATGGTGCTGGTGTAGCTCGGATATGAGGACCGGTTCTGCCCCACCGCTGGCACGCTGGCGCCGCGGGAGTAGAAGTACCACGCGAATAGTGCGCCGCTCCGGCCGGCCGAGCTGTTGCACTGCGTATCCTCGACGCGTTCGCCGGTTTCGTCGTTGAAACAGACCTGGGCGTACTCGGGTTCATCCTGGTTGCTGGCCACGACGGCGGTGATGGTGCCGGCGAGGAGGGCCGTGACTCCCAACCCCACCACAACGGTCCGCCGCTGGGAACGCTTCTTGCGCGCGGCCGCATCATGGGTCTGGCGCTCGCGGTCCCGGGCGAACGGATCAACCGTGGGAATGGGTTCGTTCAGGAGTTCGGGGCGCAGCTCAGGTTTGGGAACCTGCCACGGAGGCGGTTTCGGCGCTCCCTGGTCCTTGCCTTGACCGGTGCCCTGGCCTTTGGCCTTGTCCTTGTCCTTGTCCGGACCGTTGCCTTGGTCCTTTTCCGGGTCCATGACGTCCCCCTTGGTAGTCCATGCTGAATGTGGGCGCAGCTGTGCGCCGGAAGCTCAATCCTGAAATCAGCGTAGTCTCTGCCCGGTCCGGCTGCGAGCACGAAACGGGAGAGAACTGCCAATCTCCGGTTCCAACGGTGGCTGTAACGCCGGGAACCCTACACTGGAGCCATGGAAACCGCATCAGTGCTAGCCGTCTGCCGTGTCCACCAGCTCCTTCCCGATGAAGGCAGCGTGGGAGTCACCGCCATCGACAAGCGGCCGGTGGAAGGTCCCGTCAAAGTCCACAAACTCGGCCTCCACGGTGACGTCCAGGCAAGCCGGATCCACCATGGCGGCGAAGACCAGGCCATCTACGCCTACTCCCAGGATGATGCCGACTACTGGGCGAAGGAGCTCCAGCGCGACCTCCCGCCCGGGATCTTCGGGGAAAACCTTCGCGTGTCCGGCATCGAGACCACCGGGGCAGTGATCGGCGAACGGTGGAAGATCGGGCTCGACGTCGAAGTTGAAGTCACTTCGCCGCGCGTCCCGTGCGCCGCCTTCCAGCGTCGGATGGGGGAGCCGCAATGGGTCAAGCGCTTCACGGAAGCGGGCCGGATTGGTACCTACCTGCGCGTGATCCGCACCGGCACCGTCCAGGCCGGCGACCACATCCACCGGCTTTTCGTGCCGACCCACGGCATCACCATCGGAAAGTGGTTCAGCGAACCTGACCTTGAGTCGATGGAAGCGTTGCGGGATGCCGACGCCGACGGTGAGATCCGCCTCCAGTCCGAGTACCACGACACCTTTGAGGCGCTGCTGCGGCGGCTGGGACGGTAGCGTCACGGCCTTAGCCGTATGGAACCCGACGGCCATGTGCGCAAGCTCACCGCCGCCGTCGTACGTTCAATTAGCCGCAAAGCGGATCTGTACCTTACACTTGAAACATCCCCCACTCCGGAAATCCCTTATTCCTGCCCAATTTTTGAGGCAGGACTGGCAAGTGTTGGGGCCCGCGATTGTGATGCGGGCATTTTCATAGGGAGAGCCGGCTAAAGAAAACGCTGTACAGACTGCTGGGATAGCAGCCAAGAGATGCAGCGGGAAGTCCTGCCACGGGATTGCGAAAGCGCCGGACTTCTAAGTGACCGGCCGGTCAATGTATGCCCGGCACCCACGGCACATGTACTGCGGCTCCGCTCACCTCGGGTTGTGCCGCCTGGCCCCCTATGGATGAGGAAATTTCCCTATGCCCGAAAATCAAAACGACGCCACCGCCGAAGCAGTAACTGCCGAAACCGTCGCTGTCGAGTTCACCGAGGCCGTTGCCCCCGCAGCAGAGCCCGCCGCCACCGAAGCTGAAGCGCCCGCCGCTCCCGCTGAAGAAGCCCCCGCCAAGGTCGAAGAAGCGCCTGCCGCTCAGACCGAGGCGCCTGCTGCCAAGTTTGAAGAAGCTCCCGTAGCCAAGGCTGAGGAAGCTAAGGCCGAAGAAGCACCCGCCAAGGCTGAGGAAACCGAAGACGAGGGCGTCAAGTTCGCCGATCTCGGCATCGACGGCCGCGTCCTCGCCGCCCTGATGGACGTCGGCTACGAAAAGCCTTCCCCCATCCAGGCAGCAACCATCCCGCTGCTGCTTGAAGGCCGCGACGTTGTGGGCCTCGCCCAGACCGGTACCGGTAAGACTGCAGCATTCGCAGTACCGGCACTGTCCCGCCTGGCCGAGCTCCACGACCTCAACGGCCCGTCCCGCAAGACCCAGGCCCTGGTCCTGGCTCCGACCCGCGAGCTCGCGCTCCAGGTTGCCGAGGCCTTCACCTCGTACGCCAAGCACATCGATGACTTCACCGTCCTCCCCGTCTACGGCGGCTCCGCTTACGGCCCCCAGCTCGCCGGCCTGCGCCGCGGTGCCCAGGTTGTTGTCGGTACTCCGGGCCGTGTGATCGACCACATCTCCAAGGGTTCCCTGGACCTGTCCGAGCTCCAGTACCTGGTGCTGGACGAGGCTGACGAAATGCTGCGCATGGGCTTCGCTGAAGACGTGGAGCAGATCTTCCAGCAGACCCCGTCGGACCGCCAGGTGGCGCTGTTCTCGGCCACCATGCCGAGCCAGATCCGCCGGATGTCCAAGCAGTACCTGAACAACCCGGCCGAGATCTCGGTCAAGTCCAAGACCACCACCGGCGCCAACACCCGCCAGCGGTACCTGCAGGTTATGGGCCCGCACAAGCTTGACGCCCTGACCCGCATCCTCGAGGTTGAAGAGTTCGACGGCGTTATCGCCTTCGTGCGCACCAAGATGGCCACGGAGGACCTGGCTGACAAGCTGAAGTCCCGCGGCTTCCAGGCTGCCGCCATCAACGGCGACATCCCGCAGCAGCAGCGCGAACGCACTGTCGAGGCGCTGAAGGAAGGCCGCATCGATATCCTGGTGGCCACCGACGTCGCGGCCCGTGGCCTTGACGTTGAGCGCATCAGCCACGTGGTCAACTACGACATCCCGCACGACACCGAGTCCTACGTCCACCGCATCGGCCGCACCGGCCGTGCAGGCCGTTCCGGTGACGCCATCCTGTTCATGACGCCGCGGGAGAAGTACCTGCTGCGTTCCATCGAAAAGGCTACGCGCCAGCCGGTGGAGCAGATGCACCTGCCCACGGCCGAGACCGTGAACACGCTGCGCCTGGGCAAGTTCGCCGAGCGCATCACGGAGACCCTCGAGTCCGAGGACGTTGCCGCGTTCCGCGACCTCATCTCCTCCTACGAGGAAGAGCACAACGTGCCGGCCTCGGAGATCGCTGCTGCGCTGGCCGTGATGGCCCAGGGCGGTCAGCCTCTGCTGGTCAAGGAACTGGCCGCAGCTCCCGATTTCCAGAAGCGCGAGCGCTCCAAGGACGGCTTCGGCTCACGTGGCCCCACCCGTACGCTCACCGAGGGCAACGCCACCTACCGGATCGCCGTCGGACGCCGCCAGCGCGTTATGCCGGGGTCCATCGTGGGCGCCATTGCCAACGAAGGCGGCATTTCCTCGGCCCAGATCGGCGGCATCGACATCCGTGCGGACCACTCCCTCGTGGAGCTCCCGGCGGACCTCAGTGCCGACCAGCTGAAGGCTCTGTCCCGCACCCGGATCGGCGGCGAGCTGATCCACCTCGAGCTGGACAACGGCCGTAAGCCCTCCGGCGACGGCGAGCGTGGCGGCTACCAGGGCAGCCGTGGCGGCGACCGCGGTGGCTACCAGGGCAACCGTGGCGGTGGCGATCGCGGCGGTTACTCCGGTGGTGGCGACCGTGGTGGTTACTCCGGCGGTGGCGCCGGTGGCGCCGGTGGCGGCGACCGTGGCGGCAACTTCAAGGGCAACGGCGGGTTCAAGAAGGAATTCCGCAAGACCGACGGCGAGCGTAGCTCCGCTGACCGCGGCGGCCGCTCCTTCAGCGACCGTAACGAGCGCAGCGTGGGCACCGACGCGGCACGCAAGCCGCGCACCGAAGGCGGCTTCAAGCCCCGCAACAAGTGGTAACCACTGCGTCCTAAAGTGAACTGAGAACGGGCCGGCAATTAGCCGGCCCGTTCTGCTTTAACGTTGCTGCTTAAGTTGGCTTGGTCACATCCCTTCAGGGATCCGTCCCCGGGCCGATTTATGGGCCGTCCGGAGGGCGCCGAAAGCCCTAATTTCCGGCACTTTTGGCGCCGCGGGCGTCGTTCTGGAGCCGATTTGTTGGTGGCCAAATCTTCCGGTAGAGTATTTACTCGTTGCCCCCCTAGCTCAGTGGTAGAGCGCGTTCTTGGTAAGAACGAGGTCACCGGATCGATTCCGGTGGGGGGCTCTGGATGAGGGCCTGTGTCAAGGCGGTTTTTGACCGGCTTGGCGCAGGTTTTTCTCATTCGTGGCGGTGTAGCTCAGTTGGTTAGAGCGCACGACTCATAATCGTGAGGTCGGGAGATCGAGCCTCCCCACCGCTACAGGCTAAGCCCCTGGAATCCCCGAGATTCCGGGGGCTTTTCTGTCTTGAATGACGACTCACGTAATAGAGGCGTCTCTCAGATTCCATATTCTCTGAGGGGTGGCTGTTAAATGGCTGCTCCCGGCACTGGGCTGGGCTTTCGTGGCCACGGTAGCCCCTCGGTGGCCCTCTACGGCCCCCATCGTCTTGGTGTGCCGCGAATCGTACCGTCCGTCGAATTATGGCCTTTAGATCGCCTAAAGCGCCCACTTCGGCTTCCTACTCTGGTCAGTAGTGCCGCTAGCAGCGGTTCGAAGTAGATCTTTCGTTTGAAAATCGAAAGGTCACCGGATCGGCGCCGCTCGGAGCCACCAGCTAGAACCCCGTAGTTCCAAGTGTTTGCATGGGGAACTACGGGGTTTTTTCTTAGCCCAGTGGAACTGAGGATTCGGCCTGAATCAGCCGCGATCAGCCAAGTTCTCGGGCGGCCCTCTGGTATTCCCTTGGTAAGAAACGGACGACGGGGCCGCTTACATGGACGCCCCATGGCGGCCAGCCGACGTCGAGCAACGCCACAGTCGCATCCTCCGTCAGGGCAACCAGAACCCCGAGGTCCACATCTCCACGTTGTCGTGAAGGAGTCCTTAGACTCCTTCATGTGGCAGGGACTTGATCGAAAGTCCCGGTTCATCAACCGGATGATGCGCGGTGGCCTTGACGTCCGGGAATTCGAAGACATCGGGATCGCACCCTGAACTTCGCCCAGCACCAGCGGCAACCCTCTGGTGCTGGAAAAGCCATCGCGACCAGGCCCTGGCACGCCTCAGCCGTCTGGACCGGGCCTACAACCGCAACATGGTTGCAGTGGCCCGCACCAACCGCGGTGAGCAGTCGACGGCCGACGCTGCATCCCACGACCTGCCGCTGGTCCGGGCAGCCGCCGGCCGGACCGTCGACACCACCGCGGCTGCCTTCAAGGTCGGACGGCAATGTGACGGACAAGAAGGGGCAGGTCCAGTTCGTCAACCCGAACCGGCGCATTCTCGACGGTTTTGTCGAAATCGCCAGGTCGCTGGGCTACAAGCCCAGTGTGCGCGCCCACCCGACCTCGGGCTGGCTGGCAGTGTTCCAAGTTGCCGATGACAGGCCGGTCGCCAGGATCCAGCGCAAGGCATTACGTGTCGTCCCCGGCGGGCTGGGGAGAATCGGGAGCCGTTCACTCAATCGCCAGGGCACCTGCGTTTCTGGCATTTAGGCAATGTCCGATCGGGCGCACCTGCGTCTCTTGCGGGCGGACGGTGCGTCGCGAGTTCACCTGCGTCTTACGCGCTTTTCATGGCTCGTCGTGAACGCACCTCCGCGTCTCGTGCACGCGGGTCTGCCGCCCTCTCGTTCACCCGGGCCAGGAGGGCACTGACCAGCAATGGCGCGTGGCCCGCCGTCATTGCCTACAACGACGTTCGCACGGTGGCCCTACGTGGGCCTAACATAACAGGGCTCGTTGATCTATGCGGCAATTACCTCTGCGTCTACCTGGTGCAGGTGCTGCTGAGACGAAGGATGGCTTGGCACGGGCCGGGGAAGACCCCCGTTTGCCTCGCGCCCTTGCCCGGCATAGCAAGAACGGTCAGGCCGTTAGCAAGCTACAGCACGGCCCGCATCTTGGTAAGGGACAAGAGGACAGCCTTGCCATCGCCAAAAATAGGAAGCAAGAAGATGATGTGACCCATGTACCAGAAAGCCAGATTGGAACCGAGCAGCCATAAGCCGGCGCCTATCACGAAGCAACCGATGGGGCCGATTAAACCGACAGCTATCACTTGGAGCGGGCTGAGACTACCACGGGGATGAACGGAGAAACGAGTCCACGACGCTGTTACATCTATTCCATCAATAGACGGGTACCTAGACAACAAGACAATATGTCCAGCCTCATGCAGAAGATAGGAACCACCAAAGCCAAAGACCACATGGACGGCCAACTCTGCAGACAGCCCCACCAAGATGGAATCATTGGCTGATAAGCCAAAGATTATGCCTACAACAGGAAAGAACGCTGCGACCCCAGCCCACAAGCCCACATGTAGTCCAAGTATCCTGACTGCGCGCGCCGTCGGCATATAAGCCGAGTCGCTACGAACTCGACTGTGCAATAAGTGACGCACGGTACCGACGCAGTCTGGCGACTACAAGAATAACGGCAAAAATGAAAAGGCTGCATATAAGCCAAACCGTCGCAATGCTAGTCCACGAACTTATCCCTAGCGACATGCCAATGCTGCCGCTGGGTGACGTCGTGGAGCTGAAGAAAACGCCACCAAATAGACCTTCTTTACGAACGCCCGCTTCCGGAGTCGTCGCCATTAGTAGCAAGAGTGCCCCTGCGGCAAGAATCAAGGTGAGGATCGCCCCACCAAACAAAGCGTTAACCCCCAAAAACAATTTACGCATAGCGCGCCTTCCGTGTTGCAGTCCGAATACCCAAAAGAGAATAGTACAAGCCCGCGGCATGGAATACGCCAATAAGTACAGCGCTAACTGCCGCCGGCAGATCAATGACTCCAAAAACCACAACCAACGTGGCAACAATAAGGAGGCAGACGAGGTAGCTCACTATCGCTGAAAAAGGGTTGTCACGGTCCTGCGAAAACAATATTCCGAGGAGATTTAGCAAGATTACACCGCTGATGCATGAACCCAACGTAAGCAGAATCGGTATTAGAGTTGTGCCAGTCAAAATGGCGACTACCACAATCGGCAGCGATACTACGACCAAGCCAATCACCTGAGAACTTAGCAGAAGGAGCAGCGTTCGACCCGCCGATCCTGCAGTTCCAGGAAGGCGCCTGAGTGACCGGGTTGCAGAAAAATGATAGAGAGCTTGGGTAGTTAGGATACCAACTGAATATACAAGGTTAGTAGGTGCTTGCACTAACAGTACTGCCGCAACGGCATACGTCCCCACTATTGTCAACCATGTATCTGCCCGTCGAATCCATGCCAGGACGTACCAGCCGAGTTCTGTGGACGTCCATGTATGACGGAAGTTGATTCCAAAGAACTTTCGTCCCGTCGTATATGAGTCTGGGATTGTTAGCCAGGCGACAATCCCAGTCGAAATAGCTATAACCAAAAATCCAATGACAGCCGCAAGGTCTCCGTAGATCCTACCCAAAGTAACGAAGCTGTCGGTGAAGTGATAGCCAGGGCGCCGCTCTAGAAAATCGACGGACATAACATTCGCGAGTGCCTGCGTTATTGAAGCGAACGTTCCTAACAAAGTGGCGCATACGACCAAGCTAACAAAAGTCGCAATACGAGACAGTTTTAGAGCGTTCAGGATCCTCATAACAAGGTTGTTTATGATCAGAAGCACAGTGAAAGCACATACTGCGGGAAAAGCAATACCTTCTAGAATGAAGATTAACCCTGTAAATCCGGTCAGAATGACTACCGCGATACTAGCAGGGACGAATACGAGTCCGATGATTCCGAGAATTATAAGAGCTTCAAACGTTGTCAAGGCAGCCGACCGCTGCCGGTTCGTCAACGGAAGCTGCCATGTGAAAGTCATCATGTCTGACGACCGACCAAAAAGGACTCGAACGAAGAGGAAGGCGAGGATGGTCCAATTGACCGTTGATATGCTCGCTATGCGGACGAGAAACTCCAGAGTGCCTGCGTCGCCCACCACTGGCGACAGGAAGAGGAAAGCAAACAAGGTTAGAGCTGCCAGTGTGAGGATTGCAACAGCCGCAATGCCCAGCCTGAAAAATGAATCCCGCAAGAGGCCATGTGAAAGGACACGCCGACGCATGTACGTCGTCAGCAGGCGAACAAGTAGGAGGGTATTAGACGCTTTCATGCTCACTTCCGAACAGCATCTCATCAACCCATGACTTGAGCGTTGTCCCCTCTTTTTGCAACTCCTCAATAGAAATCCGATCCAATATCAGCGCTTTCTTCATCACAACAACATCGTCGGCAAGCTCCTCGAGTATTGAAAAGTCGTGCGTGCACAGTAAGACAGCCCTGCCACGTTCTCTCATTTCAGCAAGCCGCCGCGCGCAATAGCGCTGTGCGTCCAGGTCGATCCCGTTGAAGGTCTCATCGATAACCGTTAGGGGTCGATCCAGGAGGAATGCGGCTAGGAATTGCACCTTCTTCCTCATTCCGTGTGAGTAGTCTTCGATCAAGTGCTCCTCCCGTCCGCCCATGCCTAACGCTTGGAATACAGCGCTGACCTCATCAGCACTGATCTCGGACGTTCCATACATTTGCTCGACTGCCCGGTAGTACTCGCGTCCGGTGAGAAAGTCAGGAAGAAAGTCTTCGCTGGGCAGGTAAATAGCTGACTTCTTCGCATCCAACTGCTGGTGATCCTGCCCGGACAGTTGGATTCGTCCCTGCTTAAGTTGGTAGTTATCAAAAATTAAATTGATCAACGTTGATTTCCCCGAGCCATTGGGACCTACGAGTCCAACAATCTGGCCCTCGCCAACGACTAAGTCTGTTTCGAACAGAACGATCGGCCCGGATCCGTACGAAAATGAAACCTTGCTAACGTCGAGTAAAGTCTTCACAAATTTTGCCTTAATTCCCAAGTGAAGGGGAGCCTGCCAAGTAGACCTCCACAGGCTCCCCTAGTACCTAACTAGTTACACACACTCCATGAAGACCTCAAAGCCATTATTGAAGTAAAACCGGCCGCTGAAGCGCTTATTCTGGAAGATGACACACCACGCAGCCATGCCGAGCAGCACAGCGCCTCCGACCACAATCAAGATAGCAACTGCCACGAGATACCAGGCATCAAACCGAACAAGCGATTCGTCAAAGCGACGTTTGATGTCTGCTTCAATAACGGCTCCCCCAGGAATCATGAGCTGAAGTGCTGTTCCCATTTAGATTTTTCCCCCTTATTGAGCGAGCCGGCGGAAGGTTTATTCCCTCCTTTAACCGGCACCCCCGCATGAGCGTAGCTAGTGCCGGGACGGTTCGTCAAGACGATGGAGTAATGGTTTGCTGAACTACATAGAGGGCTTTCCCTAGTTTCAATGAGTTGATGAGAAACTGCCCTTACAAACAATCCGGCTCCCGGAGGCCGCGAACAGTTCCGATCCCAAAATCTGTGGCGGCGCTGCTGGAAGATCACTGGGAACGATTGCACTCGGGTGGCCTGGTGTTCACACCTCCGACAGGCAATGCGCTGCGGTCGTCAAATTTCGCACGTCGCGTATTCCGGCCAGCAGTTGAAAGATGCCAAACGGCGGATGCAGCCTTGCCCAAACCTTGTCTTCCACGACCCGCGAAGGACCGCAGTCACTTTGACTACAAGCACCGGCGCGAATGTGAAAGTGGTCCAGCAGATTGCCGGTCACAGTTCGGCGGTGACGACGTTGGATGTCTATGCCCAGCTGTCCGCAGACGACGCCCACTCTTCGGCAAGGGCCGTTGACGCGCTGCTGCATCCCGCAGGCGGATAAATTCGGGAGTGGCTGTCCAGGCGGCGACGATCATCTTGGCTGTTAAGTGGCTGTTTCTTGATGTTGAAAAACTGACGGATTCCGGGGGCTTTTCTGTTTCCCCGCACGACGGTGTGTTTGCGGCGGCGCGAGGCCGTGACAAGTACTCCTTTTCGCCGTAGCTTTGCTGCACGTGGCGATGGGGGATTGCAGTGGACTTCTTCGGAACCATCATGGGTCCGTTCAATTGGCTTGTATCCGCCGTCATGGTCGGAATCCATGACGTCCTGAGCAGCATGGGCATGCCTGCGGCAAGCGGCTGGACGTGGACTCTGTCCATCATCGGCCTGGTGCTGATCATCCGTGCCGCCCTGATTCCGGTGTTCCTGCAGCAGGTCAAGGCCCAGCGCCGGATGCGGCTCCTGCAGCCGGACCTGAAGAGGCTGCAGGAGAAGTACAAGGGCAAGACCGATCAGCTGTCCCGGCAGGCCATGGCCCAGGAACAGATGGCCCTCTACAAGGAACACGGGACCAACCCCCTGTCCGCCTGCCTGCCGATGCTCATCCAGGTGCCGTTCTTCTTCGCGCTCTTCCAGGTACTCTCCGGCATCCCAGCCGCAGCCAGGGAAGCCCATGGCATCGGAGCGATGACCCACGAACAGGCTGTGCAGTTCGACGAATCAAGCATCTTCGGTGCCCCGCTGTCAGCGTCCGTGCTGCACGGCAGTGCCGGCGACCCAGCGGCGGTCCTGGTACTGACTATCGTGATGATCCTGGCCATGACGGCCGCGCAGTTCATCACGCAACGACGGATCGTGGCCCGGAGCGTGCCTGACGAGGCCGCAGACAATCCCCTCGCGCGCCAGCAGAAGGTGATCCTGTATGCCCTTCCGCTCATTTTCGGTGTGGGTGGAGTACTCTTCCCGATCGGCGTCCTGATCTACTGGACCACCACCAACCTCTGGACCATGGCGCAGCAGTTCGCCGTCAAATGAAGGGTGCGCCTACCCATCCGCTGCCGACGGCGGCACAATGGGCGGATGGGCCAGCTCATCTACTCAGCAATCGCGTCACTGGACGGATATGTCGCGGACCGCAACGGCAACTTCAGCTGGAGCGAGCCGGACGAGGAAGTCCATACGTTCGTCAATGATCTCGAGCGCGATGTGGGCGCCTACCTTTTCGGCCGCCGCATGTACCAGGTCATGTCTGCGTGGGAAACCTTCGATACCCCCGATCAGCCGGACTACATCCGGGACTTCGCGCGGATTTGGCAAGGGGTAGACAAGGTTGTCTACTCCACCACTCTCACCGCCGCATCCACGGCCAAGACCAGGATCGAGCGGACCTTTGTTCCCGACGCCGTCCGGGATCTCAAGAACGCCACGGACGCGCACATCAGCATCGGTGGCCCCACATTGGCCGCTGCGGCGCTCAACGCCGGGCTGGTGGACGAATGCCGCGTGTTCCTCAATCCGGTGGCCGTGGGAGGAGGACTGCGCTTCCTGCCGGACGGGCTGGGCCTGCGGCTGGAACTCCTCGAAGAGCACACCTTTGGAAACGGCGTGGCCTACCTCCGCTACCGCACACGGACATAGGGGGCAGAATGGGGGCATGACCAGCATTGTTATCATCGGCGGCCACGGTAAAGTGGCCCTCCACCTGTCCACGCTTCTTACAACCGAAGGTCACAGCGTCACATCCATGATCCGCAACCCGGACCATGCGGCGGATGTCGCTGCGACCGGCGCTACGCCGTCGGTCCTGGACGTTGAGAATTCGACGACGGCGGCAATCGCCGACGCCCTCAGGGGCCATGACGCCGTGGTCTGGTCCGCCGGGGCCGGGGGAGGAAGCCCGGAACGCACGTATGCGGTGGACCGGGATGCGGCCATCCGGTCGATGGACGCGGCGGCGGAGGCCGGCGTCGGGCGTTATGTGATGGTATCCTACCTGGGCGCGGGGCCGGACCATGGCGTTCCGGCGGAGAACAGCTTCTTTGCCTACGCGGACGCCAAAGCTGCGGCGGATGAGTACCTGCGCGGCACCGCACTGGCCTGGACCATCCTGGGTCCCGGGACGCTGACGGACCAGCCGGGGACAGGGCTCATCGAAGTGGACCCCGGAACGGACGGCAGCCGGGCAACCTCCCGCAGCAACACGGCCAGTGTGGCCGCCGCCGTGCTGGACCTACCCGAAACGGCGGGGAGGACCATCGAATTCCGTGACGGCACACTCCCGATTGCCGCCGCCCTGGAGCCGCAGCCGTAGCCGAGGGGCCGGTCGCGACGCTGGAATAACACAGCGCGAAGGGACAGTTGAGGCCGTGGAACCGATGCGGCTCCGGGGCCTCAACTGTCCCTTCGCGCCGTTGGAGCACGCGGCTTAGTCCGGAACCGCGAGCTCCAGGTCCAGGGTGTTCTTTTCCACGTAGTCGAGGGCGCACCGCACGGCTCCCACGGTCACGATTGAATCTCCCAAGGGCGAGACCGCCACCCGCGGGGGAGTGACGGTGTACTTGGTCAGGTGCCTGGCGATCGGCTCGAGCAGCACGCCGGCGGAGTTCGCCACGGCCCCGCCAATGACCACGAGTTCGGGGTTGATCATGGTGGCGACGGCCCCGATGACCCGGGCCATCCTGTCGGCCAGCCGTTCAAGGATCTTCAGCGCCACGGCGTCGCCGTCCGCGGCGGCCGCGAAGACGTGCTCTGCTTCCGCGCCTTTGGCGGCGTAGTCCCGGAGGGATGTCTTGGCCTTGCCCGCGAGCGCCTCTGCGGCCCATCTCCTGGCCAGTGCGGCGATACCGTACGTATCTCCCACGCCCTCCAGCATGTCGAGGAAGGCAAGCTCGCCGGCGCCTCCGCCGCGGCCGTGCAGCAGCCGTCCGCCGTCGATCACGCCCGACCCGAGGCGCTCACTCGCGAGGATGACCACGACGTCGTCCACGCCGGCAGCGGCGCCGCGCCAGCGGTCGCCCAGGGCGGCCAGGTTCGCATCGTTTTCCAGCAGCACCGTCCAGCCCCGCTGGTCCCGCAGGGCGGCCTTCAGGCCGACGTCGAACAGTCCCCAGAAGTGCTGCGTCACCAGCACCTCGCCGTTACGGTCCACTGGCGCCGCAATGCCGGCGCAGACCGCCAGAACGGAATCGGGGGAGGCTCCCACGCTGTGGAGGGCCATCATGGCGGTGCGGTCAATGACGGCGATGCGTTCCTCGGCCGGGATGTCTGCTTCCGCGAAGGGTTGGCTGGACCTGCCGAGGGCCTTTCCGCGAAGGTCGGACACCACCACGGTGGCCTTGGAGACACCCACGTCCATGCCCAGAACGTAGCCTGCGCGTTCGTTGAGTTCGAACCGCCGTGCCGGCCGGCCTTTCTGGTAGCCGCCGAAGGCCCGCTGGTTTTCCAGCTCCCGGATCCAGCCTCGGTGCATGAGGTCCTCGCACACGGATATGGCCGTGGCCCGGGTCAGTCCGGTGGCTTCCATAACGTCGGTGACCGTTACGGCCTGCGACGCGCGCATAAAATCCAGGACGGCTCCGGCACTCACGCGCCTGAGCAACTGGGGCGTTGCGACGGAAATTTCGGACATGGTGTTGACCCCCTGTGTTCTGCACCACATAATACTTGAGAAACTAAATTTAGATCCAAAATAAATAATGCTTGGCCGGTGGGTCGGACGTCCGCCGAGCCACCGGTCTTCTCCAAAATCCTTCATTCAGCCTTTGCAAAGGAGCAACAGTGAACCGCATCCCGAAGCACTGCCCGCCCTCACCACAGTCCTCTCTCTCCCGTCCGTCTGCCCCCGCCCTGTGAGCGGCACCGTGCGCGCAACACTGCCCAGCAGGCGCTCGCTGTTCCGGGCGGCCGGCCTGGCCGGAGCAACCGCCTTCCTTCCCCTCACCGGCTGCGCCGCCGGCGCAGGGCAGCAGGCCGGCGTCACCACCGTGCGGTTTATGCAGAACAAGCCCGAGGTGGTGGGGTACTTCAACCAGGTGATCAAGGACTTCGAAGTCCTGAACCCGGATCTCCGGGTCATCCAGGACTTCAATGAGGGCAACTTCGTCCCCGGCCTGGTCCGCAACGATCCGCCCGACGTCGTGACCCGGGGATTCGCGACCGAAACGGCTGAGTTCGTCCGGAAGGGAATCTTCGCAGACCTGTCGGGCCTTCCCGTGGCCAAGACTGTCGATCCGAAGTTCCAGGACCTCATCAGTTCGTGGGGACAATACAAGGGGAACGAAACCAGCGCCCTGCCGTTCTCCATTGCTGCGGCCGGGGTCATCTACAACCGGGACATCTTCGCAGCGCACGGTGTGGCTGTTCCAACCACATGGGAGGCCTTCATCGCCGCGTGTGAGACCTTCAAGGCAGCAGGCATCACACCGATCTACGGGACGTTCAAGGACGCCTGGACCCTTCGCCAGGGGGCCTTCGACTACGTCACCGGCGGAATGCTGGACGTCGGGGGATTCTTCAGGGACCTGATGGCCAAGGGGGCCAACATCCCGCAGTCCGCCCCCGAGTCATTCAGCAATCACTACCGCTCCTCGCTGCCAAAAATCCTGCAGCTCGCGTCCTACTCACAGAACGGGGCGGCCAGCAAGAACTACTCTGACGGAAATGCCGCCTTCGGCAAGGGCCAGGCCGCCATGTATCTGCAGGGGCCGTGGGCGCTCTCCCAGCTGGTTCAGGCCAACAAGGACATCAAGCTGGGCACTTTTCCGCTGCCGGTCACCAACGACCCGGACCAGACCAAGGTGCGCGTCAACGTGGACATGGCCCTCTCCATCACCCGGAACACGCGGAAAAGGGCCGCTGCGGAGAGGTTCCTCAACTACCTCCTGGAACCGTCCGTGGTCAACACGTACAACGAGAAGAACGCGGCGTTCTCTCCGCTGATAGGCGCCCCTGCCGTGAGTAACCCCCATCTCCACGGTGTTGCCGCCCACGTGGCCGAAGGCCGCTACTACCAGGGCGCCGGAACATACTTTCCGCCGTCGGTCCCCATGAACAACTACATTCAGTCCTTCGTCTTCAACAAGAACGGTGAACAGTTCCTGACCACGGTCGACGACGAATGGCGCCGCGTCGCCGAGCGGACAGCGGTCTGATGCCCACCCCGATCCCAGGAGCCCCCATGACCGCAACCGCCCTGCCGGCTGAGACAACGCCGGCCGCGCACAACGACCCCGCCCGTACGCTCGCTGTCCGGTCCAAGCGCCGGATCGACCCCACCTACTACTGGATGGTGGTGCCGGTCCTTGCACTTTTCGCCTTCTTCATCACCCTGCCAGCGCTGGTTGGGGTGTTCTTCAGCCTCACCAACTACGCAGGCTACGGTGACTGGAAGTTCATCGGCCTGTCCAACTACGTCAACATCTTCAAGGACCCGGCAATCCTGCAGTCGTACATCTTCACGTTCGTCTTTGCCCTGACCACCACCGTGGTGGTCAATATCGTGGCCCTGGCGATCGCCCTTGGACTGAATGCGAAAATCAAGTGGCGAACCGGCATCCGCACCGTGTTCTTCATCCCCATGGTGCTATCAGCCCTGGTGGTGTCGTTTGTCTTCAACTACCTGTTCTCCAACACCCTGCCGGTGCTCGCTGAACGGTTCGGCTTAACGCCGCTTGCCACCAGCATCCTGGCCAACGAAAACCTCGCCTGGCTGGCCATTGTGCTGGTCACCGTGTGGCAGGCCGCGCCCGGAGCCACAATCATCTACCTCGCCGGGCTCCAGAGCGTGCCAGCGGAGGTCTACGAAGCCGCGGACCTGGATGGTGCCGGCAGCTTCCGCCAGTTCCTGAGCCTTACACTGCCCCTCATCCTCGGTTATCTCGTCATCAATGTGATCCTCGGCTTCAAGGGATTCCTGGGGACCTACGAGATCATCGTGGGCCTCACCGGCGGCGGGCCGGGCATGGCAACCCAGTCGGTGGCTATGCGCATCTTCTCCGGCTTCACGGGCGGCGACTACTCCTACCAGATGGCAAATGCCGTCATCTACTTCCTGATCACCTTGCTGATCTCCGTCATCCAGCTGCGCCTCATCCAGCGCCGGGGGGTATCACTGTAATGACCTCATCAACTCTTCCGCAGCGCAGAATCCGAGTTCTCACAAACCGCCCGTCCGGCCGCGAGGGCTTCAAGATCAACTGGTGGCTCACCGCCCTGATGCTGGTGGCCTCGCTGACTGTCTTGCTGCCGCTGTACTTCACCGTGGCCATGGCGCTGAAGTCACCGGACCAGATCGGCACCGGGACCGGGCTTGCCTGGCCCAACCCGATGAACTGGGAGAACTTCGCAGCGGCGTACGTTGCTACCAACTTCCCCCGGGCCTTTATGTCCACGGCCTTCGTCACCGTCTTCAGCGTCCTCGGCTCGCTTGCCTGCAGCTCGCTGGTGGCCTACGCCATCGCACGGAACTGGAACCACAGGTTCTTCCGCGGTTCCTTTGTGTACCTGCTGTCGGCCATGTTCATCCCGTTTCCGGTGATCATCCTTCCCCTGATCAAGCAGACAGCACTCCTTGGCCTGGACAACCCGGCCGGCGTCGTTTTCCTGCATGTGCTGGGCGGAATCTCGTTCAACGCGCTGCTGTACATCGCCTTCGTCCGCTCCATTCCGGTGGAACTGGAGGAATCGGCCCGGATGGACGGCGCCACCACCTGGCAGGTGTTCCGCAAGATCATCTTCCCGCTGCTGGCTCCCATGAACGCCACAGTCGGCATCTTCGCCTTCCTGGGTTCGTGGAACGACTTCCTGCTGCCGCAGATGATGATCGCCGACCCGGCCCTGCAGACCCTTCCCGTGGTCCAAATGCTGTTCCAGGGCGAGTTCAACACCAACTACAGCCTCGCGTTCGCGTCCTACCTGATGGCCATGGCACCCACCTTGGTGGTTTACATCCTGGCCCAACGTTGGGTACTGTCCGGAGTCATGCGCGGGGCCGTTAAATAGCCAGACTTATCCACCCAGCAAGAACAACCCAAACAAGAGAAAAGGATCATCCTTTGTCCACCACTGCCACGCTGGCAACCCTGTCCGATTCCGACCGTCTGGCCGATCCCAACTGGTGGCGCCAGGCCGCGGTCTACCAGATCTATCCGCGCAGCTTTGCCGATTCAAACGGTGACGGCATGGGTGACATCAAGGGCATCACGGCCAAGGTCCCGTACCTGAAGGACCTGGGGATCGACGCTGTGTGGCTCAGCCCGTTCTATCCGTCGGCCCTGGCCGACGGCGGCTACGATGTGGACGACTACCGCGACGTGGACCCCAAGCTGGGCACGCTGGCGGACTTCGACGACATGGCCAAGGCGCTGCACGCCGCCGGCATCAAGCTGATCGCCGACATCGTCCCCAACCACTCCTCGAACCGGCACGAATGGTTCAAGGAGGCGCTCGCCTCGCCGAAGGGTTCCGCCGCGCGTGAGCGCTACATCTTCCGTGACGGCAAGGGCCCCAACGGCGAATTCCCGCCGTCGGACTGGGACTCTGTCTTCGGCGGACCGGCCTGGGAACGCATCACCGAACCGGACGGAACCCCCGGCCAGTGGTACATGCACATCTTCGCCAAGGAGCAGCCGGACCTGAACTGGTCCAGCCGCGAGGTCCGCGACGACTTCCTCAAGACCCTGCGCTTCTGGTCCGACCGCGGTGTGGACGGCTTCCGCGTGGACGTGGCGCACGCCCTCACCAAGGACCTCACCGAACCGCTGCTCTCCAAGCTGGAACTGAGCGCGGCGAACACCGGCACGGACGGGTTCGACGACGGTTCGCACCCCTTCTGGGACCGGGACGACGTCCACGACATCTACCTCGAATGGCGCGAAGTCTTCAACGAATACAACCCGCCCCGCACCGCCGTCGCCGAAGCATGGGTGCACGCTACCCGCCGTGCCCGCTACGCCAGCCCTGAGGGCCTGGGCCAGGCTTTCAACTTCGACCTGCTGCAGGCCGACTTCGATGCCGAGGATTTCCGCGAAATCATCACGCGCAACCTCGCCGAAGCCGCCGCGACCGGCGCGTCCTCCACCTGGGTTTTCTCCAACCACGACGTCGTCCGGCATGCCACGCGCTATGGCCTGCCCAAGGCGTCCAAGGGCAAGAAGCACGCCAAGGGACAGGACGGGAAGGGCTGGCTGCTGGCCGGCGGCCCAAAGGAGGAACTCGATGTGGACCTTGGCGAGCGCCGTGCCCGCGCCGCCACCCTGCTGATGCTCGCTGTGCCCGGCTCGGCCTACCTGTACCAGGGCGAGGAACTGGGCCTGCAGGAAGTGGCGGAGATTCCGGACTCCGAGCGCCAAGATCCCGCGTTCTTCCGGAACAGGGGCGTTGAAGTGGGCCGTGACGGCTGCCGCGTGCCCCTGCCTTGGAAGGTTGAAGGGACCTCCTTCGGCTTTGGCGACGGCGGCGCGCACCTGCCGCAGCCGGACTGGTTCAGCAAGTACGCGGTGGAGGCGCAGGACGGCACCGAAAACTCCACCCTGGAGCTGTACCGCACGGCCCTGAAGCTGCGCCGCGAACTGCAGGCCGGCGAGGAGCTGGAGTGGGTGGAGACCGGCAACCCGGAGGTCCTGCACTTCCGCCGCCCCGGTAGCTGGCAGTCCGTTACCAACTTCGGGGACGCCGCCGTCGACCTGCCGGCAGGAACCGTCCTGGTCAGTAGTGCCCCGCTGATGGACGGCAAACTGGGCGCCAACAGCACTGCCTGGCTGCGCTGACATAACTCAAGATCAACAGGTGGCGGGGCCCTGCCAGGCCCCGCCACCTGTGTGTCTGCCCCGGCTCATGAAAGAGTGAAGCAATGACTGAACACAACGTTCCATCCTCCGCGCAGGAACTCATCTACGGCTGCATGGGTCTGGGCGGCAGCTGGTCCGATGAACCGCATGACGTGCAGCATGTGGACGAGGCCGCTGCCGCCGTCGAGGCCGCGCTGGACGCCGGCATCACGCTGTTCGATCACGCGGACATCTATCGTGGCGGCAAGTCCGAGGCGGTGTTCGGCGAGGTCCTCGCGGCAACGCCGGGCCTGCGTGACCGGATCCGGCTGCAGACCAAGTGCGGGATCCGGCTCCGCGAACGCGGGCTGGCCACACACTATGACCTCAGCCGGGAATCCATCCTGGAACGCGTGGACGGCAGCCTGAAGAGGCTGCAGACGGACTACGTGGACGTTCTCCTGCTGCACCGCCCGGATCCCCTGACGGACCTGGCGGAGGTGGCGGCCGCCGTCGGGCAACTGCTGGCCGACGGCAAGGTTCGGGCGCTTGGGGTGTCCAACATGTCCGGCGCGCAGATCAAGGCGTTGCAGGAGCGGCTGGAGGTGCCCGTGGTGGCCAACCAGCTGGAGATGAGCCTGCTGAAGCGGGCCTGGCTGGAGAGCCAGGTACTGGTGAACCATCCGGAGTTGCTGGACTACAGCTTCCCGCACGGGACCCTGGAGTACTGCAGCAGCAACGGCGTTACCGTGCAGGCTTACGGTGCGCTGGCGCAGGGGTTGTACACAGGGGCAGTTCCGGAAAACCCGACGGCGGCGGAGACTGCCGCGGCTGCGATGGTTGCGGAGCTTGCCGGTCAGTACGGCACCACGGGGGAGGCCGTCCTCCTGGGGTGGCTGATGAAGCATCCGGCCGGCATTGCGCCCGTGATCGGCACCGTGAATCCGGCGAGAATCGCCGCCTGCGCGGACGCCGCCCGCGTGGCGGCGGCCATGACCCGGGCCGACTGGTACGGGCTGTGGATCGCAGCAAGGGGCAGCAACCTCCCCTGAGGGTGGTACCGGTGATCGAGCCTGTGGTCCCGACTGGGCCCGGGCTCGGTCACAGGAGAGGGGAGCGGCGTTCGATCAGGACTGTGTCGCGCCACTGTCCAGTGAGCGGTCCGTTGGTCATCCGGGCGATACGGTGTCTCCGCCCGACGACGGTGTAGCCGTTGGCGAGGTGGAGCTTGAGACTGGCTTCGTTCTCGGGAAAGACACTGGCTTGGATGGTCCAGATACCGCCAGCCTCGGTGGATTCTGCCAAGGCCCGCAGCAGCGGTGGAAACCGGGGAAACAGCAGTCCAACCAAGGATCCCGCGCACAGCTTCCTCGGCGATGAGCCGGTGGCGGGGGAGTCGTGAGGTGTTGAAATGTTCCCAGCCGGGCGCTTCCGTTTCGAACGTGGCGTGACCGGTGGCGACTCCTTCAGCGTAGATCCGGTGGACGGCCGGCCAATCATCATCGCGCATGAGGCGGGTGGTTACGATGGACGGTTCAGGAACGATCACAGCGCCGCCAGGAGTCCGGCTGTCCGCTCCAAGGCCCCGGGAACCAGGGAGTAATAGGCCCAGGTTCCGCGCTTTTCGCGGTGCAGCAGACCGGCGTCCACCAGGATTTTCAGGTGGTGGGAGACCGTGGGCTGGCCCAGGTCCAGCGGGTCGGTCAGGTCGCAGACGCAGGATTCGCCGGAGGATTCGGCCTTAACGATGGACAGCAGCCGCAGCCGGTTGGGGTCGGCCAGGGCTTTGAAGACCAGGGCCTTCTGCTTGGCCTCTTCTGCGCCAAGGGCGGGCTGTCCTGCCGGGGTGCAGCAAGCTTCGTCCGTGATCGGATCGAGAACGGGCAGCGTTTTCATGTACCCATTATGCCCGAATATTGACCACCATCAATGTATGGTCCTTTGCGTTCGACGACGGCCTGGCAGCACTGCAACAGCCGGGCCGTCGTGGCCTGCTGAGTGCTAGGAGGTGGTCGTTACTGAGGAGTGCGCAAGGACTCCGTCGTCCGCGCTGCGGGCGGCGGAGGGGAACAGGACGACGAGGAGCCCGAGGCCTACTGCCGCCCCGATCAGCTGAGCGGCGACGAAGCCGGGGACCGAAGCCGGTGCGATGCCGGCGAAGGTGTCGCTGAAGATGCGGCCGACCGTCACGGCGGGGTTGGCGAACGACGTCGAGGACGTGAACCAGTACGCGGCGCCAATGTAGGCGCCCACGGCCGGAGCCGCGAGGACGCCCCGTTTCGTGGCGGCCAGGGCGAAGATCAGCAGGACGAGTCCTGCGGTGGCGACGACTTCACCCAGCAGGTGCCCAGTGGTGGCACGGTCCTTGACCGAGATGGAGGTTCCCACCTCAAACATGGCGTTCGCGACCACGCTGCCGCCTATTGCACCAACGGTTTGGGCAACCACGTATGTACCGAGGTCCGGCAGGGTCAGCCCGGTTCCGCTGCGCCGACCCAGGACCCAGTCCACGAGCGAGACTACTGGGTTGAAATGCGCGCCGCTGACGGGTCCGAGTATGAGGATCAATACGGTCAAACCCAGGACGGTGGCGGTGCTGTTCTGGAGCAACTGCAGGCCGACGTCGTTCGGAGAGAGTTGCTGTGCCGCGATCCCGGAGCCGACGACGATGGATACGAGCAGGCCGGTGCCGAGGAGTTCGGCGACGGCGCGGCGCCACAGCGGCGGCTGATGTGAAGTCATACCAACAGCTTGACGCAAGAAATTAACTCAGTCAAAATTGAACCAATGAATACTGACCCAGTTGAGGACTTTCGGGCGCGGGTCGCAAAGCATGCCGCCCTCGCCGATCCCGCGCGGCTGCGCATCGTGGACCTTCTGACTCTGGGCGACCTTTCCCCCACGGAACTTCAAGCTGAGCTCGGGATGCCCTCTAACCTGCTGTCCCACCACCTGCGCGTGTTGGAGGGTGCCGGGCTGACGATCCGTCACCGCTCAGAAGCGGACAGGCGGCGCAGCTACTTCCGGCTTGCCGCCGGGGCGCTCGAAGGGCTGGTGCCGGGGGCTGAGTATGGGGCCAGCCGTGTCCTCTTCGTGTGCACGCGGAACAGCGCCCGGTCGCAACTGGCCGCCGCGCTCTGGAATCAGATCAGCGGAATCCCCTCGATCTCGGCCGGAACTCATCCCGCGGACAGTATTGCCCGGGGGGCCATTGATGTAGCCAGCCGCCACGGCGTCGCTCTCGCGGACGTTTCCCCGCGCCGGCTGGATGACGTGGGGCGCGATGAAGACTTCGTCGTGACTGTGTGCGACAACGCCCACGAGGAACTCCCCGGCCTTCGGGGTATCCACTGGTCTGTCCCGGATCCGCTGCGGCTGAACACCAGGGAGGCCTTTGAGGGCGCCTTTACTGACATCTTCCATCGCGTCAAAGACCTCGCGCCCCGCCTGCGCGCTGCCTGATATTCCGGCGGATTCAAATATTGACAATCATCAATCTTTCGCTCGATACTGCATGCATCGATAATCATCAATGTGATGTTGGCAAGAGCGGTACAGGCGCAACAACCTCAACCAAACCGATCCACACCGATCTGATTTCAGGAGAAACCACGTGAGCACCGAAACCGCCAAGAAGCCCTCCGTCCTGTTCGTCTGCGTCCACAACGCCGGCCGCTCCCAGATGGCAGCCGCCTTCCTGACCACCCTTTCGAAGGGTGGCGTTGAGGTTCGTTCCGCCGGATCGCAGCCCGCAGATAAGGTCAACCCGGCCGCCGTCGAGGCCATGGCCGAACTGGGCATCGACATGTCCGCCGAGATCCCCAAGGTCCTCACCACCGAGGCCGTCAAGGAGTCCGACGTCGTGATCACCATGGGCTGCGGCGATGAGTGCCCGTACTTCCCCGGTAAGCGTTACGAGGACTGGGTCCTGGAGGATCCCGCCGGGCAGGGCGTAGACGCCGTCCGCCCCATCCGCGACGAGATCAAGACGCGCATCGAAGGGCTCATCGACTCGCTGATCCCGGCCGCCAAGTAACCCACCCCGCACATTTTTCGAGCTTCAGGAGAGACCTTCGTGAGCACCACAGAAGCCAGCACCGAGCAGCTGATCATCATCGGGTCCGGCCCCGCCGGCTACACGGCCGCCATCTACGCCGCACGTGCCGGACTCAACCCGCTGGTCCTGGCCGGCTCGGTCACGGCCGGTGGTGCCTTGATGAACACCACCGAGGTGGAGAACTTCCCGGGCTTCCCTGGCGGCGTTCAAGGACCTGAATTGATGGACGGGCTGCAGGAACAGGCCGAAAAATTCGGCGCCCGCATCGTGTTCGACGATGTCACCGAAGTCACGTTGGCAGGCCACCTGAAGCGCGTGGTCACCGGCGCTGGCGAGACCCATGAGGCACCGGCCGTCATCCTCGCCACCGGCTCGGCGTACAAGGAACTCGGCCTGCCGGAAGAAAAGAAGCTCAGCGGGCACGGCGTGTCCTGGTGCGCCACGTGCGACGGTTTCTTCTTCCGTGAACAGGACATCATCGTGGTCGGCGGCGGTGACTCGGCCATGGAGGAAGCGACCTTCCTGACCCGCTTCGGAAAGTCCGTCACCGTCGTCGTGCGCAAGGACGAACTCCGCGCCTCCCGGATCATGGCCCAGCGCGCTAAGGACAACCCGAAGATCAGCTTCGCCTGGAACTCCGCCATCACTGCCATCCACGGCGATGCCAAAGTCACTGGCGTCACCCTGACGGACACCCGCAGTGGGGAGACTCGCGAACAAGCGGCCACGGGCATCTTTGTGGCCATCGGGCACGTGCCGCGCACGGAACTCTTGGCTGGGCAAGTAGAGCTGGATGCCGAGGGCTACATCAAGGTGGATTCCCCCACCACGGTCACCAACCTCACCGGGGTATTCGCCTGCGGCGATGCCGTGGACCACCGCTACCGCCAGGCCATCACCGCTGCCGGCACCGGCTGCGCCGCGGCCCTGGACGCCGAACGCTACCTGGCCGCCCTGGAGGATGCGGACAGCATTGCCACGGCCCTGGTCGAAGAGCCAATCCACGCCTGACTACGGAAAGGGGAGGGGGTGAGCTGGATGGACGCCGATTGCTGCACCGATACGGGCTGCTGCGACGAGGATAATCTGGACTGCTGCTGACAGCCCTTCCCCGCCCAACTAGGTAGCAGCAAGTGTCGTTATGAGCGCTCAAAACGACATCTACTGCTACCTAGTTGGCCACCGCACCGCCACACCAACGGATGAAACAGAGGACAGCATGGATCCAGTAAAGAACCTTCCCGTCGCCGTCATCGGCGCCGGCCCCGTGGGACTGGCCACCGCAGCCCACCTGCTCGAACGCGGCCTCGAGCCGCTGATCTTCGAGGCAGGCCCGACGGCGGGATCCGCCATCGAACAGTGGCGCCACATCCGGCTGTTCTCACCCTGGCGGTTCAACCTCGACGCCGCGGCCGTGCGTTTGCTGGAAGGCGCCGGCTGGGTGGCCCCCCGTCTGACGGCACTCCCGTACGGCGGGGAACTTATCGACAATTACCTCGCCCCGCTGGCCGCAACCTCGGAGATCTCCTCCCGCCTCCAGACCAGCGCACGCGTCATCGCCGTCACACGCCAGGGCATGGACAAAACCCACGTCGGGGACCGCGAAACCACACCCTTTACCGTCCGCGTCGAACACGACGGCGGAGAAGTGCGCGACCACACCGTGGCCGCCGTGATCGATGCGTCCGGCACCTGGTCCACCCGCAACCCGCTCGGAACCTCCGGGCTGCCCGCCATCGGCGAAGACACGGCCGCCGCCCGGATCTCCTCGCCCCTGCCGGACGTCACAAGGCGGGACCGTGCCACCTTCGCGAATCGTCGCGTCCTGATCGTGGGAGCCGGGCACTCGGCCGCGAACACACTGATCAATCTGGCAGACCTCGCCAAGGAAGAGCCCGGAACCACCATCCTGTGGGCCGTACGCGGAGCATCCGCCGAAAAGGTCTACGGCGGCGGAGACGCCGACGGACTGCCCGCCCGCGGCCAACTCGGATCCCGGCTCCGCCGACTCGTTGAGGCGGGAACCATCGAACTGCGCACCGGCTTCGGCATCGCCTCCCTCAAAACACTGGATTCCGGCGTCAGCGTCGAAGCCGCCGACGGACGCACCCTGGACGCCGACGTCATCATCCCTTGCACAGGCTTCCGGCCGGACTTGGACATCCTGCGCGAGCTCCGGCTCAACCTTGACCCCGCCGTCGAGGCGCCGGTCGAGCTGGGTCCGCTGATCGACCCCGAATTCCATTCCTGTGGCACGGTCCAGCCGCATGGCGCCAAGCTTCTCGCCCACCCGGAAAAGGACTTCTACATCGTCGGCATGAAGTCCTATGGCCGTGCGCCGACCTTCCTGCTAGCTACCGGCTACGAACAGGTCAGGTCCGTCGCCGCGGCACTCTCCGGCGACCAGGCCGCGGCGGACACTGTCCACCTTGAACTGCCCGAAACCGGGGTATGCTCCACCGACGTCGGCACCAGCTGCGACGTCCCCGCGGCTTCAACAGCAGACACTGACGGATCAGCGGAGAGCGGCTGTTGCGCCGCCCCGGAGCCGGTCCTCGTTGGATTCCCCACCGGGCTGGCTCACGGCCGCTCCGGGGAACACTGACCACAACCAACCACAACGCACCGTTCCGGACGCACGCCAAGGGAGTATGCCATGACCGAACACCAGAAAACGACGCTGGGATTGCAGGACAATACTGAAATCCTGCACCGGATCAGCGAACGCCTCGCCGAGCGTTTCACCGGGGTGTTCGCCGTCGAGACGGTCGAACGCTACGTCTTCGAGTCCTACACGGCCTTGGCCCGGACAGCGAAGATCAGCGCCTACCTGCCTGCCACCACGGAACACTTCGCCAACGACCGGCTGGCCGCCCTGGCCAAATCCAAGGGGTCGGTGGTCTCCGAGGTCCCGGAGGTCCTTTTCGTCTGCGTGCAGAACGCCGGCAGGTCACAGATGGCTGCCGCGCTGCTCAACGTTGAAGCCAAAGGCAGGATCCGGGTCCGCTCGGCCGGCTCCATGCCGGCATCGGCATTGGACCCTGCCGTAGTAGCGGCGATGGCCGAGATCGGTCTTGACCTGTCAACGGACTACCCGAAACCACTCACCGACGACGTCGTGCGCGCATCGGATGTGGTCATCACCATGGGTTGCGGCGACTCATGCCCCATCTACCCGGGCAAACGCTACGAAGACTGGGTGCTGACGGACCCGGCCGACCAGTCGCTCGAAACCGTGCGCTCAATCCGAGACGAGATCCACGATCGAGTCAGAATCCTCGTCGAGTCCCTGCTCAATAAGGAAGAACCCACACCATGACAGACCAGTCCACCGCGCTCGGCATCGAGGCCAAGAAGCCCAGCGTCCTTTTCGTCTGCAGCAAGAACGGCGGAAAGTCCCAGCTGGCCGCCGGCCTGATGAAGCAACTCGCCGGCGGAGCCGTCACTGTCCACTCCGCAGGCACCAAACCCGGGAAGTCGCTCAATCCGCAGTCCGTGGAGTCACTGGCCGAAGTCGGCATCGACATCACCGGCGAGCACCCCAAACCGGTCACCGACGAGGTGCTGAACGCCGTCGACGTCGTGGTTGTCCTGGGCACCGAAGCGAAACTCGAACCCCGGGACGGGACACGCTCTGAAGTATGGGAAACGGACGAGCCCTCCGAACGCGGCATCGAAGGTATGGAACGCATGCGCCTGGTCCGGGACGACATCAAAGCCAGAGTCCAGGCCCTCTTCGCCGAGCTGACATCCAGCCGGGGCTAACGAGCCCCGGATTCTCGAGCACGGCCGGTCCTGACGTATCTTCGACCGGGACTTGGGAGGTGCCCCATGCGGTGGCCTGCCCGCGCTCTGCATCAGCCGTGACCGCGTGTGGGCTGCTGTGCCACTTCCTGCCCACCGCGGGGCGGCCGATCAGCGAAGAGACGGGCCGCGCCCCGTTCTCGTGGCCGGAGCGTTCTCAGCCGGGCTTCTCCGTGCCGGCGCCGTACACGTACACGGGGCTGTGCTCCGGTTAGAGGGACATTCGATAGCCGACGCCCCGCACGTTTTCAATGACGGCGGACACCCCTAACGCTTCGAACTTACGGCGGGCCCTGCCCAATGCCGTGCGCAGGCCATCCGGATGCATGGGCCGTTCACGTGCACAGCGCTCCGTTAATTCCTCCAGGCGGACGACTCGGGGGGCTTCGGCCATAAGGTAGGCGAGAGCGTCGAATTCGTTCCTCGTTAGATGGACATCCTCACCTCCGACCAGCACGCGGCGCGAATGTGTGTTCAGAACGATGGGTCCGTTGGTCAGGACGGCAGCCATGGTCCGCATTGGCAGGTTGAGCTGGGTGATGGCTCTCGCCAACCGTTCTGCGGTACATGGCAGGGCGACCAGCCCCCTGGCCCCGGCTTCAAGCGCCTGGAATCCCTGGTCCCGGCCCTGGGCACCACTTCGGACTCCTACGAGGACAGGGACATCTGCCTGCCTGACGAGTACCCGGACAAATTCGGGCAACGGAATGCCCTCGATGTCCGTGTCCACCAGAACCAGAGAGGGCGGGTCGGCTCCGATGTTCACGAGCGCGCTCGCTGGATCCTGGTAGCGGCAGATTTCGATTCCTTGGGGAAGCAACGACAGGTCGGAGTCAACGGTGATGGGTGACCGGCCGGTGACCGCCACGACCTTGTACGGCAGACGGTGACGCCGTGAAGCCGGGAGATTGTGTTCGAGAGGCGATTTCATCGGCGGATTTATCCGAAGCGGCCGGAAATGTAATCCTCGGTCCGCTGATCGCGCGGTGATTCGAAAATCTGTGTGGTCGTCCCATATTCAACCAGGACCCCTGTCCGGTCGCCCGTTCCTTCGGCTGCGAGGGCCGTGAAGAAGGCCGTCCGGTCCGCGACGCGGGCTGCCTGCTGCATGTTGTGGGTCACAATCACGATGGTGTAGTTCCGGCGGAGTTCCGCCATAAGATCCTCGATCCTGGTCGTCGCGATGGGATCAAGGGCGGAACACGGCTCGTCCATCAGGATCACGTCCGGCTTGACGGCAATGGTCCGCGCGATGCATAGCCGCTGCTGCTGTCCGCCGGACAGTCCAAACGCGGACTGTTTGAGTTTGTCCTTCACCTCGGGCCAGAGTGCAGCGCCGGTGAGGGCCTCTTCAACAAGTTCATCCATGTTCTCGACCTTCATGCCGGTCACCCGCGGGCCGTAAGCAATGTTGTCGTAGATGGACTTGGGAAACGGGTTGGGTTTTTGGAATACCATGCCGATGCGGCGGCGGACCTCGATGGCGTCGACGTTCTTGGCGTACATGTCCACGCCGCGGAAGGAGACTTTGCCTTCGACGCGCGCGCCGTCGATCAGGTCGTTCATGCGGTTCAAGACCCGGATGAGGGTGGATTTGCCGCAGCCGGACGGGCCGATGAGTGCGGTGATCTGGTTGCGGGCGAACCCCAGGTCGACACCTGTGACGGCGCGGAAGTCACCGTAGTAAACGTTGACGTCATCGCAGGTCAGGATGGCGTCGCTAACGCGGTCGGTGTTATCGCCGCGCTTCTGTGTGGGTGCCACGTGGACCGGGACGCCGTGCTGCTCGTGCAGTCGTGCCTCCTCTTCAGGTTTGAGGGCGGGAACGTCAGTGTCGGTGTCTTTGGTCATGGGATTACCACCGCTTCTGATAATGATTACGGATGTAGATGGCCAGGCCGTTCATGAGGACCAGCAGGACCAGCAGGACGATGCTCGCCGCGGCGGCGAGTTCGTGGAATTCTGCCTGGGGACGGCTGGACCAGTTGAAGATCTGGATTGGCATGGTGGTGAACTGGCTCATGATGCCGTTGGGGTCGAAACTGACGAACACCAGCCCCCCCAGCACCAGTAGGGGAGCTGCTTCGCCCAGCGCCCGGGAGAGCGCAAGGATGGATCCGGTGGCGATCCCGGGAACGGCGGATGGCAGGACCTGACGCCAAACGGTCTGCCACTTTGTAGCTCCCAGTGCCATGGAGCCTTCGCGGATTTCCTGGGGAACAGACCTGATGGCTTCGCGTGTGGCGATGATGATGACCGGCATGATCAGCAGGCCCAATGCCATTGCTCCGCCGATAACGACATTCTTGTTTTGGAACCCCAGCATGGACAGGAAGGCCAAGGCGAGCAGCCCGTAGATGATGGAGGGGACCGCTGCGAGGTTCTGGACGTTCAGCTCGACCATGCGGTTGAATTTGTTGTGTTTGTCTGCGAATTCTTCCAGATGAATAGCCGCCGCGACCCCCAGTGGGATGGTCAGAATGGCCGTGACGGCAACCACCCAGACGGATCCGAGAATGGCGGGTCGCGCTCCTGCGTCCCCAGGTGACGACGAAGGATAGTTGGTGATCAGTCCCGGCCGCATCACGGCGAAGCCTTCCATGAATGTCGTAATGATGAGCACCAGAAGGAAGAGGAAGGACACCGCCAGGGCGGCCCATATCAGGAGCAGGAACACCAACGAGGCCGGGCTGTTTTCCCCGCTGAGCTTTTTCGCCCGATAACCAAGCGGTTTGACGGGGTCCAGAACGTTCCGCTGATCGGTTCTCACTAGTAGGCCTGCCTGTATCTACGGACAAGGGCAATGCTGATGAAGTTGACCACCAAAGTGATCAGGAACAGCAGTAGCCCCACCGCGAAGAGTGTGTCGTATTGGATGGACCCCACGCGGGAATCGCCCAGGGCGGCGCTGGCGATGAAGCCAGTCATGGTTTGGCCCTGTTCAAGCGGGCCCGAGACGATGCGGGCCTGGCTGCCTGCGGCCATCGCGACGATCATGGTTTCACCGACCGCCCGGGATACTCCCAGAACGATAGCGGCGATGATGCCCGACAATGCAGCGGGGAACACTACCCGAAGCGTGGTCTGCATCCGGTTGGCCCCCAGGGCTGCGGATCCCTGACGCATTGCTTGAGGAACTGCGGACATGGCGTCCTCGGAAACAGACGCGACCGTCGGAACGATCATGATGCCCATGACGACGCCGGCGGCGAGAACACTGAACGCGCCGGTGTCCAGGCCAAGCCACTGCCGGAACACTATGCCCTGCACGAAGGTCAGGGCGAACAGCCCGTACACCACGGTCGGGATGCCCGCGAGGATTTCGAGGACCGGCTTGAGGACCTTGCGAAGGCCGGGCCTAGCGTATTCAGACAGGAGCATGGCGGCCCCAAGACCGAACGGCACGGCGATCACCAGAGCGATAAGCGTCGTCCACAGCGTGGCTGTAATCAGCGGCACAACTCCGAAGGACGCCTGAGCGAAACGCGGCGCCCAACGGTCACCGAAGAGGAAGTCTGCGACAGGGACCTGCCGGAAGAATCCCAGCGCCGGCACTATCAGTGCCAGCAGGATCCCGATCGTCGTGGCGATGGTGACGGCAGCGGCCAGGGCAAGCAGGATACGGATGACGCGTTCGCCGTGGCGCGGTTTCCCGTTGAGCGTAAACGGGGCCGGGCGGCCCGGCGCTTTGGCCGGACCACCCGTCTCACGCAGAGATGTCATGACAGAACTACTGGCTATCGAGTATCGGCCGTCAGCTGCCGATCGAGGCCAGCTCTTCCTTGGCCTTGACGGACTGTTCTTCGGTCAGGCCGATGAAGAGGGCCTCTTTGGCGATCGAAGTTGAATTCTCGGCGTAGAAGTCCACGAATTCCTTGACCTGGGGCTTTTCGGTGTAGGACTTGTTCGCAACGTATACGAACAACGGCCGTCCAAGCGGCTTGTAGGTGCCGTTCTGGACCGTCTCAGTGGAGGGCGTGACACAGCCTGCACCGTTGTCCACCGGGACGATCTTGACCGCAGTAGGGTTTTCCTCGGCGTAGGACAGGCCGAAGAAGCCCAAAGCGCCCTTTGACCCCTGAACGCCCTGGATCGTCACGTTGTCATCCTCGGAGGGGCTGTAGTCGGTGCGGATGGCGCCTGTCTTGCCGTTGATGGCCTCGGTGAAGTAATCGAACGTGCCGGAGTCGGTGCCCGCGCCGAACAGGTCGAGCTTTTCAGCGGGGAAGGAGGGGTCAACGTCCTGCCAGGTCTTGACCTTGCCCTCGGCTTCCGGACCCCAGATCTTTTTCAGCTGCTGGACCGTGAGGCACTTGGCCCAGTCGTTTTCGGGGTTCACGACGACGGAAAGCCCATCGTTTGCCATGATGATTTCGGTGTACGCAATACCCTTGGCCTTGCACTCGGCGGCCTCTTCGTCCTTGATCGGGCGGGAGGCGTTTGAAATGTCGGTCTCGCCGGCACAGAATTTCTTGAATCCCCCGCCGGTGCCCGATGTTGCAACCGAGACGTTAATGCCTGAGTTCTTGCCGCGGAAACTGGTGGCAGCCGCTTCGGTCAAGGGGGCCACTGTCGAGGAACCGTCAACGGCGACGCTGCCGCTGGCGCCTCCGCCGGTAGAGTTTCCGGACGGGGTATTGTTCTGCCCGCCGCAGGCGGTAAGGACGAGGAGCGCGGAAGCCAGGCTCAGGGCTCCGAAGTAGTTGATAGCACGCTTTTGCACGGTCGATCATTCCCTCCATGAGCGGGTGATGACTCCCGCTGCGTTGCGGTGAATTCGGCGAGCACTTCGCTTAACACAATTGGAGTTGCTGAACATGAATACTGGGTTAACGGCAGGGATACTTCGGTGGACATCTCCCGGAAACGCGCAGAATTCTTCGGGGATCCTTGCCGCAGCCGACAGGTCCTTCGTTGAAGGCTTAGCCGGTCATGATTGCAGACCTTTTGATGCGTGGGGTGCCCGTGACGCCTGCCTGAAACACGCGGGCTATGTGTAGTCCGGCCTCCTTATTCGGCCCAAGGCCTCCATGCTCCTCCCGGGCGCCGGTGGTGGTTAGCGCTTCGGGAACAGCGGGGGATTGCTGTCATCCTGGGCGTGGGGCACGTGTTCCCTGCCCAGGGACTGCCAGAAGGCGTCCTCGCTTTCGGGCGGTCTGGCGAACACGGTCCGTCCGGGATTGTGGCGGCGAAGCAGGTCGATCGCTTGCGTGCCGAGTCCCTGGCGCCGCGTCCCTTCGGCGTCCATGAAGTCGATCTCGAGTCCGTCGCCGCGTCCGGGACCCCGTAGCCGGGATCGAACTCCGGGTGATCGACGATCAAGCCGCCCGCCTTCCTCCCCGGCCGTGATGAGGCTGTAGAGCAGGTCCGAGGGAGAGGTGGCGATGACTTCGTCGGCCTGCCAGCAGACCCGGGTGAAGTCCTCTGATGCCTCAATCGAGGAGATGAAGGGGAGCGTGGCTGCGACGGCTTTGACGGCGGCGGCTGGGTCTTCAGTCCAAGGCCGGCCGGACCGGGTGCAGGCGCGGAAGTCAGCAAGAACGGCGGGACGCCGTCGACGTCGTGATCGTTCTGGGCACCGAAGCCAAGCTCGAACCCCGCGAAGGCACCCGCTTCGAAATTTGGGAAACCGACGAACCTTCCACCCGGGGCATCGAAGGCACGGAGCGCATGCGCCTCGTCCGCAACGACATCAACGCCCGCGTCCGAAAGCTCCATGCGGAACGCACAGGGAACTAAGCCTGTCCAAACCGGTGGTTGAGCTTGTCGAAACCAGGGTCTCGACTGGCTCGACCACCGGCGCCGGCCGGTCGTATCTGTATTGTTCGGCACGTCCGGCGCCATGGCTTAGCGTTGGCGGTGCCCGGGCAGATACGGTAGTAGCATGACGTCACCCACCGCCACCGAGACATTACGCCCCAAGCGCAACATCCCAGCAGAAATCGCCCGTTCGTGGCTTCTGGTCAACGCCATGAAAACCGACCTGTTTGACCAGTCGGCTGTTTCGCGGGCTGACTCGATCATCCTGGACATCGAGGACGCCGTGGACCCGTCGCAAAAGGACGAGGCGCGCGGACACGTGATTGACTGGCTCAGCGGCGGCGGCCAGGCCTGGGTCCGAATCAACGATGCCACCAGCCCGTTCTGGGCCGATGACCTGGCAGGGCTGCGCGGTACGCCCGGGCTGCTCGGCGTGATGCTCGCCAAGACCGAATCAGCTGACCAGGTGACCGAAAGTTTCCACCGGATGGACGGCAAGACGCCCGTCATCCCGCTCGTGGAATCCGCTCTGGGTATCGAGGAAGCCAACAACATCGCCAAGGCCCAGGGTGCTTTCCGCCTGGCGTTCGGCTCCGGCGACTTCCGCCGCGACACCGGCATGGCGGCCACCCCCGAGGCCATGGCCTATCCGCGCGCGAAACTGGTGGTTGCCAGCCGCGTCGGCAACCTGCCCGGCCCCATTGACGGCCCCACCGTCGGCACCAACCACCCCATCCTGCGCGAGCAGACCGGCATCACCGTGATGATGGGCATGACCGGCAAGCTGTGCCTGGCCATCGACCAGACGAACGTCATCAACGAGGTCATCAGCCCCACCCCGTCGGACGTCGCCTGGGCCACGGACTTTATGTCCGACTTCGAGGCCAACGGCCGCGTCATCCGTGACGGCTCGGACCTGCCCCGCCTGGGCCGCGCCGAAAAGATCATGAAGCTCGCCGTAGCGTTCGGCGTGCAGCCGGCGCTGTAGCGCCACCCGTACACCCAAGCACAGGAGACCCCGTGACCGATACCCGCTATCTGGTTCACGGGGTCTTTTGGGACGGCGCCCCGGCGCAGACGCTAAGGCACGACGGCGGCAGCCCGGTTCTGCGCCTCCAGTCACCGTCCGGGGATCTCCGCGAGGTCAGCCTCGCGGCGGGCGCCAGGCTCGGTTTTGCGGTGGCCGATCACGGCAGGTTCTGCCTGGGGCATTACAAGGTCCACTCAGCCAGCAGCCGTGACCACGTCCTGTGCCCGGCCCGCGCCCCCGCCGTGAAGGGCAAGCAGTGCGAACGCTGCTTTGTGCTGGACGATTCCCGCCTTATCCACGATTTCCACCGGGGCGGCCGCGTTCCGGACGGGCTGCGAACTTATCTTCTGCAGGATCACTGGCTGTACGTGGCCACGTTCGCCGGCGGCGCCAGCAAGGTGGGCACGGCGTCCCACCTGAGGAAATGGAACCGGCTCGCGGAACAGGGAGCGGTTGTGGCGCGGTACGTTGCCAGGGCGGAGGACGGCCGCGTGGTTCGGCTCCTCGAGGACATGGTGACGCGCGAGGCCGGTCTGGCGCAGCAGGTCCGCTCCGCCGCCAAAGCCGAGGCCCTGGCGGGGCCATTGCCCGCGGCCGCCCTGGACGGCATCAATGAGCGGCACGCGGCCGCGGTCCGCACGCTGCTGGGCCAGGCTGCCGTCGACGGTTCCAGCCCCGAAGGTTTCAGCATCGTGGACGAACTATGGGTGCGGCCGGCGCAGGCGGCAGGGCTTTGCGCCCCCACAGCGCGCCACACGTACCCCCATCCGTTGGAGCAGGGAAAGCACGGCTTCGGCATCACCGCGCTGAGCGGGAGCAACGCCCTCGCCAGCCTGGCCGGAACGGACGCGGCCTTTGTGGTGAACCTTGGCAGGCTGGCTGCCCGGACCATCGTCCTGGGGGACTTCGCCTCGGAGGTGCCGGCCGTGCAGGAACCGCTGTTCTGAACCTGCTCGGTAGACTGTCACGGTGCTCAAAGAATTCTGGGAGTCAGCGCCCACCTTGTACAAAGTCCTGGTCTTCGGCGCCATGGGCCTCATCGCCGTCGGCATCATCCTGAACCTGATCGGCAACACGTCCGGAAACCAGGGCCTCGCCACTGCGTCACTGCCGCTGATTGGGCTGGGCCTCCTGCTGCACATCGCAGGGATTGTGGTGCGGGGCCAGACCATCCGGAAGAACCTCCGCAAGTAGCCGGAATTCCGGGTGTCCCGGGGCAGACCGATAGGCTTGAGGCCATGACTATCAATCCGGACCTGCAGGGCCGCAGCTACCCTGCCGCAGAGGTTTACGACGTCGGCCGCGAGAAGATCCGCGAGTTCGCCCGCGCGGTCAAGGCCACGCACCCAGCCCATTTTGACGTCGAGGCCGCGAAGGCTCTCGGACACAAGGATTTGGTGGCACCACCCACGTTCGCCATCATCATCGCCCAGCGCGCCGATGCCCAGCTGATCGAGGATCCGGACGCCGGCATCGACTTCTCCCGCGTGGTCCACGCCGACCAGCGCTTCATCCACCACCGCCCCATCTTCGCCGGCGACCGCCTGGTTGCCGAACTGCACGTTGACGGTGTCCGTGCCATGGGCGGCGGGGCCATGATCACCACCCGCCAGGAAATTTTTGCCCTGACCGACGGCGGCAACGGACCGCGCGAGGCAGTCGCCACCACCACGTCATCCATCCTCGTCCGCGGAGAGGGACAGTAACCATGAGCCCCAGCTTCCACGAACTCAGCGCCGGCCAGGACATCGGCAGCCGCACCATCGAAGTCACCCGGACCGACCTGGTCAAGTACGCCGGCGCCTCCGGCGACTTCAACCCCATCCACTGGAACGAAGCCTTCGCCACCGGCGTGGAACTGCCCGGTGTGATCGCCCACGGCATGTTCACCATGGGTGCCGCCGTTCAGCTGGTGACCGACTGGGCAGGCGACCCCGCCGCCGTCGTCGACTTCCAGACCCGCTTCACCAAGCCGGTCCTGGTCACCGACACCACCGGAACCACGGACGCCGGGGCCACCATCGAGGTCAGCGGCGCCATTGGAAAGCTCGACGCCGATGCCGGCACCGCCCGCGTTGACCTCACCGTGGTCGCTGCCGGCCAGAAAGTGCTGATGAAGGCCCAGGCCGTCGTCAGGCTTTCATGATCCTTTGACCGTCAACACAACTGCCGCTGCCGAGGTCACTGCCTGGCGCAATGCCGTGGTGGTTGCCTACGCCGGCAGTGGGCTGGCCTTCGCGTCCTGGGTTTCCCGGCTTCCCGCCATCCGCGACGGGCTGGAGCTGACCCCCGGCACGGTCGGTTTGCTGTTGCTGTGCATGACCTTGGGATCGTTCGTCTCGGTGTCCGCGTCGGGGCTGATCGTGCTGCGTCTCGGCTCCAAACGGACCATCCGCACCGGCGCCATCATGGTGGCCTGCGGCATGGCCATCACCGGATTTGGAACGTCGGTGCTGGCCACGCCGCTCGCGGTGGCCGTGGGACTTGCCGTCATCGGGCTCGGCTCCGCCAGCTGGAGTACGGCCTCCAACGTCGAGGGTGCCTCGGTGGAACGCGCGGTGGGCCGGCACATCATGCCCCGGCTCCACGGCGCATTCAGCCTCGGCACCGTGGCAGGTGCAGGCCTTGGGGCGTGGGCCGCAGCCACCTCCGTCCCGGTGTTTTGGCACCTGGCGGCGGCCGGCGTGGTGGTTGCCGTCTCGGTGACGACGGCGGCAGCCTGGTTCCGTGCAGATGTCACCCCGGTCGCGGGGGAGCGGACGTATGTACAGGACAACTTCGAGGACCCGTTCACCGGCCCGATCCCCATTGTCACCGCCGGGGCGCCCGCTGACGCTTCCGGCGCCCCGCTGGACAACAAGCGCAAGATCGCGGAGGCCTGGCGCGACCGGCGCACCCTGCTGCTCGGAGTCATGGTCCTGGGGCTTGCCTTGGCCGAAGGTGCAGCAGGGGACTGGGTGGCGCTGGCCCTCGCCGACGGGCACGGCCAGACCGACGCCGCCGGAGCCGCCGGCTACGGGCTCTTCGTGACCTTCATGACCATCGGACGCTTCGCCGGCACGGTGGTCCTGGACCGCTTCGGCCGCGTCCCGGTGATGCGCTGGTGCGCCGCGCTCGCGGTGTTCGGGCTCGGCCTGTTTGTGTTTGCCCCCGTTCCCTGGCTCGCCTTTGTGGCCCTGGCCATCTGGGGACTCGGCGCCTCGCTGGGTTTCCCGGTGGGCATGTCCGCCGCCGCGGATGATCCCGCCAAGGCTGCGGCCCGCGTCTCCGTCGTCTCCACCATCGGCTACGGTGCGTTCCTGTGTGGGCCGCCGCTGTTGGGGCTGCTGGCTGAACACGTGGGCATCCTGCACTCGCTGCTGGCCGTGATGGTGATGCTGGTGGCCACCTTCTTCCTCTCACCGGTGGCCCGGAAGATTCCCTAGCTCAGTTTGATGGCGTTTGATTCGGTTTGGTCTTGTTACGCTGGTTTGGTGACCCAGACAATGCTTTCTGCCCTGACCACGGCCGCCGTCGGGGGCCCCGCCGACAAATATGTTGAGGCCAGCACCGAGGCGGAGATCATCGACGCCGTCCGCACGGCTGACGCTGCGGGGGAGCAGGTCCTCATCATCGGCGGCGGCTCAAACCTCCTGATTTCCGACGACGGGTTCCCCGGCACCGTGATCAGGATCGCCTCCGAAGGGTTCACCGTCAACGCCGAGGACTCCTGCGGCGGCGTGGCGGTGGTGGTCCAGGCCGGCCACAACTGGGATGCCCTCGTGGAGCACGCCGTGCTGCATGCATGGTCCGGCATCGAAGCACTCTCCGGCATCCCGGGGGCCACGGGCGCCACGCCCGTGCAGAACGTCGGGGCCTACGGCTCTGACGTCTCCCAGACCATCGCGGCGGTCCGCACCTGGGACCGGACCCGGAACGCGGTCCAGACGTTCACCAACTCAGAGCTGAAGTTCGGCTACCGCGATTCCATCCTGAAACAGACCACCGTCGAGGGCTCACCCCGCTACATCGTGCTGACCGTGGAATTCCAGCTGCCGCTGGGCCGGATGAGCGCGCCCATCCGCTATGCCGAGCTGGCCCGCTCCCTGGGCGTGGAGGCAGGCAAACGGGCCTACTCCAACGATGTCCGCCGGGAAGTCCTGCGGTTGCGGGCTTCCAAGGGCATGGTGCTGGATCCCGAGGACCGGGACACCTATTCCACCGGGTCCTTCTTCACCAACCCCATAGTCCCCGTGGACGTGGCGGCAACGCTGCCGGATACCGCCCCTCAGTACCCCGCGGGGGCAGAGGGGCTGGTGAAGCTGTCGGCCGCCTGGCTGATCGACCAGGCGGGGTTCGGCAAGGGCTATGGCCTGGTGGAGGGCAGCGCCTCCGGCGGGCGGGCGTCGCTGTCCACGAAGCACACGCTGGCCATCACCAACCGCGGCTCCGCCAGCGCCAAGGACATGCTGGCCATTGCGCGCGAGGTGCGCGCCGGCGTCGTCGAACGCTTTGGCATTGAACTGCACCCGGAACCGCTGCTCATCGGCGTGACGCTCTAGGGTCAGCTGGCTCGCGTCACCGGCGCCATGGGCCCATCAAAGGCCTCTGTCAGCCGGACGTTCGTGGCCATGCCGAGCAGGGCTGCGGCCCAACCGGTCAGCGCCAAATATGGACCCATAAACAGCCAGACCATAAGTCCCGGAACCGCCGGGTGGTTCGCGGCTGCAAGGATGCAAACCACCAAACCGATCACGGCGGTGGCATGGGCGAGGATCCAGAGCAGCCGGCCGCTGACGGGATAGAGCTTCCAGTCACGGACAATGCGGACCTTGCCGCGGCCCACCCGGATACCGGGAAAAAGCACGGCGTACCCTCCGCCGAGCGACAGGAACAGGGAAGGCAAGAGGAATTCCAGGGGTGCCTCGCCGCCGCCTCCCGGGAATCCCAGGGGCTGGAAACCAATGGCCGGGGCCAGCCCGATGGCCACGCCGGCCAGGACCGATACGGTCCCTGCCACCAGCCATGCCTGTGTTCCGCGCGCGAATAATTGCCACAAACTCCCCAAAGTCATGCTTACACCTTATCGGGCCAGGTCCTACGATGAGGACATGGCAGTGAACCGCGTAAGCCCCAAGGTGATGGGCAGGTTACGCCTTGCCTCTCAAGGACTGCTCGGTCCCGGGCTCGGCTCCGTAGAGGCCGCGGTCCGCTGGATGACAGCCACGCAGGCTCAGGACCTGCAGGCCGCGCTCTGGGCCATGGGCCTCCGCGTTCCGGGCGCAGGTTTGACTGACGTGCGCGCCGCGCTGGACAGCGGAAGGGTGGTCCGGTCCTGGCCGATGCGCGGCACCTTGCACCTGGTGGCTCCGGAGGATCTGCGCTGGATGCTGGACCTCACCACCGAGCGTCTTAGCCGCATCATTGCCGGCCGGCACCGGGAACTGGACATCACGTGGGCGGACATCGAGAAGTGCCGCGACGTTGCCTTGGAGCGGATTGCGGCCGGCGGTCCCGTGAGCCGGACCGAACTCTTCGAGGTGTTTGAAGCAGCCGGGCAGCCCACCACCGGCCAGCGGGGGGTCCACCTCTTGGGGACGCTGTGCCGGCACGCCTGGCTGGTTCAAGGGCCATTGGCCGGTAGCCAGCAGCTGCTGGCGGCGTTCGATGACTGGATTCCGGTGTCGCGCGAGCTTGAGCGGCAGGAAGCGATCGCCGAGTTCATGTTGCGCTACTTCCGCAGCCATGGCCCTGCCACCGTCCGCGACTTCGCCTGGTGGACGCAGATTCCCCTGACCGACGTGCGGGCGGCGTTTGAGTTGGTCAGCGGGCAGTTGGTGGAGCTGGAATTCGGGGGCGTTCACTATTGGATGTCACCGGAGACTGCATCAATGCTCGACGACGGCGTGCCCGGGCAGCGGTCCGTCCTCCTCTTGCCGGGCTTCGACGAGTTTGTGCTGGGCTATCAGGACCGCAGCCTGGTGTTGGAGCCGGAGCACGCCAACAAGATCGTCCCGGGCGGCAACGGAGTGTTCAAGAAGACCGTCGTGGCCCGGGGAGAGGTGATCGGCACGTGGGCGCGGGCCGGAACCAGCCGCAGCGCCGCCGTCGTGCCTGAACTGTTTGACGCAGCCAAGCCACTTGGACCCGCTGCGCAGGCCGTGTTCAGCAAGGCCGCCGTACAGTACCTCGCATTCCTGGACAGCTAAGCCAGGCCCCATTCGCCGCCCTGCCGAACGCGAGCGGCCCTGCCCCGCAAAAGCGGTGCGGGGCAGCACCGTTCCTGCGGGGCAGGGCAGCGAATGATGCCGGAAGAAGCGGATGCGTGTATTTCTGCCGGGGGTTGTCCACATAATGTGGCCGCGATCTACCGGGGCCAGCCGTGGTCCGAGAACCTTGGACCATGAATGGCGACAAAGTCCGTGTGCTCCTGGATGGGCGCTGGCCGGCCTTCCCCGTTGCCTCCACGCAACAGTTGGACGCGGCCGGGCTGGACGAGCGGGTCCTGACGGCAGCAGTCCGCGCCGGAACCATCCTGCGCCTTCGACGCGGAGCCTACGTCCGGAGCGCTGACTGGAAGGGAGCGGAGCCGTGGACCAGGGATGCCCTGCGGATCCAGGCGCACTTCCTGTCCACCGGCGGGGCCTGCCGCTACAGCCATATCAGTGCTGCGAGACTGCACGAGTGTCACGTCTGGGATGCCGGGCCCATGGTCCACGTCACCACGGCCTATGCCAACTCGACGAAAAGTGCCGGCACGGACGTCCGTACTCACCGGATGGACCTGCAACCCGTAGATATGACAACGCTGTGGAGCATGGATGGCAAAGAGATTCTGACTACCGGCATTGAACGGACCGTCCTGGACTGCGCCCGTATCCTGCCACTGGAGCAGGCAGCCGTGATCGGCGACCACGCGCTGCGCAAGGGAGCTGGAATCGACAGCATGCGGCAACTTCTGGACGTGGGACCGGTCAAACGCGGGAACCGGCGGGCGCTGGATGTGCTGGCGGCCCTGGATGGGCGGTCGGAATCGGTGGGTGAGACCCGGACCAGGCTGCTGCTGCGATCATTCGATCTGCACATGTTCATTCCGCAGTTCGAGATTCAGGCGCCAAGTGGTCAATTCAGGGCAGACTTCGCGGATCCAGTAGCCCGCATCGTGATCGAGTTTGATGGCAGCGGCAAATACACCGACTACAGACCGACGGAGGAGGTGCTGCTCGCCGAGCGTCGCCGGGAGAACGCACTGATCGAAGAAGGCTGGCTGGTCCTTCGACTTGAGTGGAAGCACTTGGCGTATCCCGCGGATGTGCGGCGCCGGCTGTTGGCCATGATGGACCGGTCCAGGATCCTGCGTGCCTCGGGCCTGACCGCCTGACCGCCTGAACGCAAAGACGGCTCTGCCCCGCACGAGCGGTGCGGGGCAGCACCGTTCCTGCGGGGCAGGGCCGTTCGAGTGGCGGGGAGCCGCGGGAGGTTACAGGTTCCCGGTGGCGATGTTGAGCATGCGGCGCAGCGGCTCGGCGGCGCCCCAGAGCAGCTGGTCACCAACGGTGAAGGCGCTGATGTACTCCGGGCCCATTTCCATCTTGCGGATGCGGCCCACGGGGATGTCCAGCGTGCCGGACGCGGCCACGGGGGTCAGGCCTGCCATGGAGTCTTCCTTGGTGTTCGGGATGACCTTGGCCCACTCGTTGTCCTCGGCGAGGAGCTTCTCGATCTCGGCCACGGAGAGGTCCTCACGGAGCTTCAGCGTCAGTGCCTGCGAGTGCGAACGCATGGCCCCGATCCGGATGCACAGGCCGTCCATCATGATCCGGTTTTCGTCCGATGTGCCCAGGATCTTGTTGGTTTCAACCCCGGCCTTCCACTCTTCCTTGGACTGTCCGTTGCCCAGGTCCGCGTCGATCCACGGGATGAGTGAGCCGGCCAGGGGCACGCCGAACTGGGTGGCGTCGATGTCGGAGCGCTGGTGGGCCAGGACCTTGCGGTCAATTTCCAGGATGGCCGACGCCGGGTCGTCCAGTTCCGAGCTGACTTCGGCGTTGAGCGTGCCGAACTGGCTCAGGAGCTCGCGCATGTGCCGCGCGCCGCCGCCGGAGGCAGCCTGGTAGGTCATGGACGTGCCCCATTCGACGAGGCCGTTCTTGAACAGCCCGCCGAGGCCCATGAGCATGCAGGAAACGGTGCAGTTCCCGCCGATGAAGTCCTTGGTCCCGTTGACCAGGCCCTTGTCGATGACGTCGCGGTTGATCGGGTCCAGCACGATGATCGAGTCGTCGTTCATGCGCAGCGTGGAGGCGGCGTCGATCCAGAGGCCGTCCCAGCCGCGGCCACGCAGCTCGGTGTGCACGCGCTTGGTGTAGTCCCCGCCCTGGGCGGTGACAATAATGGGCAGCTTAGCCAACGTGTCGACGTCGAACGCGTCCTCAAGCTTGCCGGCGGCGCCAGCGGCAGCACCGGCAATCGACGGGGCGGCACCTCCCGCGTTTGACGTGGAGAAGAACACCGGGTTGATGTTGGCGAAGTCGCCCTCGTCCTGCATGCGCTGCATCAGGACGGAGCCGACCATGCCGCGCCATCCGACCAGGCCGACGGAGGGGGTAGCTGCTGTAGTCATTCGTCCAGTTTAGACGCCGGACCGCGCAGGGCGCAGTCGGTTACGTCACTGCCGTGAGGGATAACGCGCGACGGCGCGTGGGGCAGGAAACAGACGTCAGCTGCGGTTGGTCTCCTCCAGCACCGCGGCTTTGCGGAGGCGCAACGCGTAGAAGGCGCCGAAGGCAAACACCTGCGTCACCACCACCAGCACGATGGCGCCGGCGATCTTGTTGCCGCCCAGGATCATGGTCAGGCCCACGATCGCAGACAGCAGCGCGAGCAGCGGCAGCAGCATGTAGCCCAGCACAAACAGTGTTTCCGGTTTTTTCAACATCTCAGCCCTGCGTCCTAATCCATTTGGTAAACCTGTAGCGCGTTCCGTTGGCCGCCGTCAGCCACCCGTCTGGCGGGACGGACGCCGCCGCCTCCCAGGTCTCATCGAGCTCCGGAGCGAACGTGTCGCCGTCGGCCTCCACATCGATGGTGGTGACCACCGCGACGTTGGCGAGTTCAGTGGACTGGCGGAAGACTTCGCCGCCTCCCAGGATCCACACGGTCCCGCCGCCGTCGACGAACTGCGACTCAAGGAGGGCATCATCCAGGGAGGGGACCACGACGGCGCCCCCCGCCTCGGGCGATTCGCCCCAGTTTTTCTGCCGGGTGATCACAATATTCGTCCGGCCGGGCAGGGGACGGTACTTGTCCGCGAAGGACAGCCACGTCTTGCGCCCCATGATCACGGGGTGCCCCATGGTGAGTCGGTTGAAGTGCTTGAGGTCCTCAGGGAGGTGCCAGGGCATATCGCCGTCCTTGCCGATCACACCGCCGGACGTCTGCGCCCAGACAAGGCCGACGCCGGTCACGGAACCGGCGAGTTCCTGCGTGAAGTCCTGGGGGTCTGCTGCGCTCTCGGTGCTCATACGGCGATCGGGGCCTTGATTGTGGGGTGGTGCTGGTAGCCCACCACTTCGAAGTCCTCGAGCGTGTAGTCGAAGATCGACGCCGGCTTCCGGGTGATCAACAGCTGCGGGTATTCATACGGTTCCCGGTCCAGCTGCTTCAGGACCTGGTCCATGTGGTTCTCGTAGATGTGGACGTCGCCGCCTGTCCAGACAAACTCGCCAGGCTCCAGCCCCACCTGCTGCGCAATCATGCACGTGAGCAGGGCGTAGGAGGCAATGTTGAAGGGCACGCCCAGGAACATGTCCGCCGAGCGTTGGTACAGCTGGCAGGACAGTTTGCCGTCGGCCACATAGAACTGGAAGAACGCGTGGCACGGGGGCAGTGCCATGTCCTTGAGCTCGGAGACGTTCCAGGCAGACACGATGTGCCGGCGCGAGTCCGGGTTGGTCTTGAGGTTCTCCACCAGCTCGGCGATCTGGTCAACATGGCCGCCGTCAGGGGTGGGCCAGCTGCGCCACTGGACGCCGTAGACGGGGCCGAGTTCGCCGTCCGCGTCGGCCCACTCATTCCAGATGCTGACGCCTTGGTCCTGCATCCATTTGACGTTCGATTCACCGCGCAGGAACCACAGCAGCTCCACTGCCACGGACTTGAAATGTACGCGTTTGGTGGTGATCAGCGGGAAGCTCCGGCCAAGGTCAAAGCGCAGTTGACGGCCGAAAACGCTGGTGGTTCCGGTGCCCGTCCGGTCGGATTTGTGCGTGCCATGGGCCAGGACATCGCGCAGGAGGTCTTCATAAGGCGTCGGGATGCTCACGGCTAAAGTCTACCGGGCCAAGCCTTGCCGACCCCGCAAGGGTCCCGCGGCTGGCCTCAGGGTTGGCCGCCGGCCGCGCGTCGGATCAGCCCTTCCTCAGCTTGCCGCGGACCAGATCGAGCAGCAGTTCATCGGTGAGTCGGGCGTCGCGGCCGGCATTGACCAGAAGGTCGACGGCGGCAGTCACCGCTTCCGGCACCGGCCCGCCTGCCTGCTGGGCGCCGCCCGGTGCCGGCTGCGCGACGACGGTGCCGTTCCGCCGTCGGGATTCAATGACTCCGGCAGCTTCAAGTTCCTTGTACGCCCGCGCGACCGTTCCGGCGGCGATGCCCAGATCGGCGGCCAGGCTGCGGACCGTGGGCAGCCGGCTTCCGGCGGTGAATGTTCCGGTGGCGATCAGGGCGCTGATCTGCGAGCGGATCTGTTCATACGGCGGGGTTGCCGAGCGCAGGTCCACGGAGATGCCGGCGTTCACGGCACCCGTTCCGGGACAGGCTTCGCCGCGGCGGCTGGAGTTCGGGCAAAACCCTTGACCGGGATGACGGCGATCAGCACGCCGGCGGCCGCGAGCAGCGCCCCGGCAATGATGGCCGGCTGCCACGGGGCTGCCCAGGTTGTTGCCGGCAGGCCCAGCAACGGCGGCCAGGCCTGGCTTGCCGTCATCAGCAGCACGCCTGCTTGGGCTGTGCAGAACGCGGCGAACGTCCGCACCACACGATGGACCGTGATGGCCCGCAGCGCGGCGTCCAGGCCGTGGATGTCGGTGGATATGCTGCGACGCCTCCGGGCCGCAACAACCGGCAGGCAGGCGATGGACGCGACGGCCGCCGTCGCAACCGCCGCGATCACCCAGCCGGGAGCACCATCGGGGGGCGTGCCGCCCAGGCGCAGGAAACCCTCCAGCCCGGCCTCACGCAGTTCCCATTCCCCGGCAGCAGTCAGCACCGTGATCGCGACGAAGAGTACGACGGCGACGATCGCCGTGGTGAGCAAGGCCGGGCTCACCACCTGCCGCGGCCATGTCCGCGGTATCCCGTGGGTGCCATAGCTGCGCTGGAGCAGCAGCTCGCCGGCCCCAGCCACCAGCAGAACGGCTGCCGCCATCAGCGCGACAAACAGCACCGGCCGCCCCGGAAGATTGGCACTGGGGAAATAGAGACCGGGCACGAACAATCCCAGTACGGCGGCTGCTACCGGGGTGAACCCCATGGCTGCTCCAAGGGATACTACGAGACGGGTTGCCGGATGCGCGGCGGCCGGTGATTCTGAGAGCGCCGCCCTGTTCCCATTGCCGTTGACCTGGACGCTGGGCAGCTTGGGCGGCGCCCACCCCCACATGACCAGCAGCACCACGAACGCCGCGAATCCGGCCGGGTTGGTCCAGCTGGATACATTGGCGGCCGGATCGGGCCGGGCAGCAAAATTGCCTGCCACCGCGGCAAGCCCGGCGGCGATGATTGCGACGGTCCTCAGGAGCCTGTTCATGGCGATGGTCCGCAGCAGGTCGTTCTCCGGCGCATCCAGGGCCTTGAGCTGCCGCCGGTGGCTGATGAGTTTGAGCACCAGCGCGGTTCCCAAGGCCAGGGTCAGCCAGGCGGCGCCCAGGCAGGCGGCCAAAATGTAACCCTGGATCCGGCCGTCCCCACCGATGCGCCTCAAACTGCTCGAGTCTTCCTGGAAAGTGCCATAGGGGATGGCGTCGTAGGCGGGAAGACCAGCCACTAACCCGATCTGCAGCGCCGAACCGACAAAGATCGCGGCGACAGTCCAGGCCAGGGGACGGGGCAGGAAGTCCCGGATGCGGCGGATCTCCAGGGAGGCCAGCCGGCGGGGGAGCCGGGGTCCGGGGTAGCTCAGCTGCCCCACGGCATGGACCGCGAGGCAGCCCAGGACCGGCCACGCCAAAGCTCCGAGGATGCTTGTTGGCGTGGCCAGGGTGGGCGATGTGTTGCCCGCCGGAATGATGCCCGCAGTCCCCGCGGCCTGCAGGGAGCTAGCCAACCATCCGATCACGCCGATCCACAGCGCATGCTGGGAAACCGTGACGGCGGTGGTCCCGCCGCCCGGGGCTCTGATCACGCACCGCAACAGCAGGTAGAGGCCGGCGGCCAACAGGAACGGCCACAACAGGACCATGGGCGGCACGTTGTGAACCGCTATTTCGAGACCGTCGACGCCTGGCACATCATCCCCCAGATTTTGCGCATCAATGTACTAAGTATTTGATACAAACATCTGGGGGTCAACAGGCTGTGGCGACGCGCCCGGCATTGACCAAAAAAACCTAGTCGTCGAAGGGCTTGAACTGCTCCACTGCCACGATGCGGCGCCTGTTGTCGATGGCCACGTGGCACACCACCAGCTCGCCAGGGGACAGGTACGGGTCGGCGTCCGGCAGGAGCGCGCGCACGCGGCTTGGCATGTGCTTGCCCAGCTGGCCCAGGATAGTGGGCAGTGCGGGACGGTGCGTGCAGACGGCGACGGGCTGTGCCTTCTCCAGGAGCGACTCAATGGCGGCCGCGGTTTTCTTGGGGGTCCTGGCGTGCCGGTGTTCCGTCAGCGCTTCCACCAGTTTGACCTTGGCCCCTGTTGCCCTCAGATATGGCGCCACCGTTGAAACGCAGCGCTGCCAGGGACTCGTCGCCACGCGCGGCGGCTTCCAGGCCTGCAGCAGCCGGCCCACGGCCTGCGCCTGCCTGATTCCCGTCGCGGCCAGGGGCCGTTCACCCTCGGCTTTGGACCAGGACGAGCGGGGCTTGGCCTTTGCATGCCGCACCACAATCAGCGGCCACGTGTTGAGGTCACCCCGGCCATGGGCTGCCCGCAGATACTCCAAGGGAACGACGTCGGTCGGATTGGACAGCAGTCCCGCGGCCGTTTCAGGGGCGCACCACACCACGCGGTCCACCTCCTTGCCGTCGGGAACGAGGCGGGCTCCGTTGACGTGGACCGCCCAATAATGGACCACCTTCAGTCCGGTCGCCACCCGGTAGTGGATCGGCGGCAGCGGAATGCCCAGGGGCGCATCAAGTCCGATCTCCTCCTGCACCTCACGGGCCGCGCATTCGGGAATGGTCTCGCCGGCGTCGATCTTGCCCTTGGGCCAGGACCAGTCGTCATATCGCGGACGATGGATCAGCAGGACTTCGAGACCTTCGGAGTTGATACGCCAGGGCAGCGCCCCGGCCGCGACGACGGCGACTGCCTCGCCGGGATGGCCTGTTTGGTCTGCTACGAGGATGTCGCTCGCCAACGCCGTAGCCCTACCGCCGGCTCAGGCTGCGCTGGCGGGTGCGCGACGCCAGCAGCCAGGACTGGATGTCGTCGAGATGGCTGCCGTCGTCGGCAACGTGGTGCCGGTTCCACAGGCCCTGGCTATCCAGATGCCAGCTGGCTGTCTCAGGATCCATGTAGCGGCGCAGCAGGTTAAGGACGTAGCTGATGTCGTCGGGATTGGACAGCTGGACCAAGGCCTCGACCCTGCGGTCCAGGTTCCGGTGCATCATGTCCGCCGAGCCGATGTAAACCACAGGATCGCCGCCGTTGGCAAAGGCGAACACCCGGGAGTGTTCCAGGAATCGGCCCAGCACGGAGCGCACGGTGATGTTGTCGCTGAGGCCCGGAACGCCGGGACGCAGCGAGCAGATGCCGCGCACAATGACGTCCACCATCACGCCGGCCTGGGACGCGCGGTAGAGGGAGTCGATGATGGCTTCATCCACCATGGAGTTGACCTTGATCTGCACCCTGGCGGCCAGCCCGGCCCGGGCGTTGCGGATCTCGGTCTCGATGCGGTCGATCAGCCCGGAGCGGACGGAGCGCGGAGCAACCAGGAGCCGTTTGAACGTGGACTTCGGCGCATAGCCGGAGAGCTGGTTGAACAGTTTGGAAAGGTCCTCGCCCACCTGGTCGTTGGCGGTAAGCAGGCCAAGGTCCTCGTAGTAGCGGGCCGTGCGGGGGTGGTAGTTGCCGGTGCCGATGTGGCAGTAGCGGCGCAGCCCGTCCACTTCCTGGCGGACCACCAGCGACAGCTTGCAGTGGGTTTTCAGGCCCACGATGCCGTAGACCACGTGGACGCCAGCCTGTTCCAGCTTGCGGGCCCAGGAGATATTGGCCTGCTCGTCGAACCGGGCCTTGATCTCCACGAGGGCCAGCACTTGCTTGCCGGCCTCGGCGGCATCGATCAGGGCGTCAACGATGGGGGAGTCGCCCGAGGTCCGGTACAGGGTCTGCTTGATGGCCTGGACCTTGGGGTCAGCGGCCGCCTGTTCCAGGAACGCCTGCACCGAGGTGGAGAAGGAGTCGTACGGGTGGTGGAGCAGGATGTCGCGGCGGCGCATGGCCGAGAAAACGTTGGCGGCCTTGGACGTCTCGGACTCGTTGAGGAACCGGGACGTGTGCGGCATGTGCTTGGGGTAATGAAGGTCGGCACGGTCAATTCCGGCAATGACGGACAGGCCGCGGAGGTCCAACGGAGCCGGGAGCGAGTACACCTCGGACTCGTCCACTCCGAGCTCACGGATGAGCAGGGCCCGGATGTTCGGGTTGATGTCGTGGGTGACTTCGAGGCGGACGGGCGGGCCGAACCGGCGGCGCAGCAGTTCCTTCTCCAGCGCCTGCAGGAGGTTCTCGGCGTCGTCCTCTTCGACTTCGAGGTCCTCGTTGCGGGTGACGCGGAAGATGTGGTGTTCCAGGACTTCCATGCCGGCGAAGAGCTTGTCCAGGTGGACGGCGATGACTTCTTCAAGCGCGATGAAACGCGCCACGCGTCCCGCCACGGCGCCGGCCCGCGGACCGTCGATGGAGATCAGGCGGGGAAGCTGGTCCGGAACCTTGAGGCGGGCGAAAAGTTCCTTGTCGCTCACGGGGTTGCGGACCACGACGGCCAGGTTGAGGGAGAGCCCCGAAATGTAGGGGAACGGGTGTGCCGGGTCCACGGCCAGCGGCGTCAGGATCGGGAAGACCTTTTCGGCAAACATGGCACTGAGCTGCTGCTTGGCGGCGTCATCCAGTTCGTCCCAGTGCATCAGGTGGATGTGCTCATAGGCCAGGGCGGGACGGATCTGTTCGGCGTAGACCTGGGCATGGCGCTGTTGGAGGCGGTGGGCTTCGTCGCCGATCTTCTCCAGCACCTCCACAGGGCTGAGGCCGGCAGGGGAGGGCACGGCGAGGTTGGTGGCGATGCGCCGCTTCAGGCCGGCCACCCGGACCATAAAGAACTCGTCCAGGTTGGACGCGAAGATGGACAGGAAAGCCACGCGTTCCAGGAGGTGGAGCGAGGGATCTTCGGCGAGTTCCAGGACGCGGGAGTTGAAAGCCAGCCAGCTGAGTTCGCGGTCCAGGAAACGGTCAGGCCGGATGTCCCCTTCGGGCACAAGGTTGGGCGCAAACTCGGGGATGTCGATCCGGTCCTGCGTTGCACGCGAGGCAGGGACTTCGGATGAGCCGAAGCGCGCGCGCACCGGCACTGAAGCGCCCTCGGACGTGACTGTTCCGGCGGGTTCCGGTTTCATGGTCTCTCCTCTTACCTGGCGCTTGATGCTGGCCCTCGGCCGGCGCGGTTCTTTACCAACCTTACAATCAATCAGGGTGCATAAGCCCTAGATTTCGGGCCACCCGAAGTCGTTGGTCACACGAGTGGGATAACTCACCCGGGCGGCACTAAACGGAGGCCAGCGGTCCGTACATTACGTCCATATCCCAGCGTGTGAAGCCCAGGCCCCGGTAGAGGGAAACGGCAGCGGTGTTGTCGGCATCCGTGTAGAGCATGACGGCGTGAAGCCCCAGGCCCTGCAGATGCCTGATGCCAGCCACAGTGAGTGCTTTTCCCAGGCCCATACCCTGCGCGGCCGGTGTGACGCCCACAGCGTAGACCTCGCCGATCGCAGGGTGGGCGCCGTGGCGCGGATGCACCTTGGTCCAGTGGAATCCCAGCAACCGGTCCTCGGCGTCCACGGCCAGCAGGAAGCCGGCGGGATCAAACCAGTCCTCGGCCATGCGGGCATCCAGGTCCGCGCGGGACATCGAGCCCTGCTCGGGGTGGTGGGCAAATGCGGCGCGGTTCGTAGCCAACCAGCGGTCCTCGTCCTTGCCCGGCACAAAGGGGCGGAGCGTGACGCCATCCGGTAGACCGACGTCGGGCAGTTCTGCCGTGGCGGTGGTCAGCCTCATCTTCCAGAGTTCGCGCACCGGACCGTAGCCGTAGCGGGCGGCGAGGTCCGCGGCTGCCTCGTGGTTGCCGTGGGACCAGGCCTTCAGCCCATCCAGGCCCCGCCCGGACTGGAGTGCGCCGACAAGCCGGTCCGCCACGCCCTGGTTGCGGTAGCTGGGGTGGACGGCAATTTCCAGCACTCCACTGCCGTCCGGCTCCTCCACAACAACGGCAAACCCGGCCAGGTCCTGGCCGGAGGAGGGATCGGAATCCTCGTCCGGCGCGTAGAGCGCCAGGGTCAGGAGGGAATGCTCTGCAGAGTCCCCGGCGCGGAGCGTCACCACTGTTTGCTCGGAAAGCGAGGGGTTGCCGTCAGACTCCTCGGCAGCTGCCAGGAGCGCCACACAGTCCTTCAGCAGCTGTTGTTCCACGCCGCCGTGGACAATAAGGACGGGCCATTTTTCCGGGTGCGCAGGACTCATGAGGCTAGGCTATACGCCCCGGCCGGAAGGCGCTCCGATTTGATGGCCCCGGGGCAGGCACGTATAGTCGATATCTCACCCGCCGCTAACGGTGGGAACGAGGGGGATCCACCAGTGGGGTGGCCTCGATACGTTCGACCCGTATGTCCTCCACAAATACAGCCTGACTAAGACAGCAACAGCCCCGGACCACTGGTCCGGGGCTGTTGCTGTCTGAACGGTGTCAGGCTTCCGTCAGTTCGTCTTCCTGCTGCCGCACCAGGGTCAGGCGGTAGCCGACGTTCCGGACAGTGCTGATCAGGTTTTCGTGGTCCGCGCCGAGTTTGGCACGCAGCCGCCGGACGTGGACATCCACGGTGCGCGTGCCGCCGTAGTAGTCATAGCCCCACACCTCGGTGAGCAGTTGCTGGCGGGTGAAGACGCGGCCGGGGTGCTGGGCCAGGTACTTGAGGAGTTCGAATTCCTTGAACGTCAGGTTCAGCGGGGCGCCGTTCACGCGGGCAGTGTAGCTCGCTTCATCGATGACCACACCTGCCGCGCGGATCTCCGTGGGGGCGTCATCCTTGTCCGGAACTGCCCGCGCCACGGAGAGCCTGATGCGGGCTTCCACTTCGGCGGGACCGGCTGAATCGAGCACGATGTCATCCACGGCCCAGGCCGAAGAAACAGCGGCCATGCCGCCCTCGGTCAGGATCAGGACCAAGGGCGCGCTCAAACCTGTGGCCTTGAGCAGCTGGGTGAGGGAGCGGGCGCCTACCAGGTCCTTGCGGGCGTCGAGAAGCACAATATCGCAGGGATCGGTTTCCAGCAGGGCTGTGGGTTCCGCGGCGAGGATGTGCACGCGGTGGTTCAGCAATTCCAGGGCAGGCAGAATGTCTACCGAAGAACCGGTGCTGTTCGTCAATAGCAGGATGTGCGACATTGTTCCTCCAAGGGGCGTCCGCGCATCTTTGGGCGACTGAACCGGGTTTTCACCGGCCGGTACTATCTCACTGCAGCGGACTTGGCCGGCTAAGAATCTATCCGGCCGGCATCCGTAGCAGGAAGCGTAGCTGAACTCTGAGTATACCCACCGGCCTGCACGACAGCACGGATTCCGCCCCCTCAAACCTTCGTTTTGCGACATATCCGGGTCACATAAGGCAGGATTGATCCGTGGGGCAGAACGCCCTGACACCGAAGGCAGAGCCGCCGGGTCCACAGCCAGAATGGGATGCCACGAATTGAGTGCAGAGTCGAAGCCGAAGCGAACCGGCAGGCCGGGTTCCCGATGACCGCCGAGGTGCAGGCCCCGGCAAAGTCACTGGGCTCGTGGGTCATCGGTGTTGTCGGAGTGGCGGGACTCGCAGCGATCATCGCCGGCGTCTACATCTCACGCGAGGCACTCATCGGCGTCGCCGCGGTGATTGCTGTGGCGGTAGGCATCGGCTGGCCCCACTTTCTCCGCATCCCCGCGAAAAAGACCCTTGCAGCCGTCATTGCGCTGCCCGGCGTCGGATCGGCGCTCGCGGCCGGCTTTGTCCCCGCCCCGGGTTTCCTGGACTGGACGCCTGCATTTATGGCGCTGGGAATGATGGCCGTGTTTGTGGTGCAGCTCATCCGAGGCACCGGCCAGGCCCAGCGGCTTGAATCCACCCTGGGCTGCTGCGCCGGTGTGCTCCTCTCCTGCCTGGGAGCAGGCTGGGTCGCCGGCGCGCGCTTCAACGGCGTCCGCGAGATGCTCCTGGTGGCAGCCATCAGCGCTGCCGTGGCGCTGCTGGCCGGCCTCATCCGCTGGCCGGACAGCATCGTGGCCCCCCTCGGCATCGTGATGGCAGGACTTGCCGGGCCGCTCGCTGGCCTGGTCTTCTCCGATATTGCTGTTCTGCCGGCGGCGATCTTCGGTGTTGTGGTGGGCGCCGTGCTGGTCAGCTTCCGCCGACTCGTAACACTCCGCGGCGGTCCGCTGAATCTTTTGGCTGCGGTTAGCATGGGCCTTGCGCCGGTTTCGGCCGTGGGCTCCCTGGCTTACTTCATAGACAAACTACTCATCTACTAACCGGTTAGGATGGCATCATGTCCGTACTTGCATTTGAAATCTTCTTCCTCGTCCTGCTCGGCATCGCCAGCCTGTCCATGGCCTGGTTCGCCGGCTTTGTGGTTTACCGCCTCTTCAAAGGCCAGAAGTAAACCCGTTCAACGAGCTAGCATTTTCCTGAGGTTATTGCCGTGCCGATAGAAATTCCTACAGACCTGACACCCGAACTTGTTCCGCTTTCCTGGCTCATTGGTGAGTGGGAAGGCAGCGGCCGGCTCGGCAGCGGGGACGAGGACTCGGAGCACTTCCTCCAGCATGTCTCCTTCACGCACAACGGCCTGCCGTATCTTCAGTACCGCGCGGAGAGCTGGTTAACTGACGACGACGGCACGCGCCTGCGGCCGCTGACAGTTGAGACCGGTTTTTGGGCGCTGGAGCGCAAACAGCTTGATGCCGACGGCGGACCGGGCCTGATTCCGGCCGATATTGTTCCCGCCCTCAAGAGCGCCGATGAAGTCGAAGCGCACCGCAATAAAGACGGCGGGTTCGATATCTCTGTGTCCATCGCCCATCCCGGCGGGATCTCCGAGCTCTACTACGGGCAGATCAAGGGCCCGCAGATCCAGCTGACCACCGACATGGTGATGCGCGGCAGCCATTCCAAGGACTACAGCGCGGCCACCCGGATCTTCGGACTGGTGGACGGCAACCTGCTCTGGCGCTGGGACGTGGCCACCGGCGGGGCGTCGCAGCCCGGCAAAGGCCTCGAGGCGCACGCCTCGGCTTTCCTGAAAAAGGTTTCCTGACGCCCTGCCGATCCTCAGTAGACTTGGCTTCCTGGGCTTCACCCACGAGTGAATCAAGGGAGCGTCATGGCTGCACCGCAAAACTCCACGGATTACAGCGACCTGAAGGCTGTGTTCTTCAACGGGACCCTGAAGCGGTCGCCGGAGACGAGCAACACCGAGGGCCTTATCAACGTCAGCCGCCTCATCATGGAGAAGCAGGGCGTGGGCACCCGCGTGATCAGGACTGTCGATCACGACATCGCCAGCGGTGTTTACCCGGACATGACTGAGCACGGCTGGCCATCGGACGAGTGGCCGGAACTGTACCCGGCTGTTGAAGAAGCGGACATCGTGGTGGTTGCCGGGCCGATCTGGCTGGGCGACAACTCCTCCCAGACCAAGAAGCTGATCGAACGGCTTTACGCGCATTCGGGGGAACTCAACCACAAGGGCCAATGGGTGTTCTACCCCAAAGTTGGCGGCTGCCTGATCACCGGCAACGAGGACGGCATCAAGCATTGCTCCATGAACGTGCTGTACAGCCTGCAGCATGTCGGCTTCACCATCCCTCCCCAGGCCGACGCCGGCTGGATCGGCCCGGTTGGCCCCGGCCCGAGCTATCTTGACGAAGGCTCCGGCGGCCCCGAATCCGACTTCACCAACCGCAACACCACGTTTATGACATGGAACCTGCTGCATTTCGCCCGGATGCTTAAGGACGCCGGCGGGATTCCCGCGTACGGCAATCTTCCTGAAGAATGGAAAGCCGGAACACGCTTCGACTTCGAGAACCCGGAGTACCGCTGACGCCGCCCCCGGTGGTCGCCTGGGGCCACGACCGCAGGGTTCCCTGGCCGAGCTTGCGAGGTTAGGGAGCGGGTGGGGAGCAAGACCCGCTGACCGAGACCGGAATACCTACTGACCTAAGGACGTTCCCCCAATATGACTACTCCCAGCCCCCTACTGTCGCGCCCCGGCGCCGTCGAGGCCACCGGCGCGGACGCCGGCGTCGCATCCCACTACGGTGAGCCGCTGCGTGAGCAGCGCGCCCTCGCAGCCGGTACCGCCGTCGTCGACCTCTCCCACCGCGGCGTGGTGACGGTCAGCGGTCCGGACCGGCTGACCTGGCTGAACACCCTGTCTTCCCAGCAGGTCACCGGCCTGCAGCCGGGGGAGTCAAGCGAGCTGCTGTTGCTGAGTGTCCAGGGCCGGATCGAGTTTGACGCCCGCGTAGTGGACGACGGCGGGACCACCTGGCTGATTGTTGAGGCCGCCGAGGCTGCACCGCTGGCTGAGTGGCTGAACAAAATGAAGTTCATGCTGCGCGTCGAGATCACCGACGTCTCCGCCGACTGGGCCGTCCTCGGGTCCACCAAGACTGTGGAGGAATGGTCCGGACTGCTGGCCTGGCGGGATCCGTGGCCGCATGTGGGCGCCGGCGGCTACTCCTACGCCGTGGTCCCGGAAGAAGGACACCCCGGGCTGGAGCGGCCCTGGATCGAGTACCTGGTGCCGGCCGCCGACCTTGAGGAAACCCTGGCCGACCGCCCACTCGCCGGCGTAATGGCGGCCGAAGCCCTCCGCATCGCTGCGTGGCGCCCCAGGCTGGGCGCCGAAACCGATGACAAAACCATTCCGCACGAACTGGACCTGCTCCGCACCGCCGTGCACCTCTCCAAGGGCTGCTACAAGGGCCAGGAGACCATCGCCCGCGTGCACAACCTGGGCCATCCGCCGCGGCGCCTGGTGTTCCTGCAGCTGGACGGGTCGCAGCACACCATGCCCGCCCCCGGCAGCCAGGTCATGCTCGGGGAGCGGAAGGTCGGGACAGTGACGTCCGTTGCCCAGCACTACGAAATGGGCCCGGTGGCGCTGGCCGTCATCAAACGGTCCGTCGCACCGGATGAAATGTTGACCGTGCTGGACGGCGAGGAGCCTTACATCGCTGCCCAGGAAGTAATTGTTGCTCCCGACGCCGGCCAGGTAGTGGGGCGCCAGACTGGATTCCTGAGGGGGACCCGCTGATGACCGAGAACACCGCACCCGACGCAGCTTCAACAGGCGCCGCCAAACCCGATGCCGCTGCGCCTGACGCCTCAACGCCCGACGACGAGGCTGTGGCGCTGGCCCACCGGCTCTTCCAGGCTGCCCGGGAGGGGGACACCGGTCTCCTGCGCACGTATCTTGACGCCGGGGCTCCGGCCACCATGACCAACACGGCCGGGGATTCCCTGCTGATGCTGGCCGCCTACCACGGCCACGCGGAGACGGTGCAGCTGATCCTCGAGCACGGCGGAGAGGCCAATACGGCCAACGACCGCGGCCAGACCCCACTGGCCGGCGCAGCATTCAAGGGCTACACGGACGTGTCCCGCGTGTTGCTGGACGCCGGTGCAGATCCCGACGCCGGCAGTCCCTCCGCCCGGGCTGCAGCGCAGATGTTCGCCCGCACCGACATCCTGGATCTGCTGGGGAACTGACGCTTGGAGAATGTAAAGCGGCCCTGGCCAGCCCTCTGGTCACTGGTCATCGGGTTCTTTATGATCCTGATCGACACCACCATCGTGTCGGTGGCCAACCCCAGCATCATGGAGGGGCTGGGGACGGACATCAACGCCGTGATCTGGGTGACCAGCGCCTACCTGCTGGCCTACGCCGTGCCGCTGCTGATCACCGGCCGGCTTGGCGACCGCTTCGGACCCAAGAAGCTCTACCTCTCCGGCCTCGTGGTCTTCACGCTCGCCTCCCTCTGGTGCGGTCTGGCCGGTGACGTCCAGACGCTGATCACCGCACGGATCTTCCAGGGTCTGGGTGCCGCCATCATGACACCCCAGACCATGGCTGTGATCACCAGGATTTTCCCGCCGGACCGCCGGGGCGCCGCGATGGGCCTCTGGGGCGCCACCGCGGGCCTGGCCACGCTGGTGGGTCCAATCCTGGGCGGCCTGCTCGTGGACAGCCTCGGTTGGGAATGGATCTTCTTCATCAACGTGCCGGTCGGCATCGTCGGATTTATCCTCGCCTGGCGGTTCGTCCCCACCCTCAGCACGCACCCCCATAAGTTCGACATCCCGGGCGTGCTGCTCAGCGCCGTCGGGCTCTTCCTCCTGGTGTTCGGCATCCAGGAAGGCGAGACGTACAACTGGGGGACCATCGCCGGCCCCATCAGTGTCTGGGGCCTCATCATCGCCGGGATAGTGGTCCTCGGGGGGTTCATTCTCTGGCAGCGCTTCAACAAAGGTGAGCCGCTCCTTCCGCTGGACCTGTTCCGGGACCGGAACTTCTCCCTGGCAAACATCGGGATCACCACCGTTGGCTTCACCGTCACCGCCTTCGCACTGCCGCTCATTTTCTACTACCAGCTGGTGCGGGGCATGACGCCCACCGAATCGGCGCTCATGATGGTTCCCATGGCCCTGATCTCCGGCGGGCTGGCGCCCGCGGTGGGCAAAATCATCGACCGCGTTAATCCGAAGTACATCACTGCCGGCGGCCTGGTCCTGATGGCTGTGGCGCTGTTCTGGAACTCGGCCCTGATGCACCCGGATACACCCATCCTGGTCTTCCTCCTGCCCAGTGCCGTCCTCGGGTTCGCGAATGCCGGCATCTGGGCGCCCCTGAGCTCCACGGCCACGCGCAATCTGCCGCCGCGCCAGGCAGGTGCAGGTTCCGGGGTTTACAACACCACGCGCCAGATCGGCGCGGTACTGGGAAGTGCGGCCATCGCCGTGCTCATCCAGGCACGCCTGGCCGCCGAGCTTCCCGCGCAAGGTCCCGGGGCGGGCGGAATGGAACTCTCCGGACTGTTGCCCGAGGCGCTGCATGAGGGATTCTCGACGGCGATGGGCCAGTCCATCCTGCTTCCTGCCGGGGTGATCCTGGTGGGCGCAGCCGTCGCACTGTTCTTCGCCAAGCCCCAGGCAGTGGCGGGTTGGGGCGGTCAGTCGGCGGCTCCTGCGGCTGTACAGGACGCCAACCAGGCGACTTAAGCGTCAGCCGGCGTCAGCCCAGGTGCACGCTGGTCTGGATGCCGCCCGTGGACAGGCCCAGCTGGCGCGCCAGGGCCACCGCCCCGGTGTTGCTGACTTCGGCGCGCCACTGGACGGTGAGGCCCGCCGCGAGGGCCTCGTGGGCGGCGATGGAAGCGGCCACGGATCCCAGCCCGCGTCGCCGCCACTCGGGGTCCACCAGGACTCCCATCTGCGCGAGAAGTCCTTCCCATTCCCCATAGGCGCCGCATGCCACCGGAAGGCGCCGCCCGTCCACCTCGTGGAGGATCGTGTACCGGTTCTCGAGTTCTGACAGGTGCACTTCGTTGACGTCGTCCGGCGGGCACAGGCCTTCGAGCTCGATGGCCTCGGGGTTTCCGTGGGACACGGTGAGTTCTTCGGAGGGCTGGCGCAGGGGCAGGTCGTCGGCGAAGAACAGCGCCGCCGAGCCCAGTCCGTGGCCTCCGTGGGACCGGGTCAGGGTCAGGAGCGTCACATGATGGGCCATCTCCTCGTCCGGAATTCCGGCGGCGGCGTCAATGACCCATTGGGGCCCCACCAGTGCCGAGCTGCCGAACAGCCTGACGAACTCCACAGTCTCTGCAGCGGCGTCGGCCCGGACCATCCGCTCGCCGGAACTCAGCGACGCAGCGAAAGCGCCGTCGTCGAGCCCCAAATGCCGGGCCCAAGCGAGCTGGATGATGGCGGCGGAACCGGGGTCAAGAGTCATATCCCCAGCCTACCCAGCACAGGGAAGCGCGAACGGACACTTGAGGCCCCACAGCGGAGGGCCTCAAGTGTCCGTTCGCGCTGAACAGGCTTAGCCGAACAGGACCGCAGCCTCGTCGTAGCGGTTCTGCGGTACGGTCTTCAGCTGGCCCAGAGCTTTGTCGAAGCTCACGTGCTCAATGTCGGTGCCCTTGAGGGCCACCATGGTGCCCCAGTAGCCCTCCACCACGGAGTCGATCGCCGCCATGCCCAGGCGGGTGGCGAGCACACGGTCGAACGCGGACGGGACGCCGCCGCGCTGGATGTGCCCCAGGATCGTGGCGCGGGTCTCGATGCCGGTGCGGGCTTCGATCTCGGGGGCGAGCCGGTCCGCGATGCCGCCCAGACGGGGCCGGCCGAACGTGTCCAGGCCGCGCTCGGAGTGCGGGGATTCCATGTGGTCCGGAACAAAGCCCTCGGCAACAACAATCAACGGGGCGCGGCCACGGTCATGGGCTTCCTGGACCCATTCGGTGATCTGCTCGATGCTGACCTTCTGCTCGGGGATCAGGATGGCGTGGGCGCCGGCGGCCATGCCGGCGTGCAGGGCAATCCAGCCAACGTGGCGGCCCATGACCTCGGCGATCATGCAGCGGTGGTGGGACTCGCCCGTGGTCCGGAGCCGGTCGATGGCCTCGGTGGCGATCTGGACGGCCGTATCAAAACCGAAGGTGTAGTCGGTGGCGTCAAGATCGTTGTCCACGGTCTTGGGGACACCCACGATCTTGAGACCGACGTCGGTAAGGCGTTTCGCGGCCGCGAGGGTCCCTTCGCCGCCGATCGCGATGATGGCGTCGATGCCGAGGCGGTCCATGTGGGCCTTGATGACCTCCGGCCCGCCGCCGTTTTCAAAAGGGTTGGTGCGGGAGGTGCCCAGGATGGTGCCACCCTGCTTGGCGATGCCGCGGACCATGCTGCGGGGGATGTCGATGATGTCGCCTTCGACGACACCCCGCCAGCCGTCCAGGAACCCCACGAATTCGTGGCCGTGGATGGCGATGCCCTTGAGGACGGCTCCGCGGATGACAGCGTTCAGTCCGGGGCAGTCGCCGCCGCTGGTAAGAATTCCAATTTTCATGTCTCGGCTCAAATCCTGGTGTGAAGGTTTACAGGCAGAGCGCCACGCTGAGCTCACCTAGATTGTAGTCGGCAGTGTGCGTTACGACACAAACCGGTTACAAAAGGCCCCGCTCCATGGCCAGGACCACGGCACGGGTCCTGTCGTCCACGTCCAGCTTGTTGAAGATCCGCAGCAGGTGCGTCTTGACCGTCGCCTCGGCGATATGGAGCGCGGTGGCCACCTCGGGATTGCTCAATCCCTGCGCCACACAGCGAAGGACCTCCACCTCCCGGGCTGTCAGCCGCGGCAGTTCAGGCGCGCGCATCCGCGAGACCAGGCGTGCCGCCACCGGCGGAGCGAGAACCGTCTCACCGCGCGCTGCAGCGCGCACGGCCTCGATGATGCGGTCCCCGGCCGTGTCCTTCAGGAGATAGCCCACCGCCCCTGACTCCACGGCGCGAATGATGTCGGAGTCGTCGTCGTACGTGGTCAGCACCAGCACCTTGGTGTCAGGAAACCGGTCCCGGATCTGCGCCGTGGCGCCGGCGCCGTCAAGGACGGGCATCCGCAGGTCCATCAGGACGACGGCGGGGCGCAGCCGGCTGACAGCGTCCACCGCCTCCACGCCGTTGGCCGCGGCGGCCACCACATCGATGCCGTCCGCGGTGTCCAGCAGCGCGGCCAGGCCGCTCCGGACCACGGGGTGGTCATCGGCGAGGACAACAGTCACAGTTTCCGGGAGGCTCATGTCACGGCTCCGGGCAGGGGTGCGTCCGTACCGCGGGTCCCTGGTCCGGTGTCTGTGCCGCCGGGCCCGAGGGCCTCGGTGGGGACCACCGCCACCAGCCGGGTGGCGCCCGGCGCGGAAGTGACCTGCAGCCGGCCACCGATTTCGTCCAGCCGGGCAGCCATCGACTTCAGGCCGAACCCCAGGTGATCCGCCGAGACGTCAAAGCCCTGCCCGTTGTCCGTGACGGTCAGCCGGAGCAGCGGCGGGTCGCCGGCAGGGTTATCCATAAGTACCTCCGCGGCCGTGGCTCCGGAATGCCTGCGGACGTTGTTGAGTGCCTCCTGGGCGGTCCGGAGCAGTGCCACCTGCTGCGTGGACGGCAGCGGGGGCAGGTTGTCGGGCAGCTCCACGGTCAGCCGGATGCTGTCCAGGTGCAGGGTCTCCGGCAGCCGCTTCAGTGCCGCCAGGAGGTCTCCGCCCTGCACATCGGACGGGACGCCTGAGGCCACTAGGGCCCGCGCTTCCGCGAGGTTCTCCCGGGCCGTCCGCGTGATGGCGGTGAGGCTGCGCACCAGCCCGGAGGGGGCCTCGGGTTGCGCCCTGAGTTGGGCCTGCGCCGCTTCGGAGAGCATCGCGATGGATGTGAACCCCTGGGCCAGCGTGTCGTGGATTTCCCGGGCCATCCGCTCACGCTCAGCCAATGCACCGCGTGCCTGTTCCGCGTTGTTCAGTTCGTGGCGGGTGGCCTCGAGCTCGGCCAGCAGCTCGGCACGCTGTTCGCTTTGCTCAATGACTTTCGAGATCCAGAGTCCGATCATGCAGCTGGCCACAAACGAGGTCACCAACTGGGCCGTGATGCCGTAAACCTCCGTGCCGGCGAGTCCCCAGCGGTTGATCTGGCCAACGGCCACGCCGACGCACAGCGCGGCGGTGGCTGCTACGCCCTGGCGCTGTGAGGACGTGAACATCCAGACCTGCGGGAAGGCCACAAACAGCAGGACCCCGGCGCCGTCGTACACAAAGGACAGGAACACCACCACCGCCACCAGCAGTGCCACGTAGATGGTGGGCCGCAGTGTCCGGAGATCCTTGGTCCGGGTCAGGAACGGGTACGCGGCCCCCAGGAGCAACAGCGCACCAACGACCAGGGGCGTCCCCGGCTCGCGCTCGTCGCCGAACATGGCGAAATACGACACGCTGGCCAGTGCGGCGTAGAAGCCGGCGTGCCACCAGACCATGGAGGTGGCCCACACGGACCGTGCCGGCAGCAGCCGCTCGGTCCGTCCGCTCATATAGCTCATGGGTGCACCCTATCGGCGTGCCGCCGGGCTACCAAGATCGGCGGTTGCTGCGGCACGGAGCCGGCTACTTCTGCGGCGGCCACTGGAACGCCAACCGGGCCAGCACGGCACCCGCGGCCACCCAGATACCCAGGACCAGGAACGTCAGCGGCAGGTTGTAGGTGCCGCCGGGCTCAACGGCTTCAAAACCGGCGGGCAGGAAAACAGACCTGAACGCGCTCGCCGTCCAGCGGAGGGGGAAGAAATTGGTCACGGACTGCAGCCAGTCCGGAAGCTGGGAGAACGGGAAGTACACACCCGATGTGAAGGACAGGAGCAGTACTGGCAGGACCGCCAGGGTGGACGCGCTTTGTGCTGACTTCGGCAAGGCGGTGAACGCGATGGCCACTGTGGCCCAGGCAGCCGTGGCCAGGATCATCAGCAGCGCCACCATGCCCCACTGCCCGGCATCCCGGGGCAGCGGCACGTCGAACAGGACGGCCGCCGCGAGCAATAGGAGGACAGTCTGGGCCACGATCAGGTAGAGCGTCTGGCCTGTTTTCCCGATGAAGTACGAGGCCGCGGGCAGTGGCGTACCGGCCAGCCGCTTCACCGTGCCGTTGAAACGCTCGGTGGCCACGTAGCTGCTGAGGTTCTGGAACCCGCTGAGGATGGTGCTCAGCGCAAGCATGCCGGGCAGATAGTAGTGCGCCGGGGTGATGCCGCCCTGCCCGTCCGGGCCGGCCCCGAAGACCGGCTCGTCACCGAAAACAGTCCCGAACAGGGACATCATCAGGATCGGGAAGAAGAGGACCAGGACCAGAGATAGCACGTCACGGTTAAATAGTTTGATCTCCAGCAGGACCCGGCCAAGTCCCAGGCGCAGGACTGACGGGCGCCAGGCCGGACGGCCGGTGGCGTGGGAGACGGATGCGGGGACTGCTGTGCTCATCGGAGGGCTCCTGAAACGGACGATGCTTCCGTAGATCGTGCGGCGGATGGTTCGGCAGAGTTTTCGGCGCCGTCCACGGCACCGATCAGCTGGAGGTAAATGTCCTCAAGGCTGGGACGGACGACGGCGAGCTCCGCCGGCTCTATCGCGCCGCCGTCGGACAGCGACGCGACCAGGGAAGCAGGCTGCTCGGTCACCACTTCGCGAAGGCCGGAAGCATCCCGCCACCGGACGCGGGGCACCCGGAGGCCCGGGCCGCCGATCTCCTGCGGGCTGCCTTCGGCGATCAGACGCCCGTGGTTGATGACGCCGATCCGGTCCGCCAGCTGCTCGGCCTCGTCCAGGTAGTGCGTGGTGAGGACAATGGTGGTGCCGCCGCTGCTCAGCTGGCGGATGAGGTCCCAGAATTGTCGACGGGCTTCCGGATCGAAGCCTGTGGTGGGTTCGTCCAGGAACAGGACGTCCGGGTTGCCGATGATCCCCAGCGCCACGTCCAGCCGGCGCCGCTGGCCGCCCGAAAGGGTTGAGATCCGGACGCCGCCCTTGCCGCCGAGTCCTACGGCTTCGATGACGTCGTCCACTGGCCGGGGCGCCGGGAAACAGGAAGCCAGTGACCGCAGGGCCTCGGAAACCTTGAGTTCACCGGAGTCGGTGGCCTCCTGGAGGACGATACCGATCCGGGCGCGGAAGGACGGTGCCGCCTTCCAGGGGCGCGTTCCCAGAACCATGACCTCGCCACTGTCAGGTTTCCGGTGGCCTTCCAGGATCTCGATGGTGGTGGACTTGCCGGCGCCGTTGGGACCTAGAAGGGCGTAGGTTTCGCCTGCGCGGATGGTGAGGTCCAGCTGGTCCACGGCCGTGAGGGTCCCGCCTTTGGGCAGGCCGTACGTTTTGTTGAGGCCGCGCACGGTGATGGCATCAGGGGATTGCCGCTGCCCGGGGATGAGGGAAGTGTTCATGCGTCCAGCGTTGCAGTCCCGGGGTGCCGGTCAACAGGCCCGGCCGGTTGAACCTGTTGTCCACCGGCCGGTGGACAAGGACAGCAGAAGCCCCCGCTCCGGGAAGGATCTCCGGGGAGCGAGGGCCTTGCGGTTCTTACATGAGTTCAGCTGATGGAGCGGCGGTCCAGGAAGTTCTGCAGCGGGATGGAGTTCTGCTGGTCGGGAAGGACCAGCCACGCTGCAACGTAGAGGACGACGGCGGGGCCGGGGAGGAGGCAGAAGACCAGGAAAGCGATCCGGACGAAGGCCACATCCACATTGAGCTTTGCCGCAATGCCGCCGCACACACCTCCCAGCCAGCGTTGGGGTCCACGTTTCAGGCCGAAGCCCCTGACGATGCTGAAGAACTTGTCCATGGTTCAAGACTTCCCTGTTGTGGGTTCGTTGTCACGTTTCCGGGCCGAGAGCAGCCCGCCGATCACCAGCGCGGCGCCGGCGCCGATCATAAGGCCGATCAGCACGTAGGTGCCGTTCAGGGTCACCACGCCCAGCTGGGCGATGATGATCAGGGCGGCCAGCGCCATCACGATGAGGCCCCAGACTATGGTGCCCACGCGGGCGGATGGCTGCTGGGGTGCGTCGGCTCCGGGCTGGCCGGCCGCCGTCGTGCTTTCCGGAGTGTATGGGTCTGGTGCCGGATCGAAGCTGCTCATGTCAGTTTCCTTCCTGGATGGTGACGTTGCTGACGGTGCCGTCGATCCGGATGATCAGGTGGCCGCCTGGCTTGTCGGTGTTGTAGCTGGATTCCCGGGAGGTAATGCCGCCCCGGTGGTTGGTGCCTTCGTTGAGGTTCCCCAGCGTCATGTCTGCCCTCACGTCCACTGGAATGTTGCTGGGGAGGATCACGGTGACGTTGCTCGCCGTGATGTCCAGGGGAACCACGACGTCTGAGTCCAGCGGGGCCTGAGCGGCCAATTGGGTGAGGTCAACGGTTCCCCGGCCGCCGGTGACGCTGAAGCCATCGGCCGCCTGCTGCTGGCTCGTCGGTGCCCAGTCGACCTGGCTGAAGCGGACCCTGTCGCCGTTGCCCACCACGTTGAAGATGCCGCCGATCACCAAGGCAACAACGGCGAAGAAACCGAGGATTCCGGACGTCCGGCCGCGCAGGCCCGCGATGAGGATGCCCAGGCCCAGGACGGCTGCGCCGCTGGCCCAGACGATCGCGTTGGCGGCGTCACCGAGGTTGATCACGTTGCCGGCGTCCAGGGCCTTGAGCCCGCCACCCACCAGGAGTGCTGTTCCGGCTGTGATGGCTACTGCCGGGGCACCGGGGCCGGAGGGGCGGACCTTGGGTGCCCGGGCCGGGCCCTGCGGTGGCTGGTAGCCGCCGTAGGCACCGCCGTCGCTGCCGCCCCCGCCGTAGCTGCCGCCGCCGTAAGTGCCGCCGCCGTAAGGCGGGTTGACGCCCGACGGCGGGACCGGAAGGTAGGGTGCGCTGCCGGACGTGCCGGATGTGCGGGTCGAAGCAGAGTCCGTGGCCGCAAACGGCGCGGCATAGGGGGTTGTGGGATAGGAGGCCGAGTAACCGGAGTCTCCGCCGGCCGGCTGCGGTGTCGCGTTCATGGGAGCTCCATTCCGGGCCTTGCTGCGTTGGGTCAGGTAGTAGATGAAGTAGATGGCGCCGCCCACCCAGAAGACGGTCCAGAGGAATCCGCCGAAGCCGTTGCGGCTCCAGCCCCAGAATCCGCCGCCCAGCCCGGTGAGTCCCACCACGGTGGTGATCAGCGCGCCTGTCATGCCGCTGGACCAGCGGCCGGCGCCAGCTTCCTGGACGTGGATGCGCCCGTCGGGTTCGGGAAGGAATGCCCACGCCAGGCCGTAGAGCAGGACGCCGATTCCGGCGAAGAGGGTGAGGACAATGAAGATGCCGCGGACAATCAGCGGATCGATGCCCATCCGGTGCGCGATGCCGCTGGAGACACCGCCGATCCACCGGTCGCCTCCGCGCTGGATGCCGTGGCTCCGGACCCAGGTGAAGAAGTCACCGGACTGGCCCGGTGCTTTGGCGCTGGAGTAAGGGCCGGCGGACGGGCCGGAATACGGGCTTGCGTAGGGGCCGGCATAGGGACCGGCGGCCGGGGGTGTGTCCTGCGAAGCAGCCGGGGGTGGCAGCAGGGGTTCGGTTGGCTGGTCCGGGTCGCGAGGGGGGAGCGGTTCCGTGGGCTGGCCGTCATCGGGGGTGGGGGTCTGGGAGTTCATACTTCGATCCTGCCGTCCGGGGCGACGCAGCTCTACTGGGGAACACCCTGACTCGCCCCTGAGTTACCCCCGGTTCAGGCCGGAATCGGGTCCGGGGAACCCTGATCCGTGCTTGGATTGACACATGACCACCGCCCTCACCCGCCCACCGCTTGTCCGCAGCAGCGACCGCGTCATCGCGGGCGTATGTGCCGGCCTCGCGGCGCATCTGGGCTGGCCGGTGAAAAGCGTGAGGATCGGCATGGCGCTCGCAACCCTCGCCGGCGGCGCCGGGCTGGCCTTCTACGCGTGGCTGTGGATCATGGTCCCCACGGCGGACGAAAGCGCACGGCGAAACGCCAGGCGTCCGGCGTCGCCCATTGCCCCGGCCGTCAGCCTTGACCCGTCACCGAGCGCTGGGCCGCACTCGGCGGCGCCGTCGCAGGGCTCGCCCGCGGCCGCTCCCTGGTGGGGAAATCCCGACGCCGGTGCTGACGCCCCGGGGGTTTCCCCCGGCGGGCCCGCTGCCGGCTACGGGTCGGGCTACCGGGCCGCCGTGCGGCCGCCGTGGTTCCGGGTCCGCAGCATGCGCTATGGCAAGGAGATTCTGCTGGGTGCCGGCCTCCTCCTCGTGGCGGGCATCATGATTGCCCGGCTCCTGGGCGTGGACGTGCCCCTCGAGACCCTTATCCCCGCGGCTGCCGTGCTGGGCGGTGCAGCCATCGCCTGGATGCAGCTCGACGAAACCCGCCGCGCGGGGCTCGTGGACAAAACCAAGGCCGATCAGGCAGGCGGCTGGGCGCGCCTGGCCGCCGGATTGGCTCTGGTGGTTGCCGGCGTGCTGGTGATGGTGTCCGGTTCCGGATCCTGGGAACAGACCTGGCTGGCGCTGCTGGCATCGGTGGCGGTGCTGGGCGGCGTGGTGCTGGTACTCCTTCCGTGGGCCCTCAAATTCTGGCGGGACCTGGAAACTGAGCGGGCGGGCCGTATCCGTGAAACGGAGCGGGCCGAGATCGCTGCCCACCTGCACGATTCCGTCCTCCAGACCCTCGCCCTGATCCAGCGGCGGGCGGGAAACGAGCACGACGTTGTCCGGCTCGCCCGGGCGCAGGAACGTGAGCTCAGGAGCTGGCTGTTCCAGGACCCGGGTAAGGAGGCGGGCCAGCTTTCGGACCGCATCAAGGCAGTGGGTGCCGAGGTGGAAGACTCGCTCGGCAACGCCGTGGAGGTGGTGAGCGTCGGGGACACAGCCATGACCGAATCCCATGAAGCCCTGGTTCAGGCCAGCCGTGAGGCGATGCTCAATGCCTCCCGGCACGGCGGCGGGACCGTCTCTGTCTACCTCGAAGTTTCCGATGGTCGGACGGAAATCTTCATCAAGGACAGGGGGCCGGGCTTCGACCTGCAGGATGTGCCCGAAGACCGTCTCGGTGTCCGCGAATCGATCATCGGACGCATGAAACGCCACGGCGGGTCCGCCTCCATCACCAGCACGCCCAACGGCACTGAGGTGCGGCTGGGAATGCCGGCGCTCCAAACGGAAAACGCGGAAGGGAAATCATGAACAACGTACAGGGGACCGGGCCCATCCGCCCCGCAACGCCGGTCAGGGTGGTCATCGTGGACGACCACGCCATCTTCCGCTCGGGACTCAAGGCCGACCTCTCTGAGAGCATCCAGGTAGTGGGGGAAGCGGCAACGGTTGAGCAGGCCATCGCCGTGATCGCGCAGGAGCGTCCGGAAGTGGTGCTCCTGGACGTGCACCTGCCCGGTGGCCTGGGCGGCGGCGGCCGGGAAGTCATCGCGGGTTCCGCGGCGCTGCTGGCCACCACCAAGTTCCTGGCCCTGAGCGTCTCCGACGCCGCCGAGGACGTGGTGTCAGTCATCCGCGCCGGTGCCCGGGGGTATGTCACCAAGACGATTTCCGGGGCCGAGATCACCGACGCAGTGTTCCGCGTGGCCGGCGGCGACGCCGTATTCTCGCCCCGGCTGGCCGGCTTCGTGCTGGACGCCTTCGGCACCGCTCCGGCCGATATTGCCGACGACGAGCTGGACAGGCTGTCTGCCCGCGAACTCGAAGTGATGCGGCTGATCGCCCGCGGTTACAGCTACAAGGAGGTGGCCAAGGAGCTGTTCATCAGCATCAAAACCGTGGAAACCCACGTGTCGGCGGTGCTGCGCAAGCTCCAGCTCTCCAGCCGGCACGAGCTGACCAAGTGGGCCGCCGAACGCCGCCTCCTCTAACCCAAAGATGCTCTATCACTTTTGGTCCCCATAAGGCTCGAATGGGGACCAAAAGTGATAGAGCACCGGGTGTGAGAGAGCGTGCCTACTTGGCCTTGCCCAGGAAGTCCTGGAGCCGGGCGACGCCGGTGGCCAGGTCCTCGTCGCCCAGGGCGTAAGAGAGCCGCAGGTAGCCGGAGGGGCCGAACGCCTCACCCGGCACCACGGCTACTTCAACCTCATCCAGGATCAAAGCAGCCAGTTCGGCGGAGGTCGACGGCGTTGCGGTGCCTGCCGCCGTCGGGAATTCCTTCCCCAGCAGCGCACGGACGTCCGCGTAGACGTAGAACGCACCCTTCGGCGTCGGGCACTCAACACCGTCGATCGCGTTCAGGCCGGCAACGATCGCCTTGCGGCGGCGGTCAAAGGCCACCTTCATTTCGTCGACGGCGGTCAGCGGTCCGGAGACGGCGGCGAGGGCTGCAATCTGCATGATGTTCGAAACGTTGGAGGTGGCGTGTGACTGCAGGTTGGTGGCAGCCTTGATGACGTCGGCCGGGCCGATCATCCAGCCGACCCGCCAGCCGGTCATCGCATAGGTCTTGGCGACGCCGTTGAGGATGACCACTTTGTCGCCGAGTTCCGGGGCTGCCGTGGCGATGGAGGTGAACGGGACGCCGTCGTACGTCAGGTGCTCGTAGATCTCGTCGGTGACCACCCAGAGCCCCTTGGCGGCGGCCCACTTGCCGATCTCGGCCACTTGCTCCGGGCTGTACACGGAGCCCGTGGGGTTGGACGGCGAGACAAACAGCAGGATCTTGCTCTTGTCCGACACAGCGGCCTCAAGCTGCTCAACGGTGACCAGGTAGTCCTGCTCAGGTCCGGCGAACACCTCAACAGGGACACCGCCGGCGAGCCTGATGGCCTCCGGGTAGGTGGTCCAGAACGGCGTGGGAACAATCACTTCGTCGCCCGGATCCACCAGCGTGGCGAAGGTGTTGTACACGGCCTGCTTGCCGCCGTTCGTCACCAGGACCTGGGACGGATCCACGGCGTAGCCGGAGTCGCGCAGGGTCTTCTCGGCGATGGCTTTTTTGAGCTCCGGCAGGCCGGCGGCGGGGGAGTAGCGGTGGTACTTGGGCTGGCTGGCGGCCTCAATGGATGCCTTGACGATGTAGTCCGGAGTGGGGAAATCCGGTTCCCCTGCCCCGAAGCCAATAACCGGCCGGCCAGCTGCCTTCAGCGCCTTGGCCTTGGCATCAACAGCCAGGGTTGCGGATTCGGCAATTGCGGAAATGCGCTGGGAAACGCGGGCGGCAGACATGGCAGGGTCCGTTCTTCGCTTGCAGCCAGGAGGCTGAATGGTGGAATTCGACGTGATCTACTCTATGCTGTTCAGCGGATCGTTCGGGCTGCCGGCGTGGATGTGACTGCAGGTCAACTCACCCACGAGGGCGGATTGGACGGTCCGGAATGAGGCTGGTTCGACGTAGACGAAGTTGTTGCGTAGACTGGTTCTCCGGTGTTGAAAACACGGATGATGACGTGCGCCCCAGTGCAAACTGCGGAAGTTTGTCAGGATGCTGTTTTCGATCCATAGGGTAGTGGCGCAATTGGTAGCGCAGCGGTCTCCAAAACCGCAGGTTGCAGGTTCGAGTCCTGTCTGCCCTGCGCAAGCTGTTCCGGCGGAATGCCGGAGCAAGCGCAGCAACCATGGTTCTGATCAGAACCGGGTAATCCAACATTGCAAAGATGAGCGAGGACCAGGTGACCGAAACAGCTGCCAGCAGCTCCAAGGGCCGCCCAGCTAAGAAGGACGCCAAGGCTAACTTCTTCGCTCGTATTGCACTCTTCATTCGCCAGGTCATCGGCGAACTGAAGAAGGTTGTTGCACCAACCCGCAAGGAACTGATCAATTACACGCTCGTGGTGCTGGTGTTCGTGGCCATCATGATGGTGATCGTCAGCCTGCTGGACATCGGTTTTGGAACCGCTGTCAGTTGGGTCTTCGGCGGGATCGCTCCCGGGGACCGCTAGGGCGAATCGTCCGCAGGCCGCGTGGCCTTGTCCGGGTAAACCGGAAGAATCCACGCGGTGTGCGGAATTGAGCCATTTAAATAGGCATGTTAGGCAATGAGGAAGCAGGAGACCAAGTGTCTGAGCAGGAGCTCGAGGTAACCGAGACTGAGCTGGAAGAGTCCACGGACAACACGGCGGCCCCCACGGCTGAAGCCGGTGAAGAGTCCGAGGTTGAGTCCGCTGCGCCCGAATCCGCCGACGCCGATTCCGCCGACGATTCAGACGATTCAGAGGATGACGCCGTAGAAGGCGAACCTGCTGAAGGCGACTCGGAGGGCGACGACGCTGATGCAGACGCCCTGGCAGCCGCGGCCGCCAAGGCCGAGGTTGACCCCGCCGACGAATTCAAAGCCAAGCTGCGCCGCCAGGAGGGTGACTGGTACGTCATCCACTCCTACGCCGGCTACGAAAACCGCGTCAAGGCCAACCTTGAGACCCGCATCCAGACCCTGGACATGGAAGATTACATCTTCGAAATCCAGGTGCCCATGGAAGAGGTCGTTGAGATCAAGAACGCTCAGCGCAAGGTCATCAACCGCGTCCGGATCCCCGGCTACGTCCTGGTCCGCATGGACCTGACGGACGCCTCCTGGGGCGCCGTCCGCCACACTCCCGGTGTTACCGGCTTCGTGGGCAACGCCCACAACCCGGTGCCGCTGCGCCTCGACGAAGTCTTCTCCATGCTCGCGCCGGTCTTCGAAGAAGAGCAGGCCGAAAAGGGCAAGCCCGTCAAGCATGCTGCCGCCCAGATTGACGTCGACTTCGAGGTCGGCGAATCGGTCATCGTCAAGGAAGGGCCGTTCGAGACCCTCCCCGCCACGATCTCCGAGATCAAGGTGGAATCCCAGACCCTCGTGGTGCTCGTATCGATCTTCGAACGCGAAACCCCGGTCACGCTGGCATTCAACCAGGTCAGCAAGATCTAGTTACCCGCACAGAATTCGTTCCGGACTGCCCGCTTAGCAGCCCCGGAACGGCCGGTCGCCTCGCCATGGCGGCCAAAAACCTGAGGCACGCTCCTGTGTCCCAGGAAGATATTGAGAGAAGGACCTTACATTGGCTCCCAAGAAGAAGGTCACCGGCCTCATCAAGCTGCAGATCCAGGCAGGCGCCGCTAACCCGGCCCCGCCGATCGGTCCTGCGCTTGGCCAGCACGGTGTCAACATCATGGAATTCTGCAAGGCGTACAACGCTGCCACAGAAGCCCAGCGCGGAAACGTTATCCCCGTGGAAATCACGGTCTACGAAGACCGTTCCTTCACGTTCATCACCAAGACCCCGCCGGCTGCAGAGCTCATCAAGAAGGCTGCAGGAGTTGCCAAGGGTTCACCCACCCCGCACACCGTCAAGGTTGCCAAGCTGACTCAGGCCCAGGTCAACGAGATCGCCACCACCAAGATGGAAGATCTCAACGCCACCAGCCTCGAAGGCGCAGCGAAGATCATCGCCGGTACCGCCCGCTCCATGGGTATCACCGTAGAAGGCTAATAGCCTTCACCGTCGGGAAACCGGCACCACTGCCGGACAACCGGCACAAAACCGTAATGCCGCAGGGTCCTTCCAGGATCCTCGGCTGTGGCAGGGCCCAGCGCGGTCCGCAGACCACAACTGCACAAGGAGAAATAAGCAGCATGGCAAAGCGCAGCAAAGCATATGAGGCAGCAGCCGCCAAGATCGACGCGGAGAACTTCTACGCGCCGTTCGAGGCAGTAACGCTCGCCAAGGACACCAACCCGTCCAAGTTCGACGCCACCGTTGAGGTTGCCTTCCGCCTGGGCGTTGACCCTCGCAAGGCTGACCAGATGGTCCGCGGCACCGTTATCCTGCCCCACGGCACCGGTAAGGTCTCCCGCGTCCTGGTCTTCGCAACGGGCGACAAGGCTGAGGCAGCAATCGCTGCCGGCGCCGACTTCGTTGGTTCCGATGACCTGATCGAAAAGATCGCAGCCGGCTGGACCGACTTCGATGCAGCCGTCGCCACCCCTGACCTCATGGGCAAGGTTGGCCGTCTTGGTAAGGTCCTGGGTCCCCGTAACCTGATGCCGAACCCGAAGACGGGCACCGTGACCGCAGACGTGGCCAAGGCTGTCAACGACATCAAGGGTGGCAAGATCGACTTCCGCGTCGACAAGCACTCGAACCTGCACTTCATCATCGGCAAGGTTTCCTTCGACGCCATCAAGCTGGCCGAGAACTACGCAGCAGCACTGGAAGAGGTGCTTCGTTTGAAGCCGTCCGCTTCCAAGGGCCGCTACATCCAGAAGGCCACCGTGGCCACCACGTTCGGTCCCGGCATCTCCGTCGACCCCAACGTCACGAAGGTCCTGACCGAGGTCTAGTCCTCAACAGCACTTCGGCCGGGTTATTCCGGCACACCAAATGGTCCGTCCGGCACTGCGCCGGGCGGTCCTTTGGTTTAACCCCAACAGCCCTGGACCATGCGGCCCCTGCCCCCTCGTCCAAACCGGATGGATGGTTAGGATGGGGGATGACCGGTCACCAGCTGATGATCACCGCAGTGGCCATTCCTTCAGCGCTCGACGCCGGGACAGGCCACGGTGCCGGCGGCACCGGCGGTGTGATGGACTTCCACGAGTGCCACGCCTTGCGCGAGAAGCATGAGCTGGAGAAATGGGGCGACCTGGACCGCTGCCCCACGGCCATGGAAAGCCTGGAATACTGGCGCGGCAATGAGTATGAGGTACGCCGGCTCTTCATAGCACGGCTGGGCCAGGAAACCGTGGGAACCTGCTCCGTCACCCTGCCCCTGCGTGAGAACACGTACACGGCAGGGATCATGGTGGACGTGGCGGCAGCCTTCCGGCGGCGGGGCTGGGGCCGCCGGCTTCTGGAGCATGCCGAGGCTGTGGCCGCGGAAAGCGGCCGCACTTCCTTGGATGCCTACTGTGAGCTGCCCGCCGGGCCGGTGGAGAACGCAGCCAGGCTGATCCCCGCCAAATCGGGGGCGGGCGGGCTCCCCGCCGATGATCCCGCCGTGGCCTTTGCGGCCGGTGCAGGCTACGAACTTGAGCAGGTGGAGAGGGCCAGCCGGCTCACGCTGCCGGTCCCGGCGAATCAACTCGACACACTGGAGATGGAGGCGTCTTCACGGGCAACCGGCTACGTCCTGGTGGGCTGGTCTGATACCTGTCCTGACGAACTCGTGACTGAATATGCAGTCCTCAAGAACCGGATGAGCACGGATGTGCCCATTGCCGGGATGGACTGGGAAGCCGAGGACTGGGACGCTGCCAGGGTCCGGCAGGAGGAGCAGTCGAACAGCCGCAGCGGCCTGCAGAGCCAGGTCGCGGCCGCGCTGCACAGGCCCACCGGCCAGCTCGTCGCCTACTCGGTCCTGAACTGGCGGCCGGGCATTCCTGCCAGCATTGCCCAGCAGGACACCCTGGTCTCTTCCGCGCACCGCGGGAAGAGGCTGGGATTGCTGATCAAGGCGGCGAACCTCCGCGCCGCCCAGCAACGATGGCCCGCGGCGCGTTCGGTGCTGACATGGAACGCCGTGGAAAACCGGCATATGCTGGCGATAAATAATTTGCTTGGATTCAAACCTGCTGGTTATGAGGGCGAATGGCAGAAACGGCTGGGATGACGCACCTTATGGCAGAAGACGTACGGATCGAGCAGCTGTGGATCCCGGACACCCTGGACGCACCTGACGCGGTGGATTTCCTGGCTGCCGTGGAGGTGGGCCGCAAAGTCCGGATGCAGACCTGGGGCAGCGATGACCTCGCGTACACGCCGCTGGAGAAGCTGCTGGAGCTGGCGGATCCCTATGAGCGCCAAGTCATCCTGGTGGCCAAGGCCGGAGAACAGATCATCGGCACGGTGGACATTGCCCTGCCGCTGACCGACAACCTGGACATGGCGGAGTTCACCCTGGACATCCTGCCGGAATTCCAGCGCCAGGGGGTGGGCCGCAAGCTGCTCCTCGCGGCCGAACATCTGGCGCGCAGCGAGGGCCGCACTTTAATCCTCGTTGACACCAACCATCCCGGCGCGTCCCTGCACGAGTTCGAGACGGCCCAGCTGGTGCCGGGTTCAGGCCAGGGCTTTGTGCCGTTGGACAGCCGGGAAGTCGAATTCGCGCGCCGGACCGGCTACACACTTCAGCACATCGAACAGTTCAGCTCCTGTGCACTGCCGCTGGACAGCAAACTCGTGGCCGATCTCCAGGCCGAGGCGGATGAAGCCAACAACGGGCGGTACCGGCTCCATCACTGGACGGACCGTTGCCCGGATGAGTGGCTGGAAGCCGTGGCCGTGCTCGAGAACCAGGCGGGCGCCGACGTCGATCCTTCCCTTGAGACTCCCGTTGAGCAGGACATGGTGTTCGACGGCGGCATCCTCCGCGAGGCCGAAGAGGTCACCATCGCGCAGGGGAGGCGGACGGTGGTCACCGCCGTCGAGCATCTGGCCACCGGGGCCCTGGTGGGCCTGACCACCATCAGCGTCCTGGCCCACCGGCCCGATGTGGTGTTCCAGGACGACACCCTGGTCCTGCAGGAGCACCGGGGGAACAAGCTGGGGCTACTGATCAAAGTGGCCAACATGGAGCGGCTCACCGAGCAGTTCCCCGATGCCCGTGTCATCTACACCTGGAACGCCCCCGAGAACAGGTACTTGCTGACTGTCAACCAGCAGCTCGGCTTCACCACCGCCGGCGTGACCGGCATCTGGCAGAAGGAACTTCCGTACCTGGGGACCAGCAAGAGCTAAGGCCGATTTGGTGGTCCGGCTGGCCGTCCCGTAAGCTTGAAGTACCAAAGACCGTCGGTTGTTGGAAATCCATTCTCCTGAACGCAGCTCAACTCTGCAGTTGTGTGCGGGAGGCCAAGTGTATTTCTGGACGAAGGACCCTGAACATAGGGCGGCCGGCGCAGGTGAACGAAGCAACGCTCCACAGTGAAAGCCGTGTTGAGCCAAGCCCCGTGCATCTGCGCGGGGCGTTTTTTAGTTTTAGCTCATCTGAGCGGGGACCGTCGCATACCGGCACTATCCCCGGAAGGAGGGTTATGGCAACGCCTACAAAGGTTTCAGCAGTAGCTGAGATCACTAACGATTTCAAGGAATCGAACGCCGCTGTCCTGACCGAATACCGCGGGCTCACCGTTGCACAGCTCAAGCAGCTGCGTGTTTCTCTCGGCCAGGACACCAAGTTCTCGGTCGTCAAGAACACCCTGACCGCCATTGCAGCCAAGGAAGCTGGTGTCGAAGCATTCAACGACCAGCTCTCCGGCCCTACTGCAATCGCGTTCATCAAGGGTGACGCAGTTGCCGCTGCCAAGAGCCTGACGGATTTTGCCAAGGCCAACAAGCAGCTGGTTATCAAGACCGGTTACTTCGAGGGCAAGGCACTGAACGCGAGCGAAGTCGCTGCCCTGGCAGCACTCGAGTCCCGCGAGCTGCAGCTCGCCAAGGTTGCAGGCATCCTCAAGGCTCCTGCTGCCGCCGCTGCACGCACCATTGACGCACTGCGCCTCAAGCTCGAAGAAGCGAACGGTGCACCGGCAGTTGCCGAGGCTCCCGCCGCGGAAGAAGCTCCGGCCGCAGACGAAGCCCCCGAAGCAGCTGCCGAGGCTCCCGCCGAAGCACCCGCTGCCGAAGAGAACTAGTTCTCTTCACCCACCAGACTCCGGTGTGAAGGCAATGGCCCAGGCCGCCAAGCACCACCTATAGGAAGGACGCCACACCATGGCGAAGCTCACCAACGAAGAGCTCATTGAAGCTTTCAAGGAACTGACCATCATCGAGCTCTCCGAGTTCGTCAAGCTCTTCGAAGAGACCTTCGAAGTTACTGCAGCTGCAGTTGCTGTTGCTGGCCCCGCCGGTGGCGGCGCAGCTGAAGAAGCTGAAGAGCAGACTGAATTCGACGTTATCCTCGAATCAGCTGGCGAAAAGAAGATCGCAGTGATCAAGGAAGTTCGCGCAATCACTTCCCTGGGTCTGAAGGAAGCTAAGGACGTTGTTGACAGCGCCCCCAAGGCTGTCCTCGAAGGCGTCACGAAGGAAGCTGCCGAGAAGGCAGTGGAGCAGCTCCAGGCTGCCGGCGCAACCGTTACCCTCAAGTAACTCACGCCGCTTCACGGAAAACCCCGTCCACTTCGGTGGGCGGGGTTTTCCTGCATTTAACCCAACGCGGGGTCAAATATGGCCCATGAAGTGCCCACTATTGGGCCGTAAGTGACCCCGCGTTGCTAGTTCGGTTCGGAGATATCGGCGACGACGGCGCCCAGTGCTGCGGTGAGCGCATCGGCGTCCACAAATGCGCTGTAGCCGTGTTCGCCGGCGCCCATGGAGATCCGGCGGCCGGCAATGGTGGCGTCCGCGTACACCGGCCAGGCGGTGGTGCTGCCGAGCGGGGTGATGGTCCCGCGTTCGTAGCCGGTCGCACCAAGCGCCACGTCCGCGGGCGGCAACGAGAGTTTGTTGACGCCCACCAGGGTCCGCAGTTTTGGCCAGGAGATCTGCCGGTCACCCGGAATCAGCGCGAACAGGAACGTCCCGTCCTTGTGCTTGACCACCAGGGACTTCACGATGTCCGCGGGCGTGATGCCCAGAATCCCGGCAGCCTCCTCAAGGCTCCGCGCGGCCAGCCGCTCCACCAGCTGCACGTCCAAGCCGCGCCCGGCGGCGTCTGAAAGGAAGCGCTGACGTCCGACGGCGGGGCCCCCGTTGTCCGCCTGCCCCGCCATCAGTCCCTGCCCGCCATCAGTCCCGGTACAGCAGGAGCGCTTCGCCCTGGCCGCCGCCGCCGCACAGCGAAACCGCGGCCTTGCCGCTGCCCCGCCGTTTGAGTTCATGGGCCGCGTGCAGCGCCAACCGCGCACCGGACGCCCCGATCGGGTGGCCCAGGGCAATGGCGCCGCCGTGGATGTTGCACTTCTCCAGGGGGTAGTCCAGGTCCTTCAGCGACTGCACCGCGACCGAACCGAAGGCTTCGTTAATTTCGATGAAGTCCAGGTCGGCGGTGGTCCATTCCGCCCTCTGCAGTGCGTTCATGATGGCGTGGGACGGCTGCGAATGCAGGGAATTGTCCGGACCGGCAACCTGTCCGGGCTTTCCCACCACAGCCAGGTATTCCAGGCCGTTCTCCTCCGCGAACCGGCGCGATGCCAGCACCAGTGCGGAGGCGCCGTCGGACAGGGGAGAGGAGTTGCCGGCGGTGATGGTTCCGTCGCTGACAAAAGCCGCCCGGAGCCCGGCCAGGGACTCGATGGACGTGTTGGGCCGTACCCCTTCATCGGTGGAGACAACGATGGGATCTCCCTTGCGCTGCTTGACGCTGATGGGCGCGATCTCGTCGTCGAAGACGCCGTTCTTCGCCGCCAGCGCCGCACGCTGGTGCGAGTGGGCGGCCACGTTGTCCTGCGAGGTCCGGTCAATGCCGAGAGTCAGGTTCTTGGTCTCGGTGGACAGGCCCATGGACTGGCCGTCGAACGCATCCGTAAGGCCGTCGTGCGCCGCAACATCCAGCGCCTGGATGGCGCCATAGGTCCAGCCCTGGCGGGAACCCGGCAGCAGGTGGGGCGCACGGGTCATGGATTCCTGGCCGCCGGCCACCACCACGGTGGCGTCGCCGCTGCGGATCATCCTGGCGGCGTCGATCACCGCGGTCAGCCCGGACAGGCACACCTTGTTGATGGTGACCGTGGGAACGTTCCAGCCGATTCCCGCTCCGATGGCGCTCTGGCGTGCGGGGTTCTGCCCGGCGCCGGCCTGCAGTACCTGGCCCATGATGACGGCGTCCACCTGGCCGGCGTCCACGCCGCTCGCTGCAATCGCGGACCTGATCGCGTGCGCTCCGAGTTCGACGGCGGTGAAGCTCGCCAGTTGCCCGTTGAGCCGGCCCTGCGGGGTGCGCGCACCGGCCAGGATGACCACGTCAGTGTTGTCGTTGGAGTTGCCCATTGTGATCTCTTCCGCTCTGAATCGATGTACTTCCAAGGCTACCGTGAGGCATGTCACCTATTTATCCAAACGCCGCAGGGGTGCCGGTGATTCCAATCGTGCCGGCCATGGCCAACAGGGGAGAACTACCCATCCGCCGGTTGTGCGCGAGGTCGCGGTGGTGCGTAGGGTGGACGGCGAAGACGAAAGCAACAGAGCAACGCAAAACAGGGAGCAGCAGCATCTTGAAGAAAATCCTCGCCGCGGCAGCCATGGCCAGCCTCGCCGGACTCACCGCCTGCAGCGTTGCCACTCCTGCGCCGGACAGCACTTCATCCACAGCGGCCCCCACTGCGTCCACGTCCGCACCGTCCACCGCGTCGCCGTCGCGCTCTTCCAGTCCGTCAGCAGCGCCCCAGGCCGGAGGTGTTAAGGGAGCCTGCGAGACGTTCAACTCGCTTTACGCCGACTACAAGGCCATCCAGGACGATTCCAACGCCTACGAGGACATCTACTTTGCCGCGCAGGACGCCAAGGACACGGTGTCGGGGAACCTGGTGGGACTGTTTACCTCGCTCAGCGTTCTCGCGCTTGACCACTCCACGGCCGCGAAAAAGGGCGGCGGGCCGGAGCAGGCTTCCAAGGATGGTGTGCGGGATGCTGTCTTCGCAAACGCGGGCGAGTGCACCGCAGCGGACGTCACGCTCCGCCTCTAAACGCGGGCCGGAAGCCAAAAAATCAGTGCTTGCAATAAGTCAGGTTGTGGGGTAGACACGTAATTGGTTTTGCCGTATCGTAGATATTTGCGTCTTCCCTGTTTACCTTCAGCCTTCATATAGCGGTGGGCTTTGCCTGGCAGCTGACCATCAACGTGCCGTCAACAACGTCACTGTATGGAAAGCCCCGGCCCGGGTCATATAGCGGAACCGGATGGTAGCACTGCGGAGTCACTCCGCAGGGTGCACAGCGGGGGAGATCTGAAAACGCCTGAAGGTCTGTGGAAGGATCCCTCTTGGTCGCCTCGAGCACCTCTAATAACGAAACCGCTAACACCGCCGACAGCACTGATGGTGCCACTCGCCGGCTCTCATTCGCAAAGATTCACGAACCGCTGGACGTTCCGAATCTCCTTGCCCTGCAGACGGACAGCTTCGACTGGCTGGTCGGAAACGAACGCTGGCAGGCGCGCGTAGCGAAGGCCGTCGAAGAAAACGATCTTAGCGTCGCCACCTCGTCCGGACTGTCGGACATCTTTGAAGAGATCTCCCCGATCGAGGACTTCCAGGGCACCATGTCCCTGAGCTTCTCCGATCCGGAGTTCGCTGACCCGAAGTACACCATGGCCGAGTGCAAGGACCGGGACGCAACGTACTCGGCACCGCTGTACGTCAAGGCCGAGTTCATGAACAACAACACGGGCGAAATCAAGCAGCAGACCGTGTTCATGGGCGACTTCCCCCTCATGACGGAGAAGGGCACCTTCGTCGTCAACGGCACCGAACGTGTGGTCGTCTCCCAGCTGGTCCGTTCACCGGGCGCCTACTTTGAGCGCACCGCCGACAAGACCAGTGACAAGGACATCTTCACTGCCAAGATCATCCCGTCCCGCGGTGCATGGTTTGAACTCGAGATCGACAAGCGCGACCAGGTCGGCGTTCGCCTCGACCGCAAGCGCAAGCAGTCCGTCACCGTTCTGCTGAAGGCCCTCGGCTGGACCGAAGGCCAGATCCTCGAAGAGTTCGGCCAGTACGACTCCATGCGCGCAACGCTGGAGAAGGACGCCACCGAGACCCGCGAAGACGCGTTGCTGGACATCTACCGGAAGCTGCGACCGGGCGAGCCGCCCACAGTCGAGGCTGCCCAGTCCCTCCTGGACAACCTGTACTTCAACTCCAAGCGCTACGATCTGGCCAAGGTTGGCCGTTACAAGATCAACCGCAAGCTTGGCATCGACCGCTCCCTTGGCGACAAGGAAGCTTCGGTCCTGCACGTTGAAGACATCGTGGCCATGATCAAGTTCCTGGTTGCCCTGCACGCCGGCGAGAAGACCCTCACGGGCAAGCGCGACGGCCAGGACCACGAGCTGCGCGTTGAGATCGATGACATCGACCACTTCGGCAACCGTCGTATCCGCGCCGTCGGCGAGCTCATCGAGAACCAGGTCCGCACCGGCCTGTCCCGTATGGAGCGCGTTGTCCGCGAGCGGATGACTACCCAGGACGTCGAGGCCATCACGCCGCAGACACTGATCAACATCCGCCCTGTCGTTGCGGCCATCAAGGAGTTCTTCGGAACTTCCCAGCTGTCACAGTTCATGGACCAGAACAACCCGCTGTCGGGTCTGACGCACAAGCGCCGTCTGTCCGCGCTTGGCCCGGGTGGTCTGTCCCGTGACCGCGCAGGCATGGAAGTTCGAGACGTTCACCCGTCCCACTACGGACGTATGTGCCCCATCGAAACCCCTGAAGGCCCGAACATTGGTCTGATCGGTTCGCTGGCATCCTACGGCCGCATCAACCCGTTCGGCTTCATCGAGACTCCTTACCGTCTCGTCGCTGAAGGCGTTGTCTCCGATGAGGTCCAGTACCTCACGGCCGACGACGAGGCAGAGGTCCTGATCGCACAGGCCAACGCTCCGCTGGATGAGAACAAGAAGTTCGCCGAAGAGACCGTCCTGGTCCGCGCCCGTGGTGGTGGAGGCGAGCCTGTGCTCGTTCCCGCCGGCGAGGTCGAGTTCATGGACGTTTCCCCGCGCCAGATGGTGTCCGTGGCTACGGCCCTGATCCCGTTCCTCGAGCATGACGATGCTAACCGCGCACTCATGGGTGCCAACATGCAGCGCCAGGCCGTGCCGCTGGTCCGTTCCGAGGCCCCGTTCGTGGGAACCGGCATGGAGCGCGCCGCAGCCGTCGACGCCGGTGATGTCACCATTGCGAAGAAGGCCGGTGTGGTTACCGAGGTCTCCGCTGAGCTCGTCATCATGCTCAACGACGACGGTACGGAAACCAACTACCGCATCAACAAGTTCGCACGCTCCAACCAGGGCAACTGCTACAACAACCGTGTCCTGGTGAACGAAGGCCAGCGCCTCGAGGTCGGCGGCATCATCGCCGACGGTCCGGCAACGGACCAGGGCGAACTCGCCCTCGGTAAGAACCTGCTCGTGGCATTCATGTCATGGGAAGGCCACAACTTCGAGGACGCCATCATCCTCTCGCAGCGCATTGTTGCCGAGGACGTTCTTTCCTCCATCCACATCGAGGAGCACGAGATCGATGCCCGCGACACCAAGCTTGGTGCCGAGGAAATCACCCGTGACATCCCCAACGTGTCCGAGGAAGTCCTGGCAGGCCTGGACGAGCGTGGAATCATCCACATCGGTGCCGAGGTTGAAGCCGGCGACATCCTGGTCGGAAAGGTCACCCCGAAGGGTGAAACTGAACTGACCCCCGAAGAGCGCCTGCTGCGCGCCATCTTCGGTGAGAAGTCCCGCGAAGTGCGCGACACCTCCCTGAAGGTTCCGCACGGCGAGTCCGGCACCGTCATCGGCGTCCGCGTCTTCGACCGCGACAACGACGACGAACTGCCCCCGGGCGTGAACCAGCTGGTGCGCGTCTACGTGGCCGCCAAGCGCAAGATCACCGACGGCGACAAGCTCGCCGGCCGTCACGGCAACAAGGGCGTTATCTCCAAGATCCTCCCGATCGAGGACATGCCCTTCCTTGCCGACGGTACCCCCGTTGATATTGTCCTGAACCCGCTGGGTGTTCCGGGCCGTATGAACGTCGGCCAGGTGCTGGAAACGCACCTCGGCTGGGTTGCCAAGACCGGTTGGAAGATCGAAGGCGAGCCCGAGTGGATGAAGCAGCTGCCGAACCTGCCGCGCGAGAGTGGCCAGACCACTGTTGCAACGCCGGTGTTCGATGGCGCCCGTGAAGAGGAAATCACGGGTCTGCTGGACTCCACCAACGTCACCCGCGACGGCGACCGCCTGATCAACTCCTCAGGCAAGACCCGCCTCTTTGACGGCCGCTCCGGCGAGCCGTTCCCGGATCCGATCTCGGTCGGCTACATGTACATCCTGAAGCTCCACCACCTGGTGGACGACAAGATCCACGCCCGTTCCACTGGCCCGTACTCCATGATCACGCAGCAGCCGCTGGGTGGTAAGGCACAGTTCGGTGGCCAGCGCTTCGGTGAGATGGAAGTGTGGGCGCTGGAAGCTTATGGCGCCGCGTACACCCTCCAGGAACTCCTCACCATCAAGTCGGATGATATCCACGGTCGTGTCAAGGTCTACGAAGCAATCGTCAAGGGCGAGAACATCCCCGAGCCGGGCGTTCCTGAGTCCTTCAAGGTCTTGATCAAGGAAATGCAGTCGCTGTGCCTGAACGTGGAAGTACTTTCCACGGACGGAACCACAATTGAAATGCGTGACTCTGATGACGCAGTCTTCACGGCTGCGGAAGAACTGGGCATCGATCTGTCTCGTGCAGAGCCCAGTTCCGTAGAAGAGGTTTAGCAGGGGACTTACGACGGCGGGTTCGCACCCGCCGTCGTAAGTCACCTCCCTCTTCCCGTAACCAAGACTTCAGAATTTAGAGAACAAGAGAGAACAGGGACCATATGTCCAGCGAATCCTCCTTCGGCCTCATGCAGATCGGCCTCGCCACCGCGGATGACATCCGTGGCTGGTCTTACGGCGAGGTTAAGAAGCCGGAAACCATCAACTACCGCACGCTCAAGCCCGAGAAGGACGGCCTCTTCTGCGAGAAGATCTTCGGCCCTTCCCGTGACTGGGAATGCTACTGCGGTAAGTACAAGCGTGTGCGCTTCAAGGGCATCATCTGCGAGCGGTGTGGCGTTGAAGTCACCCGTGCGAAGGTCCGCCGTGAGCGCATGGGCCACATCGAGCTGGCCGCCCCGGTCACGCACATCTGGTACTTCAAGGGTGTTCCTTCCCGCCTGGGCTACCTCCTTGACCTGGCACCGAAGGACCTCGAAAAGGTCATCTACTTCGCTGCCTACATGATCACCAGCGTCGACGCCGACAGCCGCCACGAGGAACTGCCCAACCTTCAGGTTGAGCACGACATCGAGAAGAAGCAGCTGATCGACAACCGCGACTCCGACATCGCCACGATCGCCCGTGACCTCGAAAACGAGATCGCGCGCCTCGAAGGTGAAGGTGCCAAGGCTGCCGACAAGAAGAAGGCCCGCGACTCCGCGGACCGTCAGATGGCCAACGTGCGTAAGCGTGCCGACGCCGAGATCGAGCGCCTCGAGCAGGTCTGGGACCGTTTCAAGAACCTGAAGGTCGCGGACCTCGAAGGCGACGAAGGCCTCTACCGCGAGCTGCGCGACCGCTACGGCATGTACTTCGAAGGCTCCATGGGTGCCGAAGCCATCAAGAAGCGTCTTGAGAACTTCGACATGCAGGCCGAGTCTGACCTTCTGCGCGACATCATTGCCAACGGCAAGGGCCAGCGCAAGACCCGCGCCCTGAAGCGCCTGAAGGTGGTCAACGCGTTCCTGACCACCAACAACAGCCCGCTCGGCATGGTGCTGGACGCTGTCCCGGTGATCCCGCCGGAACTGCGCCCGATGGTCCAGCTGGACGGTGGCCGCTTCGCGACCTCCGACCTCAACGACCTCTACCGTCGTGTGATCAACCGCAACAACCGCCTCAAGCGCCTGCTTGACCTCGGTGCCCCGGAGATCATCGTCAACAACGAGAAGCGCATGCTTCAGGAAGCTGTTGACAGCCTCTTCGACAACGGCCGTCGCGGCCGTCCGGTCACCGGTCCTGGCAACCGTCCGCTGAAGTCCCTGAGCGACATGCTCAAGGGCAAGCAGGGCCGTTTCCGCCAGAACCTCCTCGGCAAGCGCGTTGACTACTCCGGCCGTTCGGTCATCGTCGTCGGCCCGCAGCTGAAGCTGCACCAGTGTGGTCTGCCCAAGCAGATGGCACTGGAGCTCTTCAAGCCGTTCGTGATGAAGCGCCTGGTTGACCTCAACCACGCCCAGAACATCAAGTCGGCCAAGCGCATGGTTGAGCGTTACCGTCCGCAGGTCTGGGACGTGCTGGAAGAGATCATCACCGAACACCCGGTGCTGCTCAACCGTGCACCTACCCTGCACCGCCTTGGCATCCAGGCTTTCGAACCGCAGCTTGTTGAAGGTAAGGCAATCCAGCTCCACCCGCTGGTTTGTGGCGCCTTCAACGCTGACTTCGACGGCGACCAGATGGCAGTCCACCTGCCGCTGAGCCCCGAGGCCCAGGCTGAGGCACGCATCCTGATGCTGTCCTCGAACAACATCCTGAAGCCGTCCGACGGCCGTCCGGTCACCCTGCCTTCGCAGGATATGATCATCGGTCTTTACCACCTGACCACCAAGCGTGTCGGTTCAGCTGGCGAGGGACGCGTCTTCTCCTCGGTTGCCGAAGCCATCATGGCCTACGACCTCCGCGAGCTGCACCTGAACTCGCAGGTCCGGATCCGCCTCGAAGGCTTCGTTCCGTACGCGGGCTGGGAAGCTCCGGAAGGCTGGGAAGCCGGCCAGCCGGTGATCGTCCAGACCTCCCTGGGACAGGTCATCTTCAACCAGACGCTGCCGGCGGATTACCCGTGGGTTGAGAACGTTGCGGACAAGGGCGAACTGTCCACGATCGTCAACGATCTCGCCGAGCGCTACCCGAAGGTGGTCACGGCGGCAACGCTGGACAACCTGAAGGACGCCGGTTTCTACTGGGCCACCCGCTCGGGCGTTACCGTCGCCATCTCGGACATCGAGGTACCCAAGGACAAGCCGCGGATCCTCGCCGGTTACGAAACCATGGCTGCCAAGATCCAGGGCCAGTACGACAAGGGCCTGATCGACGACGACGAGCGTCGCCAGGAACTGATCGAGATCTGGAACAAGGCAACCAACGAGATCGCCCAGGTGATGCGTGACAACCTGTCGCCGATGAACACCATCAACCGCATGGTGTCCTCCGGTGCACGTGGTAACTGGATGCAGGTCCGGCAGATCGCGGGTATCCGTGGCCTGGTGGCCAACCCTAAGGGTGAAATCATCCCGCGTCCCATCAAGTCCTCGTACCGCGAGGGCCTGTCGGTGCTGGAATACTTCATCGCCACGCACGGTGCCCGTAAGGGTCTGGCTGACACCGCGCTGCGTACCGCCAACTCGGGTTACCTGACCCGTCGTCTGGTGGACGTGTCGCAGGACGTCATCGTTCGCGAAGAGGACTGCGGCACCGAGCGCGGCCTGGTCACGGCAATCGCCGTGCCGGACGCCAACGGCGAGCTGGTCCTGGACGAGAACGTCGAGAACAGCGCCTACGCCCGTACGCTCGCTGTTGATGTTGTGGACTCCAAGGGCAATGTCCTTGCAGCCGGCGGCACCGACTGCGGCGACGTCGTTATCGCTGAGCTGTTCGCAGCCGGCATCACCGAGGTCAAGGTCCGCTCCGTACTCACCTGTGAGTCCAGCGTCGGCACCTGCGCCCTGTGCTACGGCCGTTCACTGGCCACCGGCAAGACCGTGGACATCGGCGAGGCCGTCGGCATCATCGCCGCACAGTCCATCGGTGAGCCCGGTACCCAGCTGACCATGCGTACGTTCCACACCGGTGGTGCTGTTTCCGCCAGCGGTGGCGACGACATCACCCAGGGTCTGCCCCGTATCCAGGAGCTCTTCGAAGCCCGTACTCCGAAGGGTGTCGCACCGATTGCTGAAGCAGCCGGCCGCATCGCCATCGAAGAGTCCGAGCGTCAGATGCGCCTGGTCATCACTCCGGATGACGGCTCTGAAGAGATCGCCTACCCGGTACTGCGCCGTTCACGCCTCCTCATTGTGGATGGCGAGCACGTCACAGTAGGCCAGAAGCTCATCAACGGTCCGGTGGATCCCAAGCAGGTTCTGCGCATCATGGGTCCCCGTGCCGCGCAGAAGTTCCTGGTGGACGAGGTCCAGGGCGTGTACCGCAGCCAGGGCATCGGTATCCACGACAAGCACGTCGAGGTTATCGTCCGCCAGATGCTGCGCCGCGTCACGGTCATCGAGTCCGGCGAATCGGATCTGCTCCCCGGCGAGCTCGCCGAGCGCAGCCGCTTCGAGGAGGCCAACCGCCGCGTTGTGTCCGAGGGCAAGACTCCGGCTTCCGGACGTCCTGAGCTCATGGGCATCACGAAGGCATCCCTGGCCACCGAGTCCTGGCTGTCGGCAGCTTCCTTCCAGGAGACCACCCGCGTCCTGACGCAGGCGGCCATGGAAGGCAAGAGCGACCCGCTGCTCGGCCTCAAGGAGAACGTCATCATCGGTAAGCTGATCCCGGCCGGCACGGGTCTCCCGCGCTACACCGAGGTCACCGTGGAGCCCACTGAGGAAGCGAAGGCCAACCTGTTCACCGGCCCCAGCGCATTCAGTGACTTCTCGTACGACTCCCTGGGCGGCGACGGAGCTCCTGAGTTCCACGCCATCCCGCTGGATGACTACGATCTCGGCAACGATTTCCGCTAGTCGATTGCGTTGAAAGGCCCCGCTTCCACTCTGTGGAGGCGGGGCCTTTCGTCTACACCCGATTAAGGGCCCGGGTCCAGCCGTGCTAAACTTTGTGTAATTGTTCTGTGTGGCAGTGGATGAAGGCCGCCGCAGCATCATTTTGGTTTTGTTCTCATGATGCTGGGTGGAGCTTGTTTCCGGGTTGCGGGTAAGGTGCGCAACGAATGCCACGCTTTTGCACGCCTACGCAAGTTTCCAGAGGCCGCAGCTGCAAGGAGCAACGCCAAAACCATTGTGTTCAGGCTGGCGCCTGAGCGTGAAGGTAGAGATCAAACCAACGGAGAACACGAGAGTGCCTACGATTAACCAGCTGGTCCGCAAGGGCCGCACGCCTAAGGTCAAAAAGACCAAGGCTCCCGCGCTTAACGGCAGCCCGATGCGCCGCGGTGTTTGCACCCGCGTTTACACCACCACCCCCAAGAAGCCGAACTCGGCTCTTCGTAAGGTTGCACGTGTGCGCCTCAACGGTGGCGTTGAAGTTACCGCTTACATCCCCGGTGTAGGCCACAACCTGCAGGAGCACTCCATTGTGCTCGTTCGCGGCGGTCGCGTGAAGGACCTCCCCGGCGTTCGCTACAAGATCGTCCGTGGCGCCCTCGATACCCAGGGTGTGAAGAACCGTAAGCAGGCACGCAGCCGTTACGGCGCAAAGATGGAGAAGAAGTAATATGCCTCGCAAGGGTCCGGCCCCCAAGCGGCCGCTCGTACTAGATCCCGTTTACGGCTCCCCGCTGGTTACCCAGCTGATCAACAAGGTGCTGGTTGACGGTAAGAAGTCCACCGCAGAGCGCATTGTTTACGGTGCCCTCGAAGGCGCCCGCGCCAAGTCCGGCGGCGACCCCGTAGCAGCCCTCAAGAAGGCCATGGAGAACGTCAAGCCTTCCCTCGAGGTCCGCTCACGCCGCGTCGGTGGCGCTACCTACCAGGTTCCGGTTGAGGTCAAGCCGGGCCGCTCCACCGCCCTCGCCCTGCGTTGGCTGGTTGGCTACTCCAAGGCCCGCCGTGAAAAGACCATGACCGAGCGTCTCCAGAACGAAATCCTGGATGCCTCCAACGGTCTCGGTGCCGCTGTGAAGCGTCGCGAAGATACCCACAAGATGGCCGAGTCCAACAAGGCCTTCGCACACTACCGCTGGTAATACTTCCCGGACGCCGCCGGCTCGACTGAGCCGGCGGCGGACGCGTAGTCCATCCGAAAGGGAGACACCGTGGCACAGGACGTGCTTACAGACCTTAGTAAGGTCCGCAACATCGGCATCATGGCCCACATCGATGCTGGCAAGACCACCACCACCGAGCGCATTCTGTTCTACACAGGTGTGAACCACAAGATCGGCGAAACGCACGACGGCGCCTCGACGACTGACTGGATGGAACAGGAAAAGGAACGCGGCATCACCATCACGTCTGCCGCCGTGACCTGCTTCTGGGACAACAACCAGATCAACATCATTGACACCCCCGGCCACGTTGACTTCACCGTCGAGGTTGAGCGCTCACTGCGCGTCCTCGACGGCGCCGTTGCCGTGTTCGATGGTAAAGAAGGTGTCGAGCCCCAGTCTGAGACCGTTTGGCGCCAGGCTGACAAGTACAACGTTCCGCGTATCTGCTTCGTCAACAAGATGGACAAGCTCGGCGCTGACTTCTACTACACGGTAGACACCATCATCAGCCGCCTCGGTGCCAAGCCGCTCGTTATGCAGCTGCCGATCGGTGCCGAGAACGACTTCGTCGGAGTTGTCGACATCCTGGAAATGCGCGCGCTGGTCTGGCCGGGCGACTCCAAGGGTGACGTCACCATGGGTGCCAAGTACGAGGTCCAGGAGATCCCCGCGGATCTGCTGGAGAAGGCCAAGGAATACCGGGCTGCCCTCGTTGAGACGGTGGCCGACGCTACCGAAGAGCTCATGGAGAAGTACCTCGAGGGTGAAGAACTCACGGTCGAGGAGCTCAAGGCCGGCATCCGCAAGATGACGATCAACTCTGAGCTCTACCCTGTCTTCTGTGGCTCCGCGTTCAAGAACCGCGGCGTTCAGCCGATGCTTGACGCCGTGGTTGACTACCTGCCGAACCCGCTCGACGTCCCGCCGATGATCGGTCACGATCCTCGCGACGAAGAGAAGGAACTCACGCGCGCGCCTTCCTCCGAGGAGCCGTTCTCGGCTCTGGCGTTCAAGATTGCCGCGCACCCGTTCTTCGGCCAGCTCACCTTCATCCGCGTGTACTCCGGTCACGTCGAAGCGGGTGCTCAGGTGGTCAACTCCACCAAGGGCAAGAAGGAGCGCATCGGCAAGCTGTTCCAGATGCACGCCAACAAGGAAATGCCCGTTGAGGGCGCTACCGCCGGCCACATCTACGCAGCGATCGGGCTGAAGGACACCACCACGGGCGACACCCTGTGTGACTCCGCCGCCCAGATCGTCCTCGAGTCCATGAGCTTCCCGGAGCCCGTGATCTCGGTTGCAATCGAACCGAACACGAAGGGTGACCAGGAGAAGCTCTCACTGGCTATCCAGAAGCTCTCCGCTGAGGACCCGACCTTCCAGGTCTCCCTCAACGAGGACACCGGTCAGACCATCATCGCCGGCATGGGCGAGCTCCACCTGGATATCCTGGTGGACCGCATGCGCCGCGAATTCAAGGTCGAGGCCAACGTCGGCAAGCCGCAGGTCGCTTACCGCGAAACCATCAAGAATGTTGTTGCGCGTCACGACTACACGCACAAGAAGCAGACCGGTGGTTCGGGTCAGTTCGCAAAGATCCAGATTGCCATTGGGCCGCTGGACACTTCCGAGGGCGAGCTGTACGAGTTCGAGAACAAGGTCACCGGTGGCCGTATTCCGCGCGAATACATCCCGTCGGTTGACGCCGGTATCCAGGATGCACTGAATGACGGCGTCCTGGCCGGTTACCCGGTGGTTGGCATCAAGGCGACGCTGATTGACGGCGCTTACCACGATGTTGACTCTTCGGAAATGGCGTTCAAGATCGCCGGCCGTATGGCTTTCAAGGAAGCCGCACGCAAGGCGAACCCCATCCTGCTTGAACCGCTGATGGATGTAGAGGTCCGCACCCCTGAGGAATACATGGGTGAAGTAATCGGTGACCTCAACTCCCGCCGTGGCCAGATGCAGTCCATGGAAGATGCACAGGGTGTCAAGGTCATCCGTGCGCACGTCCCGTTGTCCGGCATGTTCGGCTACATCGGTGACCTGCGTTCCAAGACCCAGGGCCGCGCTGTGTATTCCATGACGTTCCACAGCTACGCCGAGGTCCCGAAGGCATTTGCCGACGAGATCATCCAGAAGAACCGCGGCGAGTAGTCTTCCGACTTTCGCAGCAAAAACTCGGGTGCGTTTCCGGTTCACGGAAGCACGCCTGGTGCAGGTGGCCGGGTCCGGTCATGCCGGGCCCGGCCATCTGCGCGAACAGGCTCGAGGGACTAGTATTAGTTCCTGAATCTGCAATTTCACCAATCCAAAGCCCCCCAAGTAGACTTGCCTGAGTTTCTGCCGCGATAAGCGCGGTTGAAGGGTAAGTCATTTGAAAACGTTCTAGGAGGAACCTGTGGCAAAGGCAAAGTTCGAGCGGACTAAGCCGCACGTCAACATCGGCACCATTGGTCACGTTGACCACGGTAAGACGACGCTGACTGCCGCCATTTCCAAGGTGCTGTACGACAAGTACCCGACTCTCAACGAGCAGCGCGACTTCGCGTCGATTGACTCTGCTCCGGAAGAGCGCCAGCGTGGTATCACGATCAACATTTCCCACGTTGAGTACCAGACCGAGAAGCGCCACTACGCACACGTAGACGCTCCGGGTCACGCTGACTACATCAAGAACATGATCACCGGTGCTGCACAGATGGACGGTGCAATCCTCGTGGTTGCCGCCACTGACGGCCCGATGGCTCAGACCCGCGAGCACGTTCTGCTTGCCCGCCAGGTTGGCGTTCCCTACCTGCTGGTTGCGCTGAACAAGTCGGACATGGTCGACGACGAAGAGCTGCTGGACCTCGTTGAAATGGAAGTTCGTGAGCTGCTTTCGGCTCAGGGCTTCGATGGCGATGAAGCTCCGGTTGTTCGCGTTTCCGGTCTGAAGGCTCTCGAAGGCGACCCGGTTTGGGTCAAGTCCGTCGAGGACCTCATGGCAGCTGTCGACGAGTCCGTTCCGGACCCCGTACGTGACCGTGACAAGCCGTTCCTGATGCCGATCGAAGATGTCTTCACGATCACCGGCCGTGGCACCGTTGTAACGGGCCGCGCCGAGCGTGGAACTCTCGCCATCAACTCCGAGGTCGAGATCGTCGGCATCCGCCCGGTCCAGAAGACCACGGTTACCGGTATCGAGATGTTCCACAAGCAGCTCGACGAAGCATGGGCCGGCGAGAACTGTGGCCTCCTGCTCCGCGGTCTGAAGCGCGATGACGTAGAGCGTGGCCAGGTTGTCGTCAAGCCGGGTTCCATCACCCCGCACACCGACTTCGAGGCCAACGTCTACATCCTCTCCAAGGACGAAGGCGGACGTCACAACCCGTTCTACTCGAACTACCGCCCGCAGTTCTACTTCCGCACCACGGACGTAACCGGCGTTATCACCCTGCCGGAAGGCACGGAAATGGTTATGCCTGGCGACAACACTGAGATGACCGTTGCGCTCATCCAGCCCATCGCCATGGAAGAGGGCCTCGGCTTCGCTATCCGCGAAGGCGGCCGCACCGTTGGTTCAGGACGCGTTACCAAGATCATCAAGTAATTTACTTGTTGATTACGGAGCTGATCGCCGTCTGACGGCCTGACGCGAAGTTTGGAACAGCCCCGCTGCTAGTGCAGCGGGGCTGTTCTTTGCTACAATTAATCCAATCACTGGATTAATTGTGCAGGCAAGCCTGCCCTTTGGAAAGGGATCGCCGTGAGGGACGAATCATATGAAGCGGGGTACCGCGCCGGTCACCTGCAGGGGTGGCTTGACGCCGTGGCCAAGCTTCAGGCGTCCGGCCAGCCAAGTCCGGGGGCCACACAATCGCCAAGTTCTGGCGACGCTGACTCACGGCTGGGGGAGGGCCAGCCTCTGGGGAAGCGTACGACGGCGGCAGCCAGCAGCGTGCCCACGCCCGCCACGCCAGTGCCCGCCGACGTCAGCATCTCCCTGGTGCCGGCGTCGCCTTCGGCGCCCTTATCGTCGCCGTCGCCCACCGCGTCGGTGCCACCGAGGATTCCGCCGCAGTCTCCGGTCGCCTCGTTCCAGACATATCCGGAGACACCGGCTGAGCGCCAGGCCCGACGTGAAAAGCGGGACCGGCAGAACATCAACATCACGCTGTACGTGGCCAGCCTGCTGCTGGTGGCTGCCGCAGCACTCTTCATCGGCACCAGCCTTCCGCCCATGTTGCGCTTTGCCGGCGTCTGCGCAGTCACGGCGCTTTTCTATGGCGCGGGATTTGTACTCCACGCCCGGGTCCCGCGGCTGAAGCCTGCTGCCGTGGCGTTCACCGGCACCGGGCTTGCCCTGGTTCCTGTGACCGGGCTGGCACTGTACAACTTCGCATTGCATCACGGCCCGTCTGCCTGGCTGATCACGTCGCTGATCGGTACCGCGGCTTATGTTGCGGCGGCGGTCCGGCTGGAGAGCAGGGTTCTCGTGTACCTTTCCTTCACGTTTGTGGCTTCCACAGCGTTCTCCGGCGTTTCAATCCTGGGTGGCGCGCTCGTCTGGTATTTCGCTGCGCTCATAGCCGTCGCCGTGCTGCTAACTGGCATTGCCCTTGCCCGGCCGCGTTGGCTGCCGCCGGTGTATATCAGGCCGCTGATGGTCCTTCACCCGTTGGTGGTTCCGGCCGTTGCCGTCGCCGCGACCTGCGTGCCGTTGCACTTGGACAAAGCTGAGTACGCGCTGGTCATCGGGATGTGCGGAGTCTATTTTGCCCTTATGGCCGCTGTTCCGGGGCGGTTCCGGCTGATCAACTTCTATGCGGCACGGGCCGCCCTGACTGTAGCTGCCGCCGTCGAGATCTGGCACCTGACCGGCCGGGGTTCCGATGCCCTGCTCTCCGCCGGCCTACTGTTCGCCGCCCAGACAGTGGGGCTGGCGTTCCTGTCGGCCAGGCTGACGGGCTGGTTTCCCCAGCAGGAGGCAGGCTCGTCCGCCGCCGGCAACAGCCCAAACGCCGCTGGAGAACGCTGGCAGGTTGATGCCCGGGCGACGTTTGCTCTGCAACTCGCTGCCACCACGGCGTTCAGCGTTCAGGAGACCGCTGTCGGCTTCTTCCGCGCTATGGACGGCTACGGTTCAGTCGCAGCGGATACTACGGTGCCGCTGTGGGTGCCGGTGGCCTTATCGTTGGCCACGGGCATGGTGCTGGCAGCCAAGTGGGCCGGCCGGGCCGAATGGGCGCCCGTGGCCGCACTGGTCTTGGCCTGCATAGTTTCGCCTTCGATGGGCGCGTGGCCGCTCGCCGGAATGCTGCTCGCCGCGGCCGGCTTCTGGGCGATCCGTGGGGTTTTCGCGGCAGGTGATTTCCGCGGCCGGTTGGTTCTGGGGTCCCGGTTGGCCCTCACCTGTGCGGTCCCTGTAACTGTCGCGGCCGTGATGGATGACGGCCCCGGGCGGGCCGAGGCGTCCATGTTCGCGCTGTTGCTGGCACTCGTGTGCCAGCAGCTCCTTACGGCGCTCCTGGAACGCGCGGGCGTGCGGACGTTGGCGCCGGAGGCAACCTTGGGCGTCTTCGGTGCCGGGGGTGCACTGGTTCTGGTCGGGATGCCGTTCATAGAGACCTCTCCGGACCACGGCCTGACAGCCGTTTGCGTGATCATCCAGCTTGCTGCCGCTTTTGTCATCGGAGCCCTTGTGGTTCCACGGCCGGCTACGGAACCGGACTGGGTTGCAACGGTGTGGGAGGCCTTGCCGCTGGGTATGTCCGTGGTCGCCGCGACGGTCGCGTTCCAAGCCGTTTCACAAGGCGCCGGGAACGTGGCGTTGTTGTTGGTGGTGGCGTATCTGATCATCACTGCGGTTCGTCTGCCCCTGCGCCAACACCGCTGGGCCTACTGGTGGTTCGCCAGGGCGGCAGCCACCGTACTTGCCCTAACAGCTTTTCACCAGCTGCGGCGGGACGGCGGCCCGGTGGTCATCGCGGACGAAGTGGTCCACCCGGCAACGGTCCTGGTGACCGTGCTGGCACTCCAGCTGTGCTTTCCGCTCGTGGCTGCCGTCCGCCGTCGTGCTCCCCGCGGGATTCTTGCTGACGCGGGCGCCGTGCTCCTTCTCCAGTTGGCCGGCATTACCAGCCTCTTGCAGTCAGGTTCCGCAGACTGGCAGGAAACCTCCGCTGCAGGACTCGTGGCCCTAGGCGCGGCGGCCTCGGGGTACTTCCTTCGCAGAGTGGCGGGTGCAGTCTGGTTGGCCCCGTTTGCATTTGTTGTGCTGCTGGTCTTCAGCGATGGCGATCTACTTCGGGTGGAACTGATCCTGGGTATCTTCGCGGTCTACTCCACGCTGATGGTGGTGGCCGAGCGACAGCGGGCCAGGAAGGGATGGAACTTTGTGGCGGCCCGCGTGCTGACGGCAGGCCTCGCGGTGGTCCTCAGCTACGACATCACCGCGTCGCCCACTGTGGTTTCGGTGACCTTTGCCCTGGTGCTCGCGGCCCAGCATGCCGTCCGCTGGGTGATGCGCTCACGGCTGGCTGACATCCCCTTCCAGCAGGCTGCAGTCTGGATCACCCTGGCCGGGCAAGCGTTGCTGCCGCTGGTCTACGTGACGAGGCCGGGCGGCGTCGGGCTGCTGGCGCAGGACGCCGACGGCGGCCGCTGGGTGGTGTTGCTGGAACTGCTGTTGCTGCTGGTCTCTGCTGTGGTGGCCAGGAGACTCTTCAGTGCCAACGGAGCCCGTTACTTCGCTGTGTATGCGGCGCTGTTCGGCGTGCTCGCCCTGGGCCCGCTGTTCACGTTTGGCGGGACGTTCCTTGTGACTGCGCTCCTGAGCCACACCGGCACTGCCGTGACTCTGTTGTGTGGTGCGCTGCTTGCTACCGCTGCCGGCATCCTGCGACACCGGCAGAACGCGGGCCGGCAGAACGGGCTCACTCAGAACGGGCACGCGCAGAATGGTCACCAACAGACCGCTCTCGACGCGGACGTCGAGCACTGGCTCTGGCTGGTTAGCGCCGGCTCGTTTGCCGGTGTTGGGCTGCTGATCTCGCCGTTGGCGGCCGACTGGGTGGCGGGAGCGGCTGTACTGGTCCTGTCAGCCGTGTGCTTTACCGCGTCGCATATCGAGGATCTGCCGGTCCTGTATCCGCCGGCTGCCGTGGCCGCGCTCGGCGGGTCCGTGGCCTTGGCGGCGGAGGCGTATCAGGATGTCCCCGGCGTCTGGGACGGATTCCTGCCATGGCTGACCGGCGCGGGCGTGGCTTCGGCCGCCCTCTATGCCGTGCGGCTCATGCGCAGCGGCCCGTTGCAGGCCGAGCCGGTGCGTCGTTGGTCGCTTGCCGGTGCGGCGTTCCTCGGCCTCGTGCTGGTGGTCTTCGTCGGAATCCGGCACGATGCAACGTCCTGGACGGCGGCCGCCGTGCTGGCCGCCGCCGTCGGAATGTCCTACAGGGAGGCACCCGCAAGGGCGCGACGGATCGCCCTCGAAGTGGGTGCGCTGCTCCTCACCGTAGCCATCCAGCGCGCTGCCATCTTCGAACTGGACGCGCCTGAAGGTCGCACAGGCCGGCTATTGACCGACCTTCCCAGTCCCTTCTGGGTTGTCCAGTGGTACGTGGTCCTGGCCGCTGTCCTCGGTGGCTTGCGCTACTTCGCCGGCAACCAGGCTGCCGGCCGGTTCCTGGTGGGCGCGGCCTCTGCGTTGCTCTCGCTGAGCGGCCTCGGCATAGTGTTCGGCGGGAACGCTGGGCAGCAGCTATGGGTCCTGGTGCTCTTTGCCCTGCTGCTCATGGCAGGCCTTGGACTGGGGGAACGGCTCTTCGTCTGGTGGGGCGCGGCAGGGGTGGCCGTCTGCATTCTGTGGGCCATGCGGCAGTACACGTTCCTGCTGTTGGCGTTCATCGCTGTGGGGCTGATCGTCTTTGCCGTCTGGCGGCTGAACCGTGGAACGGCCGGTCAGGCGCCGGAGGCGGGACCAGAGGTGACCCCGGGTCCTGAGTCCAGCCCGCCGTCCCGCGACGGCAGGGAACCGTCCCGCCGGCACTGATACTGTTGCTGACAGCGAGAGGAGTACATCATGGAATGGCTGATTTTTCTGATCATCGTGGTCGCCGTGGTCGCCGGAGTTTTCTGGGCCAAGAAGCATTTCCGCACCGAGATTGACCGCGCCAAGCGCATCAACCGGGCAAACAAGGACAAGTAGCAAGGCCACTGGGCCTCAGCCGGCAGGGGTGTTCGCCGGTGTTCAGCCGGGCTGGCCTTCGCCGGCCAGTGATTTCCGGGCATGGCTGAGCGCCCGGTACCAGTAGAACGATTCTTTGGGCGTGCGCTCCAGGGTGTCGAAATCCACGTGCACCAGGCCGAAGCGCTGGGAGTACCCCGCGGCCCATTCGAAGTTGTCCATCAGCGTCCAGACGTAGTAGCCGCGGAGGTCCACGTCGTGGGCGATTCCGCCCGGTGCCGTCGCTTCCAGCGCGTGCCGCAGGTGGTCCGCGATGTAATTGATCCGCCCCAGGTCCTGGATGGGGCCGCTCACATGGTCGGGCTCCGGGAAGCTGGCGCCGCTTTCGGTGATGTACAGCGGGGGCAGGTCCCCTTTATAGCGGTCCTTTAGTTCGCGCAGCAGGATGCCAAGGTGCTCCGGCGCTACCGGCCAGCCGAAACCCGTGGTGCCGTATTCGGGGAACGGCTCCTGATGGAACGGCACCCGCACCATCGCCTCGGCAGGACCCGTGGGGCTTTCGGCCGGACCCCGTCCGGCTGCCACCTTCGTGGGGTAGTAATAGTTCACGCCGTAGAAGTCCAGGGGCTGGTGGATGGTGCGGAGGTCGGCGTCGGGGATTCTGCCGAACGACCGGAACCAGGGCTTGGCGATGAGCGGCGGACGGGGGTATCGGCCCAGGAGGACCGGATCGGCATAGATGCGGTTGAGCATCAGGTCGAAAACCAGCGCGATGTATTTGTCCGTGATTTTTCGCGTGGCCGGCCGGACGGGGGAGTGGAGGTTGGTCACGCCGATTCCGCCGCGGACCCCTGCTGCGCGCAGCGCCTGGACGGCCATGCCATGGGCAAGCAGCTGGTTGTGGACAGCAGGAAAGGCGTCAAAGAGGAGATCCCGTCCGGGGGCATGGACGCCCAGCGCATAGCCGTTGAGGACTACCGAGGCTGGTTCGTTGAGGGTTACCCACTGGTCTACGCGATCACCAAAACGCCGGCCGGCCTCGCCTGCGTACTCAGCGAAGCGTTCGGCGGTGGCCCTGTTCATCCAGCCGCCACGGTGCTCCAAGGGCAGTGGCGTATCCCAGTGGTAGAGGGTGGCCATGGGGGAGATGCCGGCTTCGAGCAGCTGGTCGATCAGGCGGTCGTAGAAGTCCAGGCCCTGTTTGTTGAACGCGCCGCGGCCGTCCGGCTGGATCCGTGGCCAGGAGATGGAAAAGCGGTAGGAATCCACGCCGAGGTCCCGCATCAGAGCCACATCTTCGGGCGAGCGGTTGTAGTGGTCGCAGGCCACGGCGGGGGAGTGTCCATCAATGATCGCGCCGGGTTTCTCCGCGAAGGCGTCCCAGCCGGAGGGACCCCGTCCGTCAGCGGAGAGGGAGCCTTCGATCTGGAAGGCGGCCGCGGCAACACCCAAGGTGAACGAGCTGGGCAGTAGGTCGGCCAGATCCTGGACGGAAACGTCATTTTCGACGGTCATTCCCCCATCATCCATTCGGATGTTGCCGAAGGCAATGACCCCAGGCCGCGCAGGGCCCCGAATGCGCACCGGGCCGGACGGGGAGGTGTCAGCCTGCAGATTCGCTTCTGGGCATAATATCCGGCATACTAGATGAGTTGTTCAAGCGCTTCTTCGTGTCCCGATCCGGATAATGCCGGGTGTCAGGGTCCAAGTGGAAGCCCAAACATAACCCACTCCCCATGGAACTGCGGATTTGTATGCGTGCTAAGCGCGACACGCCCGACCGCGGGGGTCGGTTACGTCGGCAGGTTGAGGAACCCGGATTCATCCGGATTCAGCTTGTGCGGCGGGTGGTAGTTCAGACTTCAAATGCTTCGGCAGCCACATGCAACAAGAAAGTGAACAGAGCAGCCCTCACCGGGAGCAGCACTAACTGAAAGAGAGTCAGGCGACATGGCGGGACAAAAAATCCGCATCCGGCTGAAGTCATATGACCACGAGGTCATTGACGTTTCAGCACGGAAGATCGTTGAGACGGTCACGCGCGCAGGCGCAACGGTAGTTGGCCCCGTGCCGCTGCCAACGGAGAAGAACATTTACTGTGTTATCCGCTCTCCGCACAAGTACAAGGACAGCCGCGAGCACTTTGAAATGCGCACGCACAAGCGTCTTATCGACATCATCGATCCCACGCCGAAGGCTGTTGATTCGCTTATGCGTCTCGACCTGCCGGCCGACGTGAACATCGAAATCAAGCTGTAGGGAGGTGCTGAGAGACTATGACCGCAACCCGTAACGTAAAGGGCCTGCTGGGCACGAAGCTCGGCATGACCCAGGTCTGGGACGAGAACAACAAGCTCATCCCCGTCACTGTGGTCCAGGCAGATTCGAACGTCATCACCCAGCTGCGCAACGCAGACACTGATGGCTACGTAGCTGTTCAGATCGGCTACGGCCAGATCGATCCCCGCAAGGTCACCAAGCCGCTGGCTGGTCACTTTGAAAAGGCAGGCGTCACGCCTCGCCGCCACGTCGTCGAACTGCGCACTGCAGATGCTGACACTTACGAGCTGGGCCAGGAGCTTTCTGTTGAGCTCTTCGAAGCCGGCCAGAAGATCGACGTTATCGGCACCACCAAGGGTAAGGGCTTCGCCGGTGTTATGAAGCGTCACGGCTTCCACGGTGCTCCCGCCTCACACGGTGCTCACAAGAACCACCGTAAGCCCGGTTCAATCGGTGGCGCATCCACCCCGAGCCGCGTCTTCAAGGGCATGAAAATGGCCGGCCGCATGGGCGCCGTTCGTCACACCACGCTGAACCTCACGGTTCACGCAGTTGACGTCGAGAAGTCGCTGCTCCTGATCAAGGGCGCCGTCCCCGGCGCCCGCGGCCAGGTCGTACTCGTACGCACCGCCGTGAAGGGAGCCTAGTTCAATGACTAGCACTGTCAAGGTTGACCTGCCTGCAGAGATCTTCGACGTTCAGACCAACGTGCCGCTGCTGCACCAGGTCGTCGTAGCCCAGCTCGCTGCTGCTCGCCAGGGTACCCACAAAACCAAGACCCGCGCCGAAGTTTCCGGTGCAGGTCGCAAGCCGTTCAAGCAGAAGGGCACCGGCCGCGCCCGTCAGGGTTCAATCCGTGCTCCTCACATGACCGGTGGTGGCGTAGTCCACGGTCCCACACCGCGTGACTACAGCCAGCGCACCCCCAAGAAGATGATTGCTGCTGCACTGCGCGGCGCACTCTCTGACCGGGCACGCAACGGACGCATCCACGTTGTTGCTGAACTGGTGGAGGGCACCAAGCCGTCCGTCAAGAACGCACTGGCAACGCTGCGCGGAGTTTCCGAGCGCAAGAACCTGCTGGTTGTCATCGAGCGCGCCAACGATGTTGCAGCACTTTCCGTGCGCAACCTCGCCGGTGTTCACGTTCTGTACGCAGACCAGCTGAACACCTACGACGTACTCGTCTCTGACGACGTTGTCTTCACCAAGGCTGCCTACGAAGCATTCGTTGCTGACCGGGCAGTAGCAAAGAACGAGGAGGATGCCAAGTGAGTGCAGCCACCATCAAAGACCCGCGCGACGTCGTGCTTGCACCCGTCGTATCGGAAAAAAGCTACGGCCTGATCGATGAGGGCAAGTACACCTTCCTGGTGGACCCCCGCTCGAACAAGACCGAGATCAAGCTGGCCGTGGAGAAGATTTTCTCCGTCAAGGTCGAATCGATCAACACCATCAACCGTGCCGGTAAGCGCAAGCGCACCAAATTCGGATGGGGTACCCGCAAGAACACCAAGCGTGCAATTGTGAGCCTCAAAGAAGGCACCATCGACATCTTCGGCGGTCCGCTCTCGTAGCGGAGACCACTTTAACGAGGAAATAAATTATGGGAATCCGTAAATACAAGCCGACTACCCCGGGCCGTCGTGGCTCGAGCGTAGCGGACTTCACCGAAATCACGCGGTCGACGCCGGAAAAGTCGTTGGTACGTCCGCTGCCCAAAAAGGGCGGCCGTAACAACTCCGGTAAGATCACGACCCGTCACAAGGGTGGTGGCCACAAGCGCCAGTACCGTCTGATCGACTTCCGTCGCCACGACAAAGACGGCGTCAACGCCCGCGTTGCCGAAATCGAGTACGATCCGAACCGTACGGCTCGCATCGCCCTCCTGCACTACGTTGATGGCACCAAGCGTTACATCATCGCCCCGAACAAGCTCTCCCAGGGTGACGTCGTTGAGGCAGGTTCCGGTGCTGACATCAAGCCCGGTAACAACCTGCCGCTGCTCAACATCCCGGTTGGTACCGTAATCCACGCAGTTGAACTGCGTCCGGGTGGCGGCGCCAAGATGGGCCGCTCCGCCGGCGCATCGATCCAGCTTGTTGCCAAGGAAGGCCGCTTCGCCCAGCTGCGTCTGCCTTCCGGCGAAATCCGCAACGTTGACGTGCGCTGCCGCGCAACCGTCGGCGAGGTCGGCAACGCCGAGCAGTCGAACATCAACTGGGGTAAGGCCGGCCGCATGCGCTGGAAGGGCGTTCGCCCGACCGTCCGTGGTGTCGCTATGAACCCGGTTGACCACCCGCACGGTGGTGGCGAGGGTAAGACGTCCGGTGGACGTCACCCCGTCAACCCGAACGGTAAGCGGGAAGGCCGCACCCGGCGTCCCAACAAAGAGAGCGACAAGCTTATTGTTCGTCGCCGTCGTACTGGCAAGAACAAGCGATAGGAGCCTGGACACATGCCACGCAGCCTGAAAAAAGGTCCTTTCGTTGACCAGCACCTCTTTGTAAAGGTGGACAGGGAAAACGAAAAGGGCACCAAGAACGTCATCAAGACCTGGTCCCGCCGTTCGATGATCATCCCCAACATGCTTGGGCACACGATCGCCGTACACGACGGACGCAAGCACATTCCGGTGTTTGTCACTGAGTCGATGGTCGGGCACAAGCTCGGCGAATTCGCTCCCACGCGGACATTCCGCGGCCATGTCAAGGACGACCGTAAGGGCAAGCGCCGCTAGGCGCCTGCACTTACGTCAAAGACGAGAGAAGGAAAGCAATGGAAGCCAAGGCAATTGCGCGTCACATCCGCGTAACGCCTATGAAGGCCCGGCGCGTCGTCAACCTTGTTCGTGGTAAGCAAGCGAATGAGGCTCTGGCAATTCTGAAGTTTGCCCCCCAGGCAGCTTCGGAGCCGGTATTCAAGGTAGTACAGTCGGCAATCGCAAACGCCCGGTCCCTCGCGGACCGCGACGGTGTTTCGTTTGACGAAAGCGACCTCATCATCAGCGAAATGTTCGTTGATGAAGGCCCGACCATGAAGCGGTTCCAGCCGCGTGCTCAGGGTCGTGCATTTCAGATCAAGAAGCGCACCAGCCACATCACTGTGGTAGTCGCTACACCTGAGAAAGAGGAGGCTCGCTAAGTGGGACAGAAAGTTAACCCGCACGGGTTCCGACTCGGCATCACCACCGATCACGTATCGCACTGGTTCGCTGACAGCACCAAGCCCGGACAGCGGTACAAGGACTTCGTTCGCGAAGACATCCGTATCCGCCAGCTCATGTCAGTTGGCATGGAGCGCGCCGGTATCGCCAAGGTTGAGATCGAGCGCACCCGTGACCGTGTCCGCGTGGATATCCACACGGCACGTCCCGGTATCGTTATCGGCCGCCGCGGCGCTGAAGCAGACCGCATCCGCGGCGAGCTTGAGAAGCTGACGGGCAAGCAGGTCCAGCTGAACATCCTCGAGGTCAAGAACCCCGAGATGGAAGCACAGCTTGTTGCCCAGGGCGTTGCTGAGCAGCTGACTTCCCGCGTGGCTTTCCGCCGTGCGATGAAGAAGGCCATGCAGTCCGCTCAGCGTGCAGGTGCCAAGGGCATCCGTATCGCCTGCTCCGGTCGACTGGGTGGCGCAGAAATGTCCCGCTCGGAGTTCTACCGCGAAGGCCGTGTGCCCCTGCACACCCTCCGTGCGAACATCGACTACGGCTTCTACGAGGCCAAGACCACCTTCGGCCGCATCGGCGTGAAGGTCTGGATCTACAAGGGTGACGTCACCGCGAAGGAACTGGCTCAGCAGGCAGCTGCTGCTCCGTCCCGTGGCCGCGGCCCCAGCGACCGTCCGGGCCGCCCGGGTGGCGCCGGCGGCGCTGACCGTGGTGACCGCCGCCGTCGTACCGACCGTCCGGCAGCAGAGGCAGCTCCGGCTGCCGAGGCTCCGGCAGTTGAGGCTGCACCTGCTGCAGTAGAAGGAGGACAGGCTTAAATGCTTATCCCACGTCGAGTCAAGCACCGTAAGCAGCACCACCCGGGTCGTTCCGGCGCTGCTACGGGCGGCACCAAGGTCTCCTTCGGTGAGTGGGGTATCCAGGCTCTGAGCCCGGCATACGTCACCAACCGTCAGATCGAGTCTGCCCGTATCGCGATGACCCGCCACATCAAGCGTGGCGGCAAGGTCTGGATCAACATTTACCCGGACCGTCCGATCACCAAGAAGCCAGCCGAAACCCGCATGGGTTCCGGTAAGGGTTCACCGGAATGGTGGGTCTCAAACGTCAAGCCGGGCCGGGTTCTCTTTGAGATCTCCGGCGTCGAGGAATCGGTAGCTCGCGAGGCCCTGCGCCTGGCAATCCACAAGCTCCCGTTGAAGGCACGCATTTTGCGTCGCGAAGGTGGTGAATAGAAATGGCAGTAGGATCCAAGGAACTTGCATCCGCACAGCTGGACACGTTCGACAACGAGCGCCTCGTTGAAGAACTCCGGAAGGCTAAGGAAGAGCTGTTCAACCTGCGTTTCCAGTCCGCCACCGGTCAGCTGGAGAACCACGGTCGTCTGCGCGCGGTAAAGAAGGACATCGCACGCATCTACACCGTTCTCCGTGAGCGCGAGCTGGGCATTCGTGCCGAGGTTGCCGCACCGGTTGTGGAAGCCAAGGAAGAGAAGAAGTCCAAGAAGGCTGCAACCAAGAAGGCCGAAACGGCTGAAACGGTTGAGGCCGAGGAGGATGCCAAGTGAGTGAAAAGGACGAGAACGTGACGGAAACTGTTTCCGCAGCAGCTACGGCTGGCGAACGCGGTGACCGTAAGACGAAGCGTGGCTACGTAGTCTCGGACAAGATGGAAAAGACCATCGTTGTCCAGGTAGAAGACCGCGTAAAGCACGCTTTGTACGGCAAAGTCATCCGCCGCAACACGAAGATCAAGGCTCACGACGAAGAGAACAGCGCCGGCATCGGCGACCTCGTTCTCCTCGCCGAGACCCGCCCGCTGTCCGCTACCAAGCGGTGGCGTCTGGTCGAGATCCTCGAAAAGGCCAAGTAACACCCCGCAGCCTGCTTGCAGGTACTGCACTGGAAACCCCCGTTCCCTTTTGGGAGCGGGGGTTTTCCGCATTTGGCGGACTGTGGGCTGGCTGGGTGTTTCACGCGGAGCAGGTTTTTGGGGGACGGCCGACGGCGGGACGCCGGGTTTCCGGGGGAGCGGCACCGCCGGTGGGCCTAAAGCGTGCCGTGCGTGACGCCGTCGTGCGTTGCCGGCTCTGGAGGGTAGCGGTTGTGCTGTGGCTGCCGCCGTGTGATATGGGAGATGGCCCCAACTGTGCTAGGATATTGAGTTTGTATGGCGCCCTCTGTGCGCTGTCATCAACCTCGTAAACAATCGTGCCACGGCATAGTGCCCCCTCGTGCTCCGGACCTGTCCGGATCCGCTTGGGAAGCAAATGTTTTTGGCACTGGCGTTTAGGCCTGGTCTGGCAAAATCCAGGCAGGTCAAGAGACACCCCGATCAACCGTTCCGCAAGGCTCATTCCGTAGGAACATTTTCGGTCTGAGAACCGGCGCGACGCAAGGAGTAAATAGTGATTCAGCAGGAGTCGCGACTCAAGGTCGCCGACAACACGGGTGCTAAGGAAATCCTTACCATTCGCGTTCTCGGTGGATCTGGCCGTCGCTACGCAGGCATTGGCGACGTCATCGTCGCTACCGTCAAGGATGCAATTCCGGGCGGCAACGTAAAGAAGGGCGATGTTGTTAAGGCAGTCATCGTCCGTACCAAGAAGGAACGCCGCCGTGCGGATGGTTCCTATATCAAGTTTGACGAGAACGCAGCTGTGATCCTGAAGGCTGACGGTGACCCCCGCGGTACCCGTATCTTCGGACCGGTTGGTCGTGAACTTCGTGACAAGAAGTTCATGAAGATCGTTTCTCTGGCTCCGGAGGTGCTTTAGTCCATGGCTAAGATCAAAAAGGGTGACCTCGTTCAGGTCATCACTGGCGCCAAGGCTGAGCGCGGCGGCGACAAAGGCAAGCAGGGCAAGGTTCTGCGCGTATTCCCGGAGACCAACCGCGTGTTGGTCGAAGGCATTAACCGCGTAACCAAGCACACGAAGGCCGGTCAGTCGCAGCGCGGCACCAAGACTGGTGGCATCGAGGTCGTAGAAGCTTCGGTCCACATCTCCAACGTGGCTCTGGTTGACCCGTCCACCAAGAAGCCCACCCGCGTTGGTTTCCGCACCGAGACCGTGGAGCGCAATGGCGTGAAGCGCGACGTGCGTGTCCGCGTGGCCAAGAGCTCCGGGAAGGACATCTAATGACTGAGACTCTCGAGACTCCGGCAGCGAAGATCGTTCCTCGTCTGAAGACCAAGTACGCCGATTCCATCAAGAGCACGCTCGTTGAGGAATTCAAGTACAGCAACGTTAACCAGGTTCCCCGCCTGGTGAAGGTCGTTGTGAACATGGGTGTTGGAGATGCCGCTAAGGACTCCAAGCTGATCGACGGCGCTGTCCGCGATCTGACCCTGATCACCGGCCAGAAGCCGCAGGTAACCAAGGCCCGCAAGTCGATCGCACAGTTCAAGCTGCGCGAAGGCATGCCCATCGGCGCACACGCAACTCTGCGTGGAGACCGCATGTGGGAATTCCTGGATCGTCTGGTCACGCTGGCTCTGCCCCGTATCCGCGACTTCCGCGGCCTCAGTGGCAAGCAGTTCGACGGCAACGGCAACTACACCTTCGGTCTGACCGAGCAGGTTATGTTCCACGAAATCGACCAGGATTCCATCGACCGCGTTCGCGGCATGGACATCACGGTTGTAACCACCGCCAAGACCGATGACGAAGGCCGCGCGCTGCTCAAGGCGCTTGGTTTCCCGTTCAAGGCCGAAGACTAATCTAACTACGTAACAGGTCCTTCGCTGATGCTTCATGCAGCAGCGAGGAAACCGTTATGAGGAAGGGCAAGAGCCCAAATGACAATGACTGATCCGGTCGCAGACATGCTTACGCGTCTGCGCAATGCAAACTCGGCGTACCACGATTCCGTGTCCATGCCGTACAGCAAGCTCAAGGCACGCGTTGCCGACATCCTGAAGGCTGAAGGTTACATCGCCTCCTGGAAAGAAGAAGACGCAGAGGTTGGCAAGAAGCTGACCCTGGACCTTAAGTTCGGCCCGAACCGCGAGCGTTCAATCGCTGGCGTTCGCCGTATTTCCAAGCCGGGCCTGCGTGTTTACGCAAAGTCCACCAACCTCCCGCACGTGCTCGGTGGCCTGGGTGTCGCAATCCTGTCCACCTCTTCCGGCCTCTTGACTGATAAGCAAGCCGGCAAGAAGGGCGTGGGCGGCGAAGTCCTCGCCTACGTCTGGTAACGGGAAAGGAAGAGAATAATGTCACGTATTGGACGTCTCCCCATCACCGTTCCTGCCGGCGTTGAGGTCAAGGTTGACGGCTCTGTCGTCAGCGTCAAGGGTGCCAAAGGCGAGCTGAACCACACTGTGGCCAGCCCGATCGAGGTTTCCCTGGAAGCAGAGACCCTGACTGTCGCCCGCCCGAACGACGAGCGCGCCTCCCGTTCACTCCACGGCCTGACCCGCACCCTGATCTCCAACATGATCGAGGGCGTTACCAAGGGCTACGAGAAGAAGCTTGAAATCGTTGGTACTGGTTACCGCGTTCAGGCCAAGGGATCTGACCTTGAGTTCGCTCTCGGCTACAGCCACCCGGTAAATGTCACCGCACCGGACGGCATCACCTTTGCAGTTGAGACCCCGACCAAGCTCTCTGTTTCAGGTATCAACAAGCAGCAGGTCGGCGAGGTTGCTGCCAACATTCGCAAGCTGCGGAAGCCGGACCCCTACAAGGGCAAGGGCATTCGCTACGCAGGCGAAGTCATCCGCCGCAAGGTCGGAAAGGCTGGTAAGTAACCATGGCCATCTCAATTAACAAGAAGCGTACGAACAAGAGCAAGTCTGCTTCGCGCAGCCGCCGCCAGCTTCGTATCCGCAAGCGCATCTCCGGCACGGCTGTACGTCCTCGTCTGGTCGTCAACCGCTCCGCACGCCACGTATTCGTCCAGGTTGTCGATGACACCAAGGGCCTGACCGTAGCAAGCGCCTCCACACTGGAAGCCGATCTTCGTGCATTCGAAGGTGACAAGACCGCCAAGGCCAAGCGCGTTGGCGAGCTCGTCGCCGAGCGTGCGAAGGCTGCCGGTATCGAAGCAGTTGTCTTCGACCGCGGTGGTAACAAGTACCACGGCCGAATTGCTGCTGTCGCTGACGGCGCACGTGAAGGTGGGCTGTCACTGTGACGGAAGCAAACAAGGAAAAGGACACTGTGTCTGCAGATCAGAAGGCTACTGAAGCCGTAGCTGCTCCGGCCACTGAGACCACTGCGCCCGCAGCTGCTGCCGATGACCGCCGTGGTGGCGCTCGTCGTGGCGAGCGTGGCGACAAGGGCCAGGGCGGTCGCGATGGCGGCCGTGGTGGCCGTGGTGGCCGTGACGGCGGCCGCGAAGCCGAGAAGAGCCAGTTCATTGAACGCGTTGTCACCATCAACCGCGTTTCCAAGGTGGTCAAGGGTGGTCGTCGCTTCAGCTTCACCGCTCTGGTCGTCGTTGGTGACGGTAACGGCATGGTCGGCGTGGGCTACGGCAAGGCTAAGGAAGTTCCTGCCGCAATCGCGAAGGGCGTTGAAGAGGCTAAGAAGTCCTTCTTCCGCGTTCCCCGCATTGGCAACACCATCCCGCACCGCGTTCAGGGTGAGGCCGCTGCCGGCGTCGTAATGCTGCGTCCGGCTTCCGCCGGTACCGGTGTTATTGCCGGTGGTCCGGTCCGCGCCATCTTGGAGTGCGTGGGCATCCACGACATCCTCTCCAAGTCGCTGGGTTCCTCCAACGCCATCAACATCGTTCACGCGACTGTTGCTGCGCTGAAGCAGCTCGAAGAGCCGGCAGCAGTGGCAGCACGCCGCGGCCTGCCGCTGGACGAGGTTGCTCCGCCGGCAATGGTGAAGGCAATCCTGAACCAGAAGGCGGGTGTCTAAGCCATGGCTAAGAACCTGATTCCCTCCGACCTTCAGTTGGAGATCACTCAGATCAAGTCCGCCATTGGCGGCAAGCAGAACCAGCGCGACACCCTTCGGTCCCTCGGCCTGAAGCGGATCGGACACACAGTTGTCCGCACCGCCGACGCCGTGACTGTTGGAATGCTCAACACGGTTCCGCACCTGGTAAAGGTAGAGGAGGCGAAGTAAATGGCAGAGAAGAACACCGCCGAAAAGGCTCAGGGCGCCGCTGCTGAGAAGCAGAACGCACTGAAGGTTCACCACCTGCGTCCCGCCCCGGGTGCCAAGACCGCCAAGACCCGCGTTGGTCGTGGTGAAGGTTCCAAGGGTAAGACCGCTGGTCGCGGTACCAAGGGTACAAAGGCCCGCTACCAGATCAAGGCTGGCTTTGCCGGCGGCCAGCTGCCGCTGCACATGCGCCTGCCGAAGCTGCGCGGCTTCAAGAACCCGTTCCGGGTTGAGTTCCAGGTTGTAAACCTGGACAAGCTCAACGAGCTGTTCCCCGAAGGTGGCGCAGTCACCGTGGAGAACCTGGTCGAAAAGGGTGCCGTTCGTAAGAACCAGCCCGTCAAGGTGCTTGGCACCGGCGACATCACCGTCAAGGTTGACGTCACCGTCCACGCATTCTCGGCCAGCGCCGCAGAAAAGATTGCAGCAGCAGGCGGAAGCACTACCGCTCTCTAGTAGACGGTGGGCGTACGCCCGTTGTGAACTCCCGGTGTGCAGGGCCCCCAGGGCCCTGCACACCGGGAGTTTTTTCACATCCGCTGGCCGACCATTTCCGTCCGTTCGCCGCAAACGCGGGTTCGCGGATTATTCGCATGGCCGATCCACCCGTTAGACTCGGTTGTTGGGATTATTGTCCCCCATCACACCACGCTTATAAACAACACAGGAGGACGCTTGCTTAGCGCATTTGGCCGGGCCTTTCGCACGCCTGATCTGCGACGCAAGTTGTTGTTCACGCTGGCAATCATCACAATCTTCCGCTTGGGTGCATTCATCCCCTCGCCTGGTGTGAACTACCAGAATGTCCAGCAATGCTTGCAGAACGGTCAGACCGCAGGCGGGCTCTATCAGCTCGTCAACCTGTTCAGCGGCGGTGCCTTGCTTCAGGTGTCCATCTTCGCGCTGGGCATCATGCCGTACATCACGGCCAGCATCATCGTGCAGCTGCTCCGGGTGGTCATTCCCCGGTTCCAGGAGCTGTACGAGGAGGGCGCCTCCGGGCAGTCCCAGCTCACCCAGTACACGCGTTACCTCACCATTGCCCTGGGCCTGCTGAACGCAACGACGCTGGTGTCGCTGGCACGTTCAGGCCAGTTGCTTCCGGGCTGTGCCCTGCCGATCATTCCTGACGACAGCATCATCACCACCATCCTGCTGATCATCACGCTGACCGCCGGTACCGGACTCATCATGTGGATGGGCGAACTCGTCACCGAAAAGGGTGTGGGCAACGGCATGTCGCTGCTCATCTTCACCTCCATCGCGGCAACGTTCCCCACGTCCCTGGGCGCCATCTGGAGCTCACAGGGCCCGGGTACGTTCTTTATGGTCCTGGTCATCGGCCTGGTGACGGTTGCCCTGGTGGTCTTCGTGGAGCAGTCCCAGCGCCGTGTCCCGGTGCAGTACGCCAAGCGAATGATCGGACGCCGGACCGTCGGCGGCACCAACACCTACATCCCCATCAAGGTGAACATGGCAGGCGTGATCCCCGTGATCTTCGCATCGTCCATGCTCTACCTGCCGGGACTGATCTCACAGTTCAACCAGCCCAAAGCGGGCGAGGCGCTCGCGCCGTGGGTTGAGTGGATCAACAACAACCTGACCCGAGGAGACCACCCGATCTACATGGCGCTGTACTTCGCCATGATCGTGTTCTTCACCTACTTCTACGTCGCGATCACCTTCAACCCTGAAGAGGTCTCGGACAACATGAAGAAGTACGGCGGTTTCATCCCGGGTATCCGTGCCGGAAAACCGACCGCGGACTACCTGCAGTACGTGCTCTCCCGGATCACGCTGCCCGGCGCCCTGTACCTGGGCTTCGTGGCACTGATTCCGCTGGTGGCACTGGTACTGATCAACGCGAACCAGAACTTCCCGTTCGGTGGCACCTCGATCCTGATCATGGTGGGCGTTGGCCTTGAAACCGTCAAGCAAATAGATGCGCAGCTACAGCAACGTCACTACGAAGGGCTTTTGCGATGACGAAAATGTTGATTATTGGACCTCCCGGTTCCGGAAAAGGAACTCAAGCGGAACGCATTTCCGAGCGCCTCGGCGTCGTGGCGATTTCCACCGGTGATNGTTCCGGACAGCGTCACCAACAAGATGGTCCGCGACCGCCTCAGCGAGTCCGACGTCGAAAACGGCTTCCTCCTGGACGGCTACCCGCGCACCACGGCGCAGGTGGACTACCTTGACGGGATCCTCGCGAACAGCGAAGAAAAGCTCGACGTCGTCCTGCAGCTCACGGCCGACGACGAGGAACTCGTCTCGCGCCTGTTGGGCCGTGCCAAGGAAACCGGCCGGAGCGACGACAACGAAGCCGTGATCCGCCACCGTCTGGACCTGTACCACGAGCAGACCGAGGCCGTTGTGGCTAAGTATGCCGAACGCGGCATCCTGACCCAGGTTGACGGCATCGGCGGCATCGACGAGGTCACCGACCGCGTGATGCAGGCCATCAAGGCAGCCCAGGCCGCCTAAGCCCCGCAACATGTTTTTCCGAGGCTCCTCCCGGCATCCGGGAGGAGCCTCAGCCATTGAGAGGACACACCATGGCCTTCGGCCAGCCCCGTATCGAATACAAGACCAACGCCCAGATGCGCATCATGCGCGACGCCGGGCTGGTGCTGAACCGTGCGCTGGACGCAGCAGTGGCCGCAGCCGCTCCAGGCGTTACCACCAAGCAGCTGGACGACGTCTTCGCCGCAGTGCTGAACGAGGCCGGCGCCAAGTCGAACTTCCTCGGCTACCACGGCTTCCCCGCCACCATCTGCACCTCCGTGAACGAGGAAGTGGTGCACGGCATCCCCGGCGGCAAGGTCCTCAACGATGGCGACATCGTCTCGATCGACGGCGGCGCCATTGTTGACGGCTGGCATTCGGACTCTGCACGGACCGTCATCGTGGGCGAGGCCGACCCCGAGGACCAGCGGCTTTCCGACGTCACCCAGGCAGCCATGTGGCGCGGCATCGCCGCCTTGGCCACGGGAAGCCATGTGGGCGACATCGGCGCAGCCATCGACGACTACGTCTCCTCCGTGCCGGGCAAGCCGCTGGGCATCCTGGAGGACTACGTGGGCCACGGCATCGGCTCCGAAATGCACATGGCCCCGGACGTCCTCAACTACCGCACCAGCCACCGCGGCCCCAAAATCAAGCCCGGACTGTGCCTGGCCATCGAGCCCATGCTGGTCCGCGGCAGTATCGACACCGCCGTGCTGGAGGACGACTGGACAGTGGTGACCACCGACGGCAAGCGCTCCTGCCAATGGGAGCACTCGGTTGCCGTCCACGAAAAGGGGATCTGGGTACTCTCAGCCCCCGACGGCGGAGCGGAGCACCTGGTGCCGCTCGGCGTCGTACCGGTCCCGATCCCGTAGCTTTGAGGCTCCCCAACCGCCCCCTAACCTCGCAATCTCGGCCAGGGAACCCGGCGGTCGTGGGCCCAGGCGCTCCCGACGCGCAAAATCCCTGCCGCTACCGGAATACCGATAGCGGCAGGGATTTTGCGTGTCGCAGGTGGTGGGGAGCGTCAGGCCTTGAGCTTGGGCTTGACGTCCTTGGTGTAGATGCCCTCGAGGGTCGCCTTCAGCTCGGTCATGGTGGCTTTCACGTCGCCCTCCTGGGTCAGGATCTTGGCGGCAGCCTTGGCCATCTCCTGGTCGGCTCCCGGCAGGAACGCGCGCGCGTTGTCCTGGACCTTCGTCACGGCCAGCTGGTCCATGGCGATCTTGATCTGCGGCGTCTTGGCGAGCACAGCGGTCATATCGGCGGACGTGCGCGTGGGCATGTAGCCGGTCGCGGCCGAGAAGGCGGCAGTGTTCTCCGGCTCGGTCATGAACTGCAGGAACATGGCTGCTGCCAGCTGCTCTTCCTTGGTCACACCGCTGGGGATGCCCAGGCCGGCGCCGCCGGTGGGGCACACGCCTGAGGTGGCCTTTGAGCCGCCCGGCAGGAAGCCGACGCCCACGTTGAACTTGGCGGACTTCAGGATGCCGATCAGTGACCCCGTCGAAGACAACGTGGCCGAGGCGAGGCCAGCGGCAAAGTCGTCGGCGGATTCCTTGGAGGAGACCCCAGCCCAGGCGTCCTTGTAGACGGAATCCTGGGCCGCCTGCAGTGCCGCCACGGACTCGGCTGAATCACACGTGATGTCCCATTCCTTGGACCAGCCGCCGCCTTCGCCCCACAGGTTGTTCTGCAGGGTCCAGCCCGCGTACCCGGCCAGGGCGGGGTGCATAAACGCGTACTGGGCGCCGGAAGCCGCCTTGAGCTTCGGGGCCCAGCCGGCGAATTCCTGCCAGGTGGCGGGGGCACGGTCCGGCAAACCGGCTGCGGCGAAGTGGTCCTTGTTGTAGTAGAACAGGGGCGTGGACCGGCCGTAGGGGAGTGCCCACTGCTTGCCGTCGTACTTGTAGTCGTCCACCAGCGAGGTGCGGAAGTCGTCCAGCTTGACGTCCAGCTGCTTGACCAGGGAGTCGAGCGGGATGATGCTCTCGTTCAGGTAGTAGCGGAACCACCAGACGTCGGAGAGGACCACCAGGGACGGCAGGCCTGACTTGGCGGCCTGGGCGGTCTGGAACTTCTGGGCGATTTCCTCGTAGTTGGCGCCGGCCGTCACCAGGTTCACCTTGATGTCCGGGTACTTGGCGTGGAACTTCTCGATGATGCTCTTTTCCACGTCCTGTGACTTGCCCGGGTGGTTGGACCAGAAGTCGATGGAGGCGGCCGGCTTGACGCCGCTGAAGTCGATGTCGGCAACGGTCGTCACCGCGGCTCCGGGGGTTGTTGACGGGCCGCCGCAGGCGGAGAGTGCTGCGGCGCCTGCCCCGGCGCCGGCCAGGGTGAGGAAGAACCGTCGATCAAGGGTAAAGGACATGGTGCTGCCTTTCGTTGTGTGCCTCGGAGTGCCGGATGCGGTGGATGGATGGTTTGGATGCCCGGCGGCAGTGCTCGGCGGCAATGCCCGACGGCGGTGCTCGGCGGAGGTTAGCCCGTCACGCTGCCCTGGGTCAGGCCCGCGACGATGTAGCGCTGGAGCATGGCGAAGATGACCAGGATGGGGACGATCACGAGCACGGCGCCGGCCATCATGATTCCCCAGCCTGCGCCGTTGCTCTCGGAGTTCTGCAGCAGGGTCAGGCCCACAGGAAGAGTCATGCTTTCGGGTTTGTCGGTGATGATCAGCGGCCAGATGTACTCGTTCCATTCGCTCACTACGGTGACCAGGGCAACCGTGGCGATCGAGGGTACGGACACCGGCACCACGATCTGCCAGAGCCGCCGCCAGTGGCCGGCGCCGTCGATCTCTGCGGATTCCAGAATCGAACCGGGCAGGGTGAGGAAGTGCTGGCGCAGCAGGAACGTGCCGAAGGCAGTGCCCAGGCCGGGCAGGATGATGCCCCACAGGGTGTTCTTTCCACCCATTCCGGCGATCAGGATGTAGTTCGGCAGGATGGACACCTGCGCGGGAACCATCAGGGCCACGAGGATCAGAACGAAGATCAGGTTCTTGAACGGAAAGCGCACAAACACCAGGGCATAGGCGGTCAGCAGGGCAAGGATCACTTTGATGCCGCCGCCCACCACGGTGACGATGGTGCTGTTGAGGAAGAACTGACCGAACGGGACCGTGGTCATGGCCACCCGATAGTTCTCCGGGTCCAGGGCTGCCGGGAGCACCTGCAGATCCAGTGTGACGATTTCGCCGGGCTGCTTGAACGAGCTCAGCACCATCCACAGCAGCGGCAGGAACACCACCAGGACGGCGACGGCCAGCGGCGCATACCCGGCAGCGACTGTCCTGACCAGGTTGGCGCGGGAGAACGGCCGCTCGAGGGGCGGGACGGCGTCGGGCGTTGAAGGGTCCGGAAGGAGGGCGGCGGGAGCGCTCACGAGTAGTGCACCTTCTTTTCGACGAACCGCAGCTGCAGCACTGTGATGACCAGCAGGATGACAAACAGGACCACCGAGATGGCGGCGGAATAGCCAGCGCGGTTGTAGGCGCCGAAGGCTTGGAGGTACGCCTCGTAGATGAGGGTGCTGGTGCCGCTGCCCAGGGGCGTCATGATCCGGATGAGGTCGAAGGCCTGGAGCGAACTAAGCATGGTGGTGATCAGCAGAAAGAATGTGGTGGGAGAGAGCAGCGGCAGCGACATGCTGACGAAGCGCCGGAAACTGCTGGCACCGTCCAGCGACGCCGCCTCCATCACGTCCTGCGGCAGGGACTGCAGCCCGGCGAGGAACACCACGGCGCAGTAGCCCAGGTTCTTCCAGACGTACACGATGATGACCATCACCAGTGAGAGCTCCGGATCGTTGATCCATTGTGGGCTCTGCTGCCCGAGGCCCCGCAGGATCCACGCGAGCACACCGTAACCGGGATCAAAGATGAACAGCCACACCAGGCCAACGCCAACACCGGACAGCACATACGGTGCGAAGACGGCCGACCGGGCAAAGGTGGTGCCGCGGACCTTCGAGTTCAGGGCCAGCGCCACCAGCAGGCCCAGCGCCATGGAGCCGCCCACGGTTGCGGCAGTGAATACGGCGGTGGTGCCAAGGACCCGGACGGCGTCCGCGCTGGTGAAGAACGTGACGTAATTTTCCAGCCCGACGACGGTGGCCGACGCGGAGCCGAGCGTCCAGTTCAGCGTGGAGTAGTAGAGGTTGTTGAACAGCGGGACGTAGGTGAAGACCGCGATGAGCAGCAGGTTCGGCAGGGCCAGCGCGAGGAAGACGAAGAAGTCCTGGCGTTTCCGGCGCGACCAGCGATTGCGTTGGCGGGGCAGGGCGCCGCCTTGGTCTTTTGCTCCGCTGGAGGCCGTCTGCGCCGGGGAACTGCCCGGCTTGGCGGTGAGCTGTGGTGTCATGGATCTCAATCGGGAGGCCTGCGACGGCAGGGCTGTGGAACGGATTTGAGATCACTCCATCACATAGTCGATGCCGGACCGGACCAGATGCGGCCGCCCAACGAATTGTTGTCCGAGGCTTCGGAGCCCGTTCACGGAACGTTTCGTTTCCCCGGTGATGGAGCCCACAGTCCGGGGTTTCGACAGGCTCAACCACCGGGTGATGCGCAGGGCAGAATGGAGCCATGGGAGCAATCACGGATGTGCCTGGGATCAAGGTTGGCCACGAGCAGAAGACCGGCGACGGCTGGCTGACGGGCGTCACCGTGGTGCTGCCGCCGCCGGGCACTGTCGGGTCGGTGGACGTCCGTGGCGGTGGCCCGGGCACGCATGAGACTGACGCGCTGGATCCCACCACGCTGGTGTCCACGGTGGACGCCGTGGTCCTCACCGGCGGCAGCGCCTACGGGCTCGTCTCGGCTCACGGTGCACAGCGCTGGTGCGAAGAGAACGGCCGGGGCTTCGCCGTCACCGGAGGAGTGGTGCCCATCGTTCCCGCCGCCGCGATCTTCGACCTGGGTCGGGGAGGCGACTTCTCAGCGCGCCCGACGGCGGACATGGGCTACGCGGCCACCGTTGCCGCTGCTGCCGAAAAGGCCGGGCACGACGTCGGACGCGGCAGTGTGGGTGCCGGCACCGGAGCGATGATCGGACGCGGACAGTTCAAAGGTGGGGTGGGTACGGCTTCGGTCACGCTTGAGAACGGCGTGGTTGTGGGGGCGCTTGCCGTGGTGAACGCTCTGGGGTTTCCGGTTGTCGACGGGCGGCAGGAGCCGCAGCCCTCCGCGCGCTCGGTCGTGCCTCCCTTAGACGCGCGCTTCCGGGCTCCGGAACCTGCCGACCGTGATGGCGGCCCACCACCGCTCAACACGACACTTGTAGTTGTGGCGACAAACGCTGTGCTCAATGCGGCGGAATGCAAGCGGACTGCTTCTGCTGCGCATGCTGGCTTGGCCCGGGCGCTCAATCCGTCGCACACGTTGGCCGACGGGGATACTGTGTTCTGCCTTGCCACCGGTGAGGTGGCACTGGACCGGAGTACTGAAACTGCCCGGCAGGTGAGTCTCATTACCTTGCAGAGTGCGGCAGCCGACGTCGTACGCTTGGCGATCCTCGACGGGATTCCGGGAAGTCCAATTTCCGGGTAGGGTGTCTACTTTCATATTTAGTTTGGACTTTCTACACACTTACAGTAAAGTGGTTTGTTGGTTGTCTGCCCAGCTGTGCCCTGTTTGGGGCCGGAGGCGATAACCGATCCAACAAAAACGTTCGTGGCCATGTCCGGTGCAATCCGGCAGGGCTGCGGCAACAACAGTTAGCGGAGGGTATGGCCAAGAAGGACGGGGTCATTGAGATCGAAGGCGTTGTGACTGAGGCGCTGCCTAACGCGATGTTTCGCGTTGAGCTGACCAACAAGCACATCGTACTCGCGCACATCTCAGGCAAGATGCGCCAGCACTACATCAGGATTCTCCCTGAGGACCGGGTAGTGGTGGAACTGAGCCCATATGACCTCACTCGGGGTCGTATCGTCTACCGCTACAAGTAAATTCTGGGCGGCCTCAGCATGAGCTGACGGCTGCTCCAGTTGACCAACTGCCACACGCAAAGGAATGCCATGAAGGTCAAGCCGAGCGTCAAGCAGATCTGCGAAAAGTGCAAAGTGATCCGCCGTAATGGCCGGGTCATGGTGATCTGCGAGAACCCGCGCCACAAGCAGCGCCAGGGCTAATTTCCCTCCCGAGGGAAATCCTGGGTTGCTAACCCACGCAAGTAAATAAAAGGCAGCACAAGCTGAACTGGGACGTATGAGCCCGGACAGCTAACCCCCGGTCGGAGGCTGGGGCCGCACAGAACGTGCGGGTGTACTGCCTACGACCTCCGGTTTATTCAAGGAGCACTGCCTCTATGGCTCGTCTCGCTGGCGTAGACATTCCCCGCGAAAAGCGGTTGGAAATTGCGCTTACTTACATCTACGGCGTGGGCAAGACCCGTGCACACGAAACCCTGGCTGCCACTGGCATCAGCGCTGACGTCCGCGTTAAGGACCTCACCGATGCCCAGCTGGTAGAGCTTCGTGACTACATTGAAGGCAACTACAAGGTTGAGGGTGACCTTCGCCGCGAAGTAGCAGCTGATATCCGCCGCAAGGTTGAAATCGGCAGCTACGAAGGTATTCGCCACCGCAAGGGCCTGCCAGTGCGCGGACAGCGTACGAAGACGAACGCACGTACCCGTAAGGGTCCGAAGCGCACCGTTGCAGGCAAGAAGAAGGCTCGTTAAATCCCTCGGGATTGACTCGTCTTCCCCCAATAACTTTCTGTAGGAGAAAAAATGCCCCCGAAGACTCGTGGCGCGGTTCGCAAGCCGCGTAAGAAGGACAAAAAGAATATCGCGCTGGGCCAGGCGCACATCAAGAGCACTTTTAACAACACCATCGTGTCCATCACGGACCCGAACGGCGCTGTTATATCTTGGGCTTCCTCAGGTGAGGTTGGCTTCAAGGGCTCACGCAAGTCCACCCCGTTCGCAGCCCAGATGGCTGCCGAAGCTGCTGCCAAGCGTGCGCAGGAGCACGGCATGCGCAAGGTTGACGTTTTCGTCAAGGGACCGGGTTCAGGACGCGAGACCGCAATCCGCTCGCTGCAGGCCGCTGGCCTGGAGGTTGGCTCCATCCAGGACGTCACCCCCGCAGCGCACAACGGCTGCCGTCCGCCGAAGCGCCGCCGCGTCTAAGGCTTTTCCAGCAGCTTGAGCTTGCCCGGACCGTCTATGGTCCGGGCAAGCCCAGCCGCGTTAAGTCTTCAGACCGAATTTCCACCACCTGTGTTGCGTCATATAGCGGATGCTCGCCGAAAGGAAACCTAAGTGCTCATTGCACAGCGCCCCACCCTCTCCGAAGAGGTAGTCTCCGATAACCGCTCGCGTTTCATCATTGAACCGCTGGAACCGGGCTTCGGCTACACCCTCGGAAACTCCCTCCGCCGTACCCTGCTCTCCTCCATCCCCGGTGCCGCTGTAACCAGCATCCGGATCGATGGCGTGCTGCACGAGTTCACCACGGTTCCGGGTGTCAAGGAAGATGTCACTGAGATCATCCTGAACATCAAGAGCCTGTCGGTTTCCTCCGAGCACGACGAGCCGGTTGTGGCTTACCTGCGCAAGCAGGGCCCCGGAGTCGTCACCGCCGCGGACATCGCTCCGCCGGCCGGCGTCGAATTCCACAACCCGGATCTGCACATTGCCACGCTGAACTCGAAGGGCAAGTTCGAACTCGAACTGACCATCGAGCGCGGCCGCGGCTACGTTTCGGCAGCTCAGAACAAGTCCGGCGACTCCGAGATCGGCCGTATCCCGGTCGACTCGATCTACTCGCCGGTCCTGAAGGTTACTTTCCGCGTGGAAGCAACCCGTGTTGAGCAGCGCACCGACTTCGACAAGCTCATTGTCGACGTCGAGACCAAGCAGGCCATCGCCCCGCGCGATGCTGTTGCTTCCGCAGGTACCACCCTGGTGGAACTCTTCGGTCTGGCCCGCGAGCTGAACACCGCAGCTGAAGGTATCGAGATTGGCCCGTCGCCGACGGATGCTGCCCTGGCAGCAGACATGGCACTGCCGATCGAGGATCTGGACCTCACCGTCCGTTCCTACAACTGCCTCAAGCGTGAGGGCATCCACACCGTGGGTGAACTCGTTGCACGCTCCGAGGCTGACCTCATGGACATCCGTAACTTCGGTGCGAAGTCCATTGACGAGGTCAAGGCAAAGCTGGTTGAACTGGGCCTGTCCCTCAAGGACTCGCCTCCCGGTTTTGACCTCGCAGCACGCGCCGCAGCAATTGAAGAGGACGACGCCGCTTTCGGCGACGACGAACTCTAACAAACAGATCTTGGCCGGCTGGCTGGATGCACCACGGTGTGCGCAGCCCACTGGCTTCCATATGAGGAGAAACTATTATGCCTACCCCCGCTAAGGGTCCGCGCCTCGGAGGCGGAGCGGCTCACGAGCGTCTTATGCTCGCGAACCTGTCCGCCGCACTGTTCGAGCACAAGCGGATCACCACCACGGTGACCAAGGCCAAGCGCCTGAAGCCGTACGCCGAGCGTCTGGTGACTTTCGCCAAGCGTGGCGACCTGGCTTCCCGCCGCCGTGTACTCGGCCTGATCAGCAACAAGGGCATCGTCCACGAGCTGTTCACCGACATTGCACAGGCAGTGGAGAACCGCGACGGCGGCTACACCCGCATCACCAAGATCGGCAACCGCAAGGGCGACAACGCTCCCATGGCTGTCATCGAACTGGTTCTCGAGCCGGTTTCCGCCAAGCAGGCCGTTGTGGCCGAGGCTACCCAGGCTGCCGCCAAGGCTGCTCCGGTTGCTGAAGAAGCTCCGGTTGTTGAAACCGAAGCCGCTGAGACCGAAGCTGCTGAAGCCAAGTACGCCGGCTCCAAGCCTGCTACGGCTGACAACGTCGCCCCTGAGGGCTTCGAGGTCAAGGGCAACGAGGACTCCATGAAGTACCACGTTCCCGGCTCACGCTGGTACGACGCCACGACTGCTGAAGTCTGGTTCGACTCTGCAGAGTCCGCCGCAGCCGCAGGCTTCGTGCCTGCCGGTGGCGAAGCTGCGCAGGCCGTCGAAGCTGAGTAATCAGGCTCTGACGCTCCAGTAGACTTGTGTCTATGAACGACCAAAAACCCGCTGCCCCCGTTTTGGGGGGCGGCGGGTTTTTGCGCGTCCGGTTTGATTTATCGTACGACGGCGGCCCCTTCAACGGGTGGGCAGTGCAGCCGGGATTGCGGACCGTCCAGGGCATCCTGGAAGAGGCGCTGGCGCTATTGATCCGCCGTCCCATCCGGGTCACCGTGGCGGGACGTACCGACGCCGGCGTGCACGCCCGCGGTCAGGTGGTCCACCTGGACCTGACCGAGGCCGAGTGGCTGAAGCTGCCTCGCGGGCACGAACTGGACCCCGCCGTCGCGTTCTTACGGCGGATTCGTGGCGCCCTCAGCAGGGGGCTGGGCGACCTGAGCGGGGCTATCGAGGTTCACCTGGTGTCCCTGGCACCCGTGGGGTTCGATGCCAGATTCTCCGCGCTGTGGCGGCGGTACAGCTACCGCATCGCGGACGGTCCTGCCCTGTGGGATCCGCTCGAACGGTACTTCACGCTCTGGCACCAAAGCCCGCTGGACGTGGACCTGTTGAACGCGGGTGCCGTGCAGCTGCTGGGGCTGCAGAACTTCCTGTCCTACTGCAAACCGCGGGAGGGTGCCACCACCGTCCGCGAGCTGCAGCGCTTCGAGTTCCACCGCGGTGAGGACGGCGTTATTGTGGCCACCGTCCAGGCCGACGCGTTCTGCCACAACATGGTGCGCTCCCTGGTTGGCTCGGCCCTGTTCGTGGGTGAGGGCATCGAGGAGCCGGGCTGGCTGCATGAGCGGCTGCTGGCCAAGAAACGTGACGCCAAGTCCGTGCTGGCCGCCCCGCACCCGCTGGTCCTTGAGGAAGTGGCCTATCCGTCCGACGACGAGATGCTGGCGAGGGCAGAACTGACCAGGGCTGTGCGGAAGCACTAGATCCGGTCCGGTGGTTGAGCCCGTCGCAACGGAGCGCGGTGGTTGAGCCTGTCGAAACCCTACGGAATCGGTGGCCTGTCAGGAGCGGCCGAAAGCCCTGGCAAATCGCTGTATCGCCCTGATATAAGCGCTTCCCGCTTGGCGCGGCTCCAGCCTTGAACTTGCTTCTCCCGCGCAAACGCCTGGTCAATACGGCTGAACTCTTCAATCCAAACGAGCTCTACCGGCCTTCGCCGGCGCGTGTAGGCCGCCCCTTCACCCGATTGATGTTGTGCCACGCGCATTTCCATATTCACCGTGCTGCCCACGTAGTAGGAGCCGTCTGAGCATCGGAGCATGTAGGCGAATGGCATGTAGCGATTGTGCATCGCATTCTGAGCCCGCGCGGGCGGGAGAATACCTATGTGGAAAACTGCTTGGTTTCGACAGGCTCAACCACCGGGATTGGTTTCGACGGGCTTGGGTCTCGACAGGCTCGACCACCGGGGCTCAGCCACCGGCTTCGACGGGCAGGGTCATGGTGAACGTGCTGCCGCCGCCCAGGGCACTGGCGCAGGCGATGGCACCGCCGTGGCGTTCCAGGATGGTCTTGGTGATCGACAGGCCCAGCCCGGCGCCGGGGATAGCTGCATCCCGGGCCGACTCGGCGCGGAAGAACCGGCTGAAAACCTTGGCCGCATCCTCCGGCGCCATGCCCATGCCGGTGTCCCGGACCACCAGCTTGACCCAGTCCTCGGTACCGGCCGCGCTGATGGTCACAGTGCCGCCGTCGGGGGAGTACTTGATGGCGTTCGACACCAGATTGTCCAGTGCCTGCCCGATCCGCAGCGGGTCGGCGAAGGCCCAGAGCGGTGAGGGCACGTCGGCCACCAGCGACACGGCTGACCGTTCCGCGTGTGCCTGGGCTGAGCCGATGGTGGTCTCCACCAGGCCGGAAATGTCGGTCCGTTTCGGGTGGACGTTCAGGGCGGCGGACGCCTCAAGCGTCAGGTCCGAGACCAGGGCAAGCAGCCGTTCGGAGTTCCGCTGCACCACGTCCAGGCGCTGGATCGTGACGGCGGAGAGTCCGTCGCTGTCCTCGAGCACCAGGTCGATGTTGCCCAGGATGGAATTCAGTGGCGACCGGAATTCGTGGGAGACGTTCGAAACCAGTTCCTCGTTCGCGGCCATGGCTTCAACCAGCCCCGTCACGTCGCTGTAGACGACCACCGCTCCGGTGAGGCGGCCGCCGTCGTCCATTAACGGTCTGGCGGCGGTGGACACCGCACGCTGCTGCGGGACATCACCGATCCAGACGAGATAGTCGGCGAACGATTCACCCTCGATGGCGCGCCGGAGGGGACGTTTGTCCGGCGGCAGGGGAGTCACTTTGTCCTGGGCGAAGACCCGTTGTTCGCTGTGGTCGGCAGGCACGACGCCAGCCGGTGCGGCGGTCTGCTGCCAACGCCGCATCATGTTGTTGGCCAACAGCTGGTCACCGTTCGAATCGACGGCAACAATGCCGACGTCGGTGGCGTCCAGGATGGTCATCAGGAGTTTCTCGCGTTCCCGGCTCGCGGCGAGCAGTTCCCGCAGTTCCTCGCCCATGGCCTGCAGCTGCCGCTGCTGTACCCGCATATTGACGCTGGCGAACCGGATTGCGAGCGAGACGCCGAGCATCATGAGCGGGAAAAGGATCAGTGAAGTGATATCCGCTGCCGTGAGGTTGGGGAATTTTGCGGCCGTTGTGGGGAGCATGATCAGGAGCGGTCCCAGAGCGCTGAGCACGAGGCTTGTGCGGACCATGATCCCGGAAGCGGCCAGCCAAATGACCGGAAATACGACCAGAATTGCCAGGCCCGGCAGGAGCGGCGCGGCGCCGTTGCGCAGCAGCGCGATCGCCAGCAGGTCAAGAACCGGAATCACCAAGTAGGAGCTATGGGGCAGGCGCTCCCAAGGAGTAAGGAAACAGGCCACGAAAAGAATGAGATGAAGGGCGACTGCAGCCAAGTAGAGCGGACTGACCAGCAGGGATGGCCAGGTGAACGGTGTCATCACGCCGAGGACGGCGACAATCAGCGACAGCGGAAGCTGGCACAGTGCCACCTGGGTGCGGGGGCCGAGCTTCCGGAAATAGAGGGCCACACCCCGGGGCGAGGGACGCATAGCCATAGGGGATCTCCAACTTTCGTGACGGTCCCCATTCCGTCCCCAATGAATTGATGCAACCGAATATCTGAAGGCTGACGCGGTCTATCTTCAGAATCCGGATATGCATGTGTTGTCATGGTAATTGACTTTCCAAAACTAATCTCTAGAAGGCGTGTTATCTGCCGTTCATACTTGTACCGTATAGAGAGTTGGAGTGGATGAGGGATTGGCGCTGGGCTGATGGGGGCCTCGTCCACCTGGCAACAGGGATAGACATGGAAGATCTTGGGGTAGCTGTAGTAATTGAAGACGACGCCGATGTGCGGAACCTCCTTGAGGGAGTGCTTCGCCAGGCAGGCTTTGAGGTCCATACTGCCGCCGAAGGGCGGGAGGGCGTAGAAGTGGTACGACATAACAAGGCCCAGGTGGTCACGCTGGACATCGGCCTTCCGGACATTGACGGGTTTGAGGTCCTGCGGCGGATCAGGAATTTCAGTGATGCCTACGTTGTGATGCTGACCGGCCGGACCGAGGAGCCGGATCTGCTCTCGGCCCTGAACGCCGGGGCGGACGACTACATTGCCAAGCCCTTTCGGCCGCGTGAACTCCGGGCCAGGGTGGCGGCAATGATGCGCAGGCCGCGCCATGAGGTCACCAGTCCACCCGAGGCGGCTGCATGGGCTTCACCTCCGGCCGCGCCGGCAACCTTCACCTACGCGGGAGTTCTCCAGCACAACGGGCTCATTCTGAACTACCGGACCCGCACGGTGGTGATTGGTGAGGTCAACCTCGGGCTCACCCGCAGCGAGTTCGACCTCCTGCACACTTTGCTCCGCGGCGAGGGGGAGGTGTGTACGCGGTCCGATCTGGTGCGAGCGGTCCGGGGTGACCTCTATGAGGCCGATGCGTACATCAGTGAGGCTGACGAGCGGGCCGTGGAAGTCCACGTCGGGAACCTTCGCCGCAAGCTGCGGGAGGATCCGCTCTCACCGCGCTGGCTTCAGACGGTGCGCGGAGTGGGCTACCGGCTCGCACCACCAAGGACCGACCTGCAGGGCTGGCCGGGGGCTGGTCACTAGTCGTTTTTCAGGATGTAGTTCGCGTGGAGTTCTGAGACTGTACGCACTCCGTGCTCGGCCAGGGTTGCCAGCAGTGCCTGGCCTTGGACGAAGTCGCTGCGGCGGATGGCATCCTCCAGTGCTTGAGCCAGGACTGACAAACGGATCCCGCCCACCATGGCTGAAGCGATCCGCAGGCTGATGACGGCGTCCAAGGCAATGGGGCGGTCCTCGGTGTGGACCGCTGCCGACAGCCGGCTGAAGCGCTGGTCCCACAAAGACGCGTAATCGCGGGCGAATCCAAGGGCAAGTTCGGGGCCGTCCAGTTCTGCTTCCAGCTCCGCCAGGATGCCGGGTTCGACCCAGCGCGCTGGCTCTTCGCCCATCATCGGCAGGCCAGCGCCCACGCCCGCAGCAGCCCCCGCAGCCGACGGCTCGGCAGGGACACCCCCGCTGCTGGAGGTGAGACGTGGACTATCCATGCTTCAAGGCTACTTTCTGTAGTTACTTGTGAGTCCGTTTTGAGTAGAACCTGTGGAAACCTTGAGTCATCCTTGACTTGACGTATCTGGCGTCATTGCCCGCTGAATGTGACAACCGCGTTGATAACCGCCGGCCCCAGAATGGCAATAAAGAGCACGGGAAAAATAAAGAACAGCAGCGGAAAGAGGATCATCACCGGAAGCTTCATAGCCTTTTCCTCAGCACGCTGGCGGCGTTTTACCCGCATCACCTTCGCCTGGACCCGCAGTACGCGGCTGATGGCAATGCCGTACTTGTCTGCCTGGACAATGGCCTGGACGAAGCTGCGGAGCTCCGGGAGGCTGGTCCGTTCGGCGAGGGCCAGATAGGATTCCCGGCGGCTACGCCCCACTTGCATGTCCTGCAGAGTCCGGACCAATTCCTCTGCCAGCGGTCCCTTGCCGTTTGCCCCCGCGCGTGCCATTGCTCCCTCGAATCCAAGCCCGGCTTCCACAGAAATGAGCATCTGGTCCAGGGTGTTCGCCAGTTCCAGCTGCATGAGCTTTTGGCGCTCCGTGCCTTTGCTGTACAGCATCAGGTCGGGGATGAAATACCCCAGGAACAGTACAAACAAACCCGTGAGCTTGATGAGCGGTGCCGGACTGCTGGTGCTGATCAACAGACCCAGTACGGCCCCAACCAGCCCTAGGACGGGTTTTGCTGCAAGGATTCGGCCCAGCGGCCAGGCGACGGGCCGGCCTGCGAGTGACAGCAGGCGGTCGAGTTTGCGGACATAGGCTGCCGGCGTCAGCCGGTAGCCGATGCCGGAGAGGAATCCGCTGCTGTTTTTTTCCGGGGCTTGGGCATCCTGCCTGCCCCGCGTGAGGATCTCCACTGTGGCGGTGCGGCCCTTGCGGTCCACAGCGAGGAGGGACCAGGTGAGGTAACCAACCGGCAGGGCCACCAGGAGGAGCGAGGAAAATACCAAGGCATTCATGATTCAGCTCAGAACTTCAGGTCGATGATCTTGCGCATCCACAAGCTGCCGATCGTCATGAGGACGACGGAGAGCCCGATCATTCCCCAGCCCAGGGGATGCGTGAACATTGAATTCATGTACCCCGGGTTTACCCCCATGAGCATGACTACGATTCCAAACGGCATCGCGATGAGGATATACGCGGAGAATTTACCCTCTGCTGCCAGCGCCTTGATGTGGCCTTTGATTTCAGACCGCTCCCGGATGGTTTCATTCACCTGGTCGAGGACCTCCGCGAGGTTGCCACCCACTTCCCGGTTGATCTGGATGGCTTGGGCTACCCAGACGAAGTCTTCATTCTTCATCCGCTCGGCAGTATCCGTCAGTGACGCGAGGAGATCGCGACCCAAGCTGGTCTCCGTGATGACGCGGCGCATTTCTTCCGACGTCGGGGCCTGCGATTCTTCAGCCGCGGCATCGATGGCACGGAGGATGCTGTGGCCCGCACGGAGGCCTCCAGCCAGTAACTGCAGGGTGTCGCCGAGCTGCTGATCGAAGCGGTTACGTCGCTTGCCTGCGCGGAAATTGAGGACAACATGCCCTATAAAGGGTGCCGCGGCGAACAGGAGGATCGCGAGGATGGGGCCGAGCACGATCAGCCCCACCAGGGCCCCCACCACGGCTCCGGCCCCCACCAAAACGAGGAACTCAGCCTGCGTCATGCGGACTCCGGCATTCTCCAACGCGTCCCGGCTGAAGAGGCGCAGGCTTCCGCCGTCAAGGGCTTTGTCAAAAATCCGTACTGTCGAACCAGTGATGCGTGTCAGCTGTGAAGCGGGCTCGGATTCATAGGGACGCCGTCTGTCGAGCGGGACCTCCGGAGCAGGCCGGAGGATGGAGGCAACACCCAGCAGGACGGCAGCAGCCAGGAAGAGGACCGCTCCGGCTGTCAGCATCATGGCCGGTTCACAGCGGGAACTGCAGGAGCCGCCGGTGTGGCGAACACTCCCGGCGAGACGTGGATTCCAAGGTCCTCAAAACGGTCGATAAAACGCGGGCGGATACCCGTGGCCACCGGACTGCCAAGGAAGCGGCCGTGTGCGTCCATGCCCGCTGAGTAGTCAAACACAAAAGCGTCCTGCAGTGTGACGATGTCGCCTTCCATGCCTTGGACTTCCGTGACATGGGTAATCCGCCGGGTACCGTCGCGCAGCCGTGAGATTTGGACGATCAGGTTCACGGCTGAGGCAATCTGTTCCCTGATGGCGCGCAGCGGCAGGTCCATGCCTGCCATCAGAACTAGCGTCTCCAACCGGGCCACGGCGTCGCGGGGGGAGTTGGAGTGAACGGTGGACAGGGAGCCGTCGTGGCCGGTATTCATGGCCTGGAGCATGTCCAGTGATTCGCCGCCACGGACCTCGCCCACAACAATGCGGTCAGGGCGCATACGGAGCGAGTTCCGGAGCAGTTCGCGGATGGTCACCTCGCCCTTGCCCTCGGTGTTGGGCGGGCGGCTTTCGAGCCGCACCACGTGGTCCTGCTGGATCTGGAGTTCGACGGCGTCCTCAATGGTGACGATCCGTTCGTTCGCCGGCAGGAAAGATGACAGCACATTCAGCAGGGTGGTCTTTCCCGTCCCCGTTCCGCCCGAGACGATGATGTTCAGCTTCGCCTTCACACAGGCGTTCAGCAGCTCCGCCATTTCCGGGGTGAGCGTCCCGAAATCGATGAGGTTCCGAACCGTCAGGGGCACTTTGCTGAACTTACGAATGGTGAGGGAGGACCCGCCGACCGCCAGGGGCGGGATCACCGCGTTGACACGTGAGCCATCCTCGAGGCGGGCATCAACCAGGGGTGAAGACTCGTCAATGCGACGCCCCACCTTGGACACGATGCGTTCAATCACTTTCCGGAGATGGGCTTCGGAACTGAAGCGTGATTCCGTCAGCGTCAGCTGGCCCTTACGTTCCACATAGATCTGGTCCATGCGGTTCACCATGATCTCGGTGACTTCGGGATCGTCAAGCAGCCGCTGAAGCGGTCCGTACCCCAGGACGTCGTCGGCGACGTCGCGAACAAGCCGCGTTCGCTCGTCGGCTGACAACGGGACCTGTTCCGTGTCGATGATCCGGGTCAGCTCTTCGCGGGCCGTGGTCCTGAGTTCGTGTTCGGTGACGGCTGAATCATTGAAACGGGTTCCCATGCGCTCGAACAATGCGGTGGCAGCGCGTTCTTTGAGCGCAGCGAAAACGTCAACGGGTTGTTGGGTTTTCGCTTTGGGTGGCTCAAGGTGGTCGGAGAAGCTCTCGCTCACAGGCGCCGGACGGACGGCGGGCAAACCGCCGGGCGCGCTTTTGGCGTCAGGCCGCTTGACCTCCGCCCTCTTGAGCTCGACGGCGCTGGTGCGCGCCGGGGCAACCTCCGGATCGACTTTGGACTGCCGGGCGGGAGCCAGGGCGACGGAGGACTGCTGGGGCTGGCCCTTTTGCTGGGCAGCCTGGATACGCTCTGAAAGTTTCATTGGACGACCACCCTTCGATGCAGCTTCCGTTGGGCCTGGGCCCGCCAGGTCGGATTAAATCTGTCCACCAGTTGCCGCAGCCCTTTCGTGGCCGGGTCTTTCACCGGCTCCTGGAGGACAGGGATACCGCGGTTCGTCGAAAAGGCGACAGCACGCGAACGCGGGATGTTGACGTCGATGGGCGCCCCTATGGTGGACTCCACGTCCTGGATTGTCAGCCCTGCTTTCGTGTCCGCCATATTGAGGACCACATGGCGGGTCTCCGGAAGGATGTTGAGCTGGCGGAGGACGTCCAGCCCGGACCGCAGTCCACGGACACTCGGGATGTCCATGCCACTGACCCACACCACGTCGGTGCACCGTTCCATGGCCGCCAGGCCGATCTCTGGTAGGCCGGGCGCTGTGTCCACCACGACGTACTGAAATTCCTCCGCCAGCTGTTCAAGCAGGCGGCTGATCTGTTCCGGAGCGATTTCATCAGCTTCCACCGGGCTCGGGGGAGCACACAAAGCATAGATGCTCCCAGGGTGGACAGTGAGAAACGCCTTTAGTACAAGGGAATCCTGGGCTGCGGCCGGTGAGACGGCATCAGTCACGGTGTGCTCAGGGTTGAGATAGAGCCCCGAGGCGACGTCGCCAAACTGCAGGTCAAGGTCCACAATCACTACGCTCATGGGCGCGATCTTCCCCAGGCCAATGGCGATGTTGGTAGCAATGGTCGTTTTGCCGACCCCGCCTTTGGGCGAAAACACGCCGATCACCAGGCCCTTGGGAGTGCCAGGAGTCCCGGGCTGTTTTGGGTCTTGGGACCTGTGGCGGCTGGCGAAGGACTGGCAGGCACGCTCCAGCAGTACCCGGATCTGGGCTGGGTCCGACGCGGGGCTAAGGATGTCCCGGATGCCGGCGCGCATGGCCTGTAGCAGGAATGCCGGATCCGGTTCGCTGACGAGGACGACGCTCAACTCGGGAAAGCCCACGTCCAGCACCGTGGCCAGCCGGAGCGCGTCGTCAACGGGAACCTCAGGGCCAAGGATGAGTACTTCGGGAAATTCCTGATCCAGTTGGGCGAATAGCTCATGCGGATCCGCGGGCAAGACACTCGTGAAGAAGGTCTGGACTCCTCCTTGGAGGCCCCCTGCCACAGCCTGGCGCAGGCGGCCGTCAAAATTGACGTCGGGAGTCACCAGGACAAAGCGGCTCACTTGTATACCTCCGGCCGCTGCATGACCCGCGGACCGTTGTCCTGGGCATCGAGCGGTTCACGGGTTAGCCAGATGCTGGCAAACTCTGAGGCGAAAATGATCTTGGCGGCGTCGACGTCGTTCACGGCCACCGTGAGCATCAGCGATCCTGTGGGAAGGGTTGAATCACGGGGATCTGTTGCCGGTTCTGCGCTCTCAGAGGGTGCCGGTTTCGCGGCAGCTGCTTCGGGTGCCCGTTGGACTGCTGTCACGAGTGCCTTGTGGACGGACAGCTGGGTTGTTTCCTTATCTGTCTTCGCTTCCAGCCCGCCTTGCTTCATGGAGATAAACACGCCTACGTGGTCGCCCGGAGCAAGCCGCCCGCCGACGACGCGCTGGGGTTCCAACTGGAATGACACCTCCTGGAGGCCGGCAGGCACGTTAACCGATCCGGATGTCTTGAGGTCTTCCGGTGCGACCAGGCGCTCGGCCACCAACTGTTCACCAGGCACGAGGTCCACTGCAGCTACTTTCCCGGCTTCACTGTCGAGGGTGGTCAGCGATGTTTTTGCAACCGATGCACCGGGAAGCTGCTCTGTGGCGATGGAGGCCTTGAAGGCTTCCACCGGAGTGCCGGCAGGGATTGCCTGTTTTACCACCAGCACGCCGACGGGCTCCAACTCCTGCACCGCGCGCTGGTCGGCTCCTTGGGCGTAGGTGAACATCAGCACAGCGCCGATGATAGCCAGCACCACTGCCGCGACTCCTGCCAACAAGCGTGACTTCACTGACTGCTCCTGTAGTATTCCGGATCAAGGTTATTCATGGGGGCTAACTGGTGAATTCGACGACGGTGGCGCCGTAGGGACTGACGGGACCGAGCACGTAACCGTCAGACAGTGACACGTATTTGACGAAGCTTCCGATAATTCCTCGGCAGTTTCCTGTGCAGGCCATAGTGCTTCCTACGTGGGCTGCCTCGTTGTGGAAGACAAGGGGGAGGCCAGATCCGCCACTGAACTTCCAGCCCTTGACATTGAAGGCCGCGAACGAAGTGAGGACATACGAGGCGCCGGAGCCGGTGCCCGTCACTGCTGCGTACACCGGAAGAAGAACTGTGATGTCGCGTCCTGCAGTGAGTTCGGCGGCCCATTTGTTGAGGATGGCGTCGCAGTTCGAGGGACCGTCATTGCCTGTGTCGCTCCCGCTTTCAAGGATCGCCAGGTTGACGCTGCCGCCGCAGCTGCCCGGATCTTGAACTATCCACCCGAAGCCGCCGGGCACGGTGCTTCCCGCCGACCCCAGCGGACCACAATCCGTGTTTGCATTTGAGCTGTGGTTCTGGAGCAGTTGGCTTGCACCACCCACCATCCCCGCAACCTGGCACACCGAAAAGGCCAAGGGGAAGGGGGTGGTTCCTTCCAGCGGACTGCCCCAGCGGACGCTGGCCTTGGAGTCTACCTCGGCGCTGGATATGCCCAGCGCGTTAGCGAATAGGAGCGTCACTTTGTTGGGTTCCTTGCCTTGCTCCTGGGCTCCGGCCGTCACCGTGACCGCCCGATTGACCTTGTCCAGGACGAGCGATTTCACGTTGCTTCGGCCATCCAGGGCGTTACCGCTCAGAACGGAGGCAGCCAGGGTGGAGGTCGTGGCGCAGTTCGGGTCGACTTCACTCTTGGCGCATTTCTGGGCCACCAGCAGTGCCGCTGCGTCGGCGCCATTCTGGAGCTGTGCCTTCTCGGAGTAGAGCATTCCGACGTCTACGGCAATGGCGGTGAATCCCAAGAGCACCACCATGAGAAGGGCCACAATAACGCTGACGCCGCCGCGTTCCCTTTCCTGCTCCACGTTCAGCCGCCGCACAACATCACTCCTCTGCCTGTCATGGCGAATGGTCCCGCGATTCCGGTCAGCGTACTGAGCGTGTAATTGACGGTCACAGTCATCTGCGCGGTGGGGGTGCAGTTGGCTGTGCTGAATATGATGCTTGCGTCAGCAAGGCCTGGGCTGAGAGAAACGGCAGCGTTCTTGGCCGCTGTCCGGGCTGAGGTCTGGTTGTTGGAAACTGCCATGACCCGCACGCCCTCTCGGGCTGCATTGGTCAGGGAGATCTGCGCGTTGTAGGCCCGGCCGAACTCCATGATGCCCAGGAGCAGCATGACCAAGAGGGGCGCCACGATCGCAAACTCGACCGCGACGGCTCCACGCTCGGATGCCCTGGACATGAGGGGTGCCTTTCGGTCAGGCCAATCTAGTTCGGGAAATGAAAGTGGCGGCGGCTTGGGGCCGCCGCCACTCCGTCAACGGTGAAGTCTGAGTGCTGTTGTCCAGCTGGCCAGCGAGACCGCCTTACGGGACAATCGTGCAGGCACCAGCTGCCCAGGTGTCGCCGGCCACGCGGCACTGGACCTCTTCGAACATCAGGTTCAGGGTCCCGCCGAGGAGGCTGACGGCGACAATGATGACAACAGCGATGAGGCCGACCATGATGCCGTATTCGACGGCGGTGGCGCCCTTTTCTTCACTGCGAAAGCGGATCATGAGGTTGGTGTAGAGAGACAGCATGGGGACTCCTGAGCGAGTTATGGGTGGCTGGTCCTGCACCAGCTCAACCACGAAACTAGCAACCTTGATGGGACTTTGATCGGATCTTGCAGAACCCTGCGCCAAGTCTTCATCTGCTGCGTGTCTCATGCGCTTTCCCTGCGGAAATCCTGTGCTGACGCTGCGAAACGTTGATTGTCTGGGCACACAAACGGACCCCCTCGGTTCTGGGTTCCGAGAGGGTCCGGTCTTTGGGGCGCCGGTGGGCGCGCTAAGGCATGCCGTGTAGGGAATCGATGCTAAAGCGACGAAAAGTTATTCATCACGTTAATGACGGCAGGACCTATTATCACGATGAACAGGACAGGAAGGATGCAGAACATCAGCGGAAAGAGCACCTTAACCGGTAGCTTCATTGCTTTCTCTTCAGCTCTTTGGCGCCTCTTTACCCGCATCTGTTTGGCCTGGGTTCGCAGGACGTTGGCAATGGCTATGCCATAGATGTCGGCCTGGACCACAGCCCGAACGAAACTCCGGAGGTCGGGAACATCTGTGCGCGTAGCCATCGCCAAGTAAGCGTCGCGACGGCTCCGGCCCACCTGCATATCTTGAAGGGTTCGAACCAGTTCTTCTGCAAGGGGGCCCTTGCCATTTTGTCCGGCTCTTGTCATCGCGGTTTCAAATCCCAGCCCGGCTTCAACTGAGATCAGCATTTGATCCAAAGTGTTAGGCAGTTCAAGTTCAATCGCGGATTGGCGCTTTGCACCTCGGCCGTGAATGAGAATGTCGGGAACAAAGTACGCGAGCAATGTCAAAGCCAAGGCCATCAATACGGTAGTTCCAGCCGGCGACCGCAGAATCAGAAGGATGCCCAGCACGCCCACTACTAGTGCCAATGCCGGTTTTGCGATGAGCAAGCGCTCCAATGGCAGATTGGTCGGGCGCCCCGCCCGTGCCAGGAGCTTATCGAGCCAGGCCACGTAGCCCTTGGGCGTCAGTCGTGTACCAAGGGCCATAGTCGATTTCGTATCGACAGGGGAATCCCTGCCTTCTGCAACCCTTAAGCCTCGTCCAAGATTGCTTTGAACAGCGGCAAAACCCCGGCGATCGACTGAGACGAACGACCACACCATGAACGAACTTGGAAGAATTACTAGTGCAATAATTACCCACGCCATTGCGCTCACAACGACCTCCTAGAACTTGATCTTGATGACACGGCTGAGCCAGAAGCCACCGAGTATCAGTAAAAAGACGGACGCCCCGATCATGACCCAACCGAGAAGACTGGTATATAGCGTGCCAATGTACCCAGGGCTTGCCACGCTGAGATACAGGAACATCCCTATCGGGAGAGCCATCAGAATGTAAGCAGAGATCCTTCCCTCTGCGCTCAGTGCTTGAACCTGTCCCTTAATTTGGGAGCGTTCACGGATTGTCTCGCCCACGTGATCTAACACGTCCGCGAGGTCGCCTCCCACCTCACGGTGAATTTCAATGGCCTGGCTGGTCCAGTCGAAGTCCTCACTCCGTAATCGACGAGCCGCGTCCAACATGGATTCCCGCAAATCGCGACCGAGACGGGTCTCGTTGACTAAACGTGCGAACTCTTCTGATGTGGGAGCATCCGCCTCCTTGGAAACCGCGTCAACTGATCTCAAAAGACTATGGCCCGCCCGCAGGCCGCCAGCGAGCATTTGCAACGTGTCACCAAGCTGGTCCTCGAATTTGGCTCTACGCCGACTTGTCAAAATATTGAGGAAAACCAACGCGCCCAGGGGCGTGGCAAGAAGTAAGAGAACACCCAATACCGGACCTCCCAAGATGAATCCCACCGCACCCATTGCGACGCCGACGCAGGCGATGAGCAAGATGAAATCTGCTTGCCGCATCTTCAGCCCGGCCTGTTCAAGTGACTCTCGACTTCCGAATCGCGCATTGCCGCTGACATTGCGCTCAACGAAGGTGGCAGCCGAAGTGGTGACCCGAGTCAGGACTGATGGCTGGCTCGTGGCACCCGGCCGTCGACGCGATAAGGCGATCTCTCGGTGACCGCCACCTAGCGTTGCCAGGAACAGAACGGCAATGGCTATCACGCAGAGGACGATCCCGACCGCGAGAAAGATAGGGTTGTCGACCGTCACCGGAATCCCCCCCCGATGGGCGAACTGCCAAATACTGCCGGGGACAGCGGGATGCCTAGTTCCGCAAAGTGATCTACAAACCGCGGCCGCACGCCGGTGGGAATTGGGCGCCCCAGGAATTTGCCCTCGGCGTCCACACCTGCACTGTAGTCAAATGCAAAAGCATCCTGCAGCGTGACAATGTCGCCTTCCATACCCTGCACTTCCGTGACGTGCGTAACGCGGCGTGTGCCGTCGCGCAGCCGGGAGATGTGCACTATCAGGTTGACGGCCGAAGCTATCTGTTCCCTTATGGCGCGGAGCGGTAGGTCCATACCCGCCATCAGTACCAAGGTTTCCAGCCGCGAGATGGCATCGCGGGGGGAGTTTGCGTGAACGGTGGATATCGAGCCATCATGACCGGTGTTCATGGCTTGAAGCATGTCCAGGGACTCGCCACCGCGGACCTCACCGATAACGATGCGATCCGGGCGCATTCGGAGCGAGTTTCGAACTAACTCGCGGATGCTGACTTCGCCCTTCCCTTCAATGTTCCGAGGCCGACTTTCGAGCCGCACCACGTGCTCCTGTTGCAACTGCAGTTCGACCGCGTCCTCTATGGTGACAATGCGCTCGTCCGGGGGCAAAAACGATGAGAGCACGTTCAGAAGCGTGGTCTTTCCCGTACCAGTGCCACCAGAAACAATGATGTTGAGTCGAGCCTGGACACAGGCGTGGAGTAACTCGGCGATTTCCGGGGAAAGGGTCCCGAACGAGATCAGGTTATTGACCGTGAGCGGCACACGTCCAAACTTGCGGATTGTCAGCGTGGATCCGCTCACTGCCAATGGCGGGATAATTGCATTGACTCGGGATCCGTCGGAAAGACGGGCGTCTACGAGGGGGGATGATTCGTCAATTCGCCGGCCCACTTTCGTGACGATCCGCTCAATGATGCGGCGGAGATGCTCTTCACTGTTGAACTTGGCACCTGTGAGGAATAGCTTTCCCCGGCTCTCTACGTATATCTTGCTGGGCCCATTGACCATGATCTCAGTCACGTCAACGTCGTTGAGAAACTTCTCCAGGGGCCCCAGACCCAGCACGTCATCGATGATGTCCTGAACGAGGCGCTGACGTTCGGAAGGACTGAGGGGGATTTCGTCTTCCTCAATAATCGCCCGCAACTCGTCTTTGACATACTGCTGGAGCTCGGTATCGTCCATGGAAGAATCGGTGATCCGGCTACCCATGCGCTCATAAAGCGCGGCACCAGCACGTTCCTTGACGGCGTTAAGGGCTTCATTGGTTTCGGAGCCCATAGTTTTCGGTTCTGGGTTGCCCCCCGGCAGGTCAGATGAGCCTCCGGCTTGCCCAGCCCATGGCCCGTTCTGAACCGTCGTCGTCGCACTCGTGGGTTTGTCGAAGCCGCGAGCGGCTTCCAGTCGCTGGGACAGGCTCATTGGACTATCGCCCTTCTGTGAAGTTTCTTGTGTGGTCTTTGCTCCCAATCCGGCCTAAAACGCTCCACGAGCTGTCCCAAGCCCTTCCCTGCGCCGTCCCTTGATCCGCCCTGTAGCAGCGGAACACCCTTGTTAGTGGAAAAGGGCACCGCCCTAGACCGAGGAAGGACGACATCTACTGGACACCCGATGGTGGCCTCAACGTCTCCCAGGGAGAGACCTGTCCGACGATCAGCGAAGTTGAGGACAACGTGCCGTTGCTCCGGAAGGAGGTTCAGCTCCCGGAGAATGCCGAACCCTGTTCGCAGTCCCCGGATGCTGGGAATGTCCATACCACAGACCCAGACGGCATCTGTTCCTAGCTCCAGTGTCGCGAGGACATGTTCACCGAGCCCAGGTGCAGTATCGACCACCACGTACTGGAACTCATTGGCCAACTGACTGATCAGATGGCCAACCTGCTCCCCGCTGATGCGGTCCGCATCAGCAGGGTTTAGCGGAGCACAGAGGGCATAGATCCCGGCCGGATGGACAGTGAGGTAGGACTTAAGGACCATGCTGTCCTGGACGGCAGCACCTGTAACCGCGTCCGACAGCGTCCGTTCGGGTTCCAGCATTAGCCCTGACGCCACGTCGCCGAATTGCAGGTCCAGATCGAGAACCACAACGCTCATCGGTGCTATCTTCCCCAACCCGACGGCCAGATTTGTTGCGACTGTTGTCTTGCCAACTCCACCCTTCGGGGACATCACGGCTATCACCCGCCCTCCCGTCGGCTGGCCCTCCACACTGCTGCCCAGGCCACGCCGACGTCCGGCCGCCGCTAGGCTGGCCCTTTCCAGCATCATGCGGATAGCGTCCACGCTGGCAGTTGGATGCAGCAGATCGCGGATGCCAGCACGCATTGCGGGCAATGCAACCTCCGAGTCGTTGCCCGCAACCAATACGATGCTAATTTCCGGATACTGCAGATCGAAGAGACTGGCCAGCTGGATTGAATCTTCCTGGGGCAAACCGGGACCCAACAGGATTACTTCAACCAGCTCCCCCGAAAGGACCCCCAGAATGTGATCTGGACTCGGCGGGAGATAGTCGGCGGTGATGGAGTGGAGGTTTCCGTGAAGTCCTGAGACCGCCTTCTCTGTGCGTTGCGAAAACTCATGATCAGCTGTGACCAACACGAATCTGCTCATCGGTACAGCTCCACCTTCTTGATGACCCCTCCGGCGCTCTCCACGGAAGTGTCTGGCTCCTTCGTCAGCCAGACTGAACCGAACTCGGCCCCAAACGCAATCTTGGTTGAGTCAACGTCGTTCCTGGCTAGGGTGACAAGAAGCTGGCCCGAAGGGAGTTCTGTATTTGCCTGCTCCGCGGGGTCCGTCTCACTCGGCTTGGTGGTGGATTTCGCCACTGACCTTTGGACGCTGGTCACAAGCACTTTGTGGAATACCTGTTGGGCTGTCTCAGCGTCAGGCGCTTCCCTGTTGGCACCCTTGTCGAAGAGAACTATTACCCCTACCGTGTCGCCGGCAGCTATCCGGCCGCCGACTACACGCTGCGCCTCCAGCTGGACTGAAATCTCCTGCATTCCAGCCGGAACAGGAACCGATCCGGGAGCGGAGAGACTTTGGGGATCGACCAGCCGGGCTCCGAGGAGGGCTTCCCCAGGCAAGATTTCAACCGACGCCACTTTTCCTTCGATGCCGTCCAAGCTTTTCAAAGCCCCGTTAGGGACCGAAGCGGAGGGCATGGAAGTCAGTTTGACGGAGGCCTTGATCTTCTCAAGATCTGAGCCTTCCGGAATCTGTGACTGGACGACTAGAACTTCGATGGGTTGCAGGTCTTTTTGAGCTCGGGCTTCAGTGCCCTGAACATATGCGACTAGTAGCAAAGTGCCGACTATTGCTAACACAAGTGCGACAATGCCTCCCAGTAGGCGAGTTTTCACTTTTCGGTCTCCTCTTCATTCATTGATTGTGTAGGACTGACTTTTCGTGCTAATTAGAGAGTTTTGCCCCTAGGGACCCGTAGGTTGTGGGCCCTCCTAGGGTGCCCACTTCCGCAAGCGAAACTTTCTTTATGAATTCACCGTAGATTCCGTTATCGCTGTTCTTGAGCTTTATGTCCTTGTCAGCAACAAGTTGATCGTGGAGAACCGTGGCATCTGCGGTCATGTAGTCCTTAGGCAACTTGGTTCCGCCTCCGAAGTTCCATCCCCGTAGCGAAATTTGCGCGAACGCTTCAATATGAAACTCCGCATTAGCGCCAGTACCCCGCACATCGTCGAAGATCGGAATGAGAATGTCCACCGTTCCGCCAGGCTGGGATAGAGTCGCGCCCCATTTGTTTAGCAGGGTTGCGCAGTCGCTGTCATAGTTGTGCCCGGTGTTGGTGCCGACCCAGGGATCTGCGATGTCGACCGTGACGTTGCAGGATCCTGCCGGATGATCGAGCCAGCCAAAGCCTCCGGGAACTTCAAGGCCCGATGACGGATTGACGCACTCATAACCGGGCATATCCGCTATCGCGTTTCCATGTTCCGGAAAGAACTGAAGGCCTTTTGAGAATCCCGGATCGGATTCGCATTTCGAGAACGAAAGCGGGAAGACGTTGCCGGCCATAAAACCGCCGAACTTCGCCTGAGCCGACGCATGGATGACGGTGGTGTCGATTCCTAGCACTCGCGCGAACACCAAGGACAGGTGATTGTTGCCAGCGTCGTCGCGGGACTCAGTTGTCACATCGACAGTGCCCGCATTTACGGTTGCCGTCACGACGTTGCTGTGTTCGTCGACGGCGTTCCCGTTGGCGTAAACAGACGCCGACGAGAGGGGCGTGCTGCAGGCGGCAGCCGGCGGGCTGGCGGCACATGCCTGGGCGATGGCCAGAGCAGATGAATCGGCACCGTTCTGCAATTGGGCGTGCTCCGAATACATCATCCCGACGTCTACTGCCAGCGCAGTCATTCCCAAAAGAAAGACCAGCAGGATCGCAGTTAGTGGGGCAACTACACCCCGTTCAGATTCATCCGTCTTTATCCTGCGCATCGCATTACACCTCTGCTTGAAACGGTGAGATTCGGTGACATGCCTGGGACCATGTTCGGCAGGCCCGTCATGTAAGGAACTGAATAGGTTATGGTCACGATCACGTTGCTGTCAGCCGCGCACGCAGAACCCGGCGAATAGGCTATGGCTATATCAGCAGGGACGAGCGGAACCGAAGGTGCCGCGGCGATGCCAGCTGAGCGGGCATCTGCTGGCGTATACCCCGTATCAGACGAATGAATGGCGGCGTAGCGGGACGCTTCTCGTGCCGCTGCACTCAACGAAACTTGGATGTTGAAAGCACGCCCATACTCGGCGATGCCAAATACGAGCAGGACAAATATGGGAAGTACGAGTGCGAACTCGACCGCTACTGCGCCTCGCTCGCGTGAACGGCTGTCGCGAAATCTCTGAAGGAAACGCATCAGAAACCAGCCTCAACTATCTGAAATCCAGGCAAGAGATGCTGGCCAATGAGCCCAACAACTGTGACGATGATGGCCCCGATTAATACGACTAAGAAACTGTATTCAATGGACGTGGCGCCGCCCTCGCTCAAAAAGGCTTGACGCATGCTGGTGGTCAAGCGCGCCGCGAGTGTTCGAAGCTGAAACCTGAAACCGTGCATAACCCCTCCTTGTGGAAATGAGAAAAGAGGACGGATGAACAAAATAGGGCTGTCGAAAATAGGGAGCCCAGCGGCGGAACCGAAATCGTAGAGCAGACGCTCGAACCATCCGGCCGCACCACTGGGCTCCCTAATAAAGGCTGCTATTACGGCAGTGCAGTCTCGATGGTGGTGAAGGCTGTCAGAACGTCCTGGCCTACCAGGCCGACCATGACAACGATCACAGCCGCGATCAGAGCTACAAGAAGTCCGTATTCAACTGCGGTCGCACCCTTTTCGGACGCGAGGCGATCCCGGAGTCCGGCGATGTACGCAGTCATTGAGACCATAAGAGAAGTCATTTTAGGTTCCTTAATTCGATGAAATTGATTGGGATATTTTTTTCAACGAATCTCCAGCTGCCCCCTAATTCCTTAGCGGCTGGACTTCGCTAAGGAAAGATTGGCACCGGCGTTCCGGGCCAACAATGCGTAGTGGTACTCGACTTTCTGAGGTGTGTTTTGCGGGCGTACTCGAACCACCGCGGGCGAGTACTCACACGACAGGAGTCCTTTAGGAAACCACTACTTGGATTGCCGAGCGCGGCATCTCGACGGGAGTAGCCTGCCAGGGCCCCCAGGCTAGAGCATGAAGAGGGCAACACCCGCGGCTGCGGCGAGCATGGAGGGCCCGTGGGCCACTTCCGAGGCCCGCTCAACACGGTTTCTGCGCACGACCAGCAAGGTGACAACGCCGTTCAGTACGAACCCCAACAGACCGCCGTACAGCAGTTGGGTCCAACCTAGGTACCCCAAGTAGAGACCGACCGGTCCCGCGAGCTTGACGTCGCCCATTCCGATGGCGCCGGGTGAAATTAACGCCAGAATCAGGTAGATCACGAACAGGATTGACGCCCCGGCCAAGGCTCGGAGGAGGCTAGCCCACTGCGACTCTGCAAAAACCGAGGCGAGGAACAAGGAAAGGCCACCCAGGAACACGAACAGGACTAGGGGGTTCGGCAGCAAATGAAGCGAGAAATCAATTCTTGCCAGCTGCACGCCTATAACGGCAAGAAGAATAAAAGCCGGCAGCGCGGTATCTAGCCCAAAGCGAAACGCAAAAGCGGCGCACACCAACGAGGTGATGATCGCCGTCGTAACCCGGACCCGGGTAGCAGGCAGTCCGCCAATCCGGGGGAGGAGTCTGGCTATGACCAGCTCGGCCAGGGGTGCAAGGATGAATCCCAGGAGTCCGATGACGGCCACAAACAGCGGTCCGGCGGAACCGGCATTGCCCCAAGAAATCACTGAAGTCCCCCTGCATGCGTCGGGCCGGCGGGTGGCGACGGAGCGTCCGGCTACCCCATTTTGACCCTGAGGCCCGGTTCAAGCTAACATTGGTAGTCGTTGTGCGTGTCCTTTCTCGATGATGCGTGCCCGCTTGAGAATCCGGTTGCAGGATAACTACTCAACGAGCACATTCGGGACTTCAGGATGACTGGTTACATGGAGCCCTCACCTCTGTTCCGGTAGCGCATAGATAGTAGGTGCACACGCTTGAGTGACACCTAAACAAGAACGCCAGAACAAGAACGAGGCAAAAACCGTGCGTACGTACACCCCGAAGCCCGGCGATATCAACCGCCAGTGGCACGTCATTGACGCCACAGACGTTGTCCTTGGTCGTCTCGCGAGCCAGACCGCAATCCTGCTGCGCGGCAAGCACAAGGCCACCTTTGCGTCCCACATGGACATGGGCGACTTCGTCATCATCATCAACGCTGAGAAGGTAGCCCTGACCGGCGCCAAGCTGGAGCAGAAGCGCGCATACCGCCACTCCGGCTACCCGGGCGGCCTGACCTCCGTCAACTATGCGGAACTCCTGGAATCCAACCCGGTCCGCGCCGTTGAGAAGGCCATCAAGGGCATGCTTCCCAAGAACTCCCTCGCTGCTCAGCAGCTGGGCAAGCTGAAGGTGTACCGCGGTGCAGAGCACCCGCACGCCGCCCAGCAGCCCAAGACGTTCGAAATTTCCCAGGTCGCCCAGTAGTCCTGGCCACCAAACAACTTATCTATACAAGGAGAATCGTGGCTCAGAACGAAGAGACCACCGAGGCCGTTGTGGCTGAGGAAAACCCGACCAGCTACACCTCGGAAAGCGGTCCTGCAGAAGCAGAAGCGCCGAAGAAGGAACGCCCGGCACTGACGGTCGCCGGCGCCGCAGTTGGCCGCCGCAAGGAAGCTGTTGCCCGCGTGCGCATCGTGCCCGGCACCGGCAAGTGGACCATCAACGGCCGCGCGCTGGACAACTACTTCCCGAACAAGCTGCACCAGCAGGACGTCAACGAGCCCTTCAAGATCCTCGATCTTGACGGCGCCTACGACGTCATTGCCCGCATCCACGGTGGTGGCATCTCCGGCCAGGCCGGTGCCCTGCGCCTCGGCATCGCCCGTTCACTGAACGAGATCGACACCGAGAACAACCGCGCCACCCTGAAGAAGGCCGGATACCTGCGCCGTGACGCACGCGTCATCGAGCGTAAGAAGGCCGGTCTCAAGAAGGCCCGTAAGGCTCAGCAGTACTCCAAGCGCTAAACCCGCTTGCACGGAAGCCCGTCCCACCGTCGGTGGGGCGGGCTTCTGCTTTTAATGCCGGGCTCCGTCCCAGTGAAGCTGGCGTCACTCTGACCAGTCGGTTCGAGCCCCCGTGCGTCCATCACCTAGACTTGTCCACGATGTCTAGATTATTTGGAACAGATGGTGTCCGGGGCCTGGCTAACGGCCTGTTGACTGCCGAGCTGGCGATGAACCTGGCCCAGGCGGCCGCCGTCGTGCTTGGTCATGACCGCAGTACCAGTGGCACGCGGCCCCGTGCCGTCGTGGCGCGTGACCCCCGCGCCAGCGGGGAATTCATCGCCGCTGCCGTCGAGGCAGGGCTGTCCAGTTCCGGTATTGACGTCTACGACGCCGGGGTTCTCCCGACGCCGGCCGCGGCCTACCTCGTGGCAGACCTCGACGCCGACTTCGGCGTCATGATCTCGGCCTCCCACAATCCTGCCCCTGATAACGGGATCAAGTTCTTCGCCCGCGGTGGCCAGAAGCTTCCTGATGATGTGGAGAACGCCATCGAGGAGCAGATGGGCAAGGAGCCGCAGCGGCCCGTCGGCAGCGATGTTGGACGGATCCAGCGCTTCTCCGATGCTGAGGACCGCTACATCGTCCACCTCCTGCAGACGCTCCCGCACCGACTCGACGGCCTGAAGGTTGTGCTGGACTGCGCTCACGGGGCCGCCAGCGGCTGCTCACCCCAGGTCTTTAAGGACGCCGGCGCTGACGTCATCGTCATTGGCGCGGAACCGGACGGCCACAACATCAACGACGGCGTGGGCTCCACCCATCTCGGTCCGCTCAAAGCCGCCGTGCTGAAGTACGGAGCCGACCTCGGCATCGCCCACGACGGCGACGCCGACCGCTGCCTCGCCGTAGACCACGAAGGCACAGCGGTGGACGGTGACCAGATCATGGCGATCCTGGCCGTCGCCCTCAAAGCCTCAGGCAAGCTCATCGACGACGTCCTGGTGGCCACCGTCATGAGCAACCTCGGCCTCAAGATCGCACTGCGCCAAGCAGGCATCACGATCCGCGAAACAGGTGTTGGGGACCGCTACGTCCTTGAGGAGATGCGCGACGGCGGATACAACCTCGGCGGCGAGCAGTCCGGCCACGTGATCTTCGCTGACTACGCCACCACAGGCGACGGCGTCCTCACCGGGCTCCAGATTGCCGCGCAGGTCGCCCTGACGGGCCGGTCGCTCAAGCAGCTCGCCACTGTGATGACCAAGCTCCCGCAGGTACTCATCAACGTCAAGGGCGTTGACCGCACCCGTGTGGGTAGTTCCGACGAACTGGCGCAGGCCGTGGTTCTGGCCGAAGCCGAGCTTGGCGATACCGGACGTGTCCTGCTCCGCCCCTCAGGCACCGAGCCCGTAGTGCGGGTCATGGTGGAAGCAGGGGATGAGGCAACAGCCCACTCCATCGCTGAACGCCTGGCCCAGGTTGTCCGCACCGAGCTCGCGCTCGAACTGGTCACCGACTGACCGCTGAACAACTGATCCCCGACACAACCAAGTGTGGCCCGCCTCCATGGAAGCGGGCCACAGTTGGTTGCCGTGAAGTTACGGGGTTCGGCTCTGCAGCGAGTCGCGGATTTCCGTGAGGAGGGCGATTTGCGGATCTTCCGCAGCCTCTTCCTTGACGTCCTTGTTGATTCCCAGCTTGCGGTTACGGAGCTCGATCATGTGGTTCATGGGAAGTACCACCACGAAGTAGATGGAGGCGGCCACCAGCAGGAAAGAAATGACGGAGGAGATCACGGACCCATACATGAAGCCCTCCCACTGCATTTCCGCCATGCCCTTCGCGCTGAAAAGGCGTCCGATGAGGGGTGTGAGCAGACCTTCGACGATTGAGGTGACGACGGCGCTGAATGCGGCGCCCATCACAACGGCTACGGCAAGGTCAACGACATTGCCCTTCATAATGAAATTCCTGAATCCTGTAAGCATAGGAACCAAGCTAGCGCACGGTTGTGAACGGCTGATGACAAGGGCGTAATCCCTTTGGCGTGCCGGGACCTTGGGCACTGTACGCGTCAGGGGTACCCCGGCGCCGCTTCCACCCCGAAGTACTCCTCCACCGTGCTGATGCCCCGGTTCGCCATGTCGGTGGCGGCTTCCATGCCGATGTACCGCAGGTGCCACGGCTCGTAGTAGTAGCCGGTGATCGGGTGGAACATCCACGGATACCGCACTACAAATCCGAAGCGGTGCCCGTTCGCCTTCGCCCACACGGCAGCCGGCTGATCCGCGAAGCATGGCTGGAAGCCGCACGCGCCGCCGCCGTCGCCGATGTCGAACGACCAGCCTGTCTGGTGTTCCGAGTGGCCGGGCCGGGCGCTGGCCGTGTCGGCATCGGCCTGGCCGCGCGCCGCCACATAGCCGTTGTACGTGGCCACCTGCGTACCGTACGAGCGGTAACCGCTGGCGAGCGTCATGACCACACCATCCTGCGCGGCCGCGGCGAACATCGCTTCCGCGGCTGCCGCCGTCGGGCTGTTCAGCAGGGCCGCCTCGCCCGAAACGGCCAGCGTGACGTTGGGCTGGACCAGATCTGCCGGAACGTAGTCCGCCGGCGCCAGCGGACGGCGCTTGTTGACCACCAGCCACGGGCTGGCCGGATCCGTCAGGGAGAACTGACGGGGCAGCGCTGCCGACGGCGGGACGGGAGCCTGCGGCGGCGGCTCAGCTGCCGCCGTCGGGCTTTCCACTGAAGGGACCGCGTCTGCCGTGGGGGATGCGGAAGTCACCGCTGGGGCGGGGGAGGAGGACGACGGCGTCACCGCGGCGGGTGCCTCCGGCGTGCACGCTGCCAGGACCGTCAGCCCGGCTCCGGCGGCGAGGAAGCGGGCGAAGGAGCGGCGGCTGGCCCCCGAGGAGCCGCCTGCCACGCAGTCGTGGCACACGTGTGTTAAACCTTCCGCAGAAGCATGCGGCGGATGGAGTGGTCCGCGTCTTTGGTCAGCACCAGCTGGGCGCGGCCACGCGTGGGGAGGACGTTTTCCTCCAGGTTGGGCTCGTTGATGCGCTTCCAGATGTCCCGGGCCGTGCTCTCGGCCTCGGTGGGGGAGAGCGTTGCGTAGCGGTGGAAGTAGGACTCCGGCTGCGCGAACGCTGTGCTCTGGAGCCTGCGGAACCGTTCCACGTACCACTCCTCGATGTAGGAGGTCTTGGCGTCCACATAGATGGAGAAGTCGAAGAAATCACTCACCGCGAGGCCCTGCTTGCCGTCGTGGCGCGGGCGGGCCGGGGCCAGCACGTTCAGGCCCTCCACAATCAGCACGTCCGGGCGGCGGACCACCACTTCCTTCTCCGGCACGATGTCGTACGTAACGTGGGAGTACCAGGGCGCCCGGACTTCCTCGGCGCCGCCCTTGACTTCGCTCACAAAGCGCAGCAGCGCGCGGCGGTCGTAGGACTCGGGGAAACCCTTGCGTTCCAGCAGCTGGCGGCGCTTGAGCTCGGCCAGGGGATAGAGGAAGCCGTCCGTGGTGATCAGCTCAACGTTGGGGGTGCCGGGCCAGCGCCGCAGCATCTCCCGGAGCACGCGGGCGATGGTGGACTTGCCCACGGCCACCGAGCCCGCCACGCCGATGACAAACGGTGTGCGCTGGGTCTGCTCACCCAGGAAGGTGGTGGTGGCCGAATGAAGCTGGCCCGCGGCCTCAACGTAAAGGTGCAGGAGCCGGGACAGGGGCAGGTAGACCTCGCGGATCTCCTTCATGTCCAGGGGATCGCCGAGGCCACGCAGACGGACAATGTCCTCTTCGTTAAGGGGCTGCTCCATCTGGGCGGCGAGCCGGGACCAGGTCTGGCGGTCCAGCTCAACGAACGGGGAGACACCCTCACCGTTCGCTTCATTGCGTTGCAAAGTCACTTTAGAGATTCTGCCCCTCGCGCGGCCCAGAGCGAAATGGAGCACCCTAAGTTTAGATCTCAACGCCGCTGCCGATAAGCTGGAGCCCATGTGTGGAATCGTTGGATATGTGGGCCATTCTGCTGGCCGTGTGAATGCCGGTCACAGTGCGTTGGATGTAGTCCTTGAGGGATTGCGCCGTCTGGAGTACCGGGGTTACGACTCCGCAGGGGTGGCGGTGGTCTCCGCGGGGTCCATCGAGTCCCGGAAGAAGTCCGGCAAGCTGAGCAACCTCCTCGCCGAGCTGGAGGCGCACCCGCTGCCGGAGACGTTCACCGGTATCGGCCACACCCGCTGGGCCACGCACGGCGGCCCCACGGACCAGAACGCGCACCCGCACCTGTCCGACGGCGGCAAGCTGGCCCTGATCCACAACGGCATCATCGAGAACTTTGCCGAGCTGAAGCTGGAGCTGGTGGCCAAGGGCTACGCGTTCGAGTCCGAGACGGACACCGAGGTCGCCGCCGTGCTGCTGGGTGATATCTTCCGCAACAAGCTCGGTGGTGTTGCGTCCGACGGCGGTCTGACGCTGGCGATGCAGCTCGCCTGCCAGCGCCTCGAGGGTGCTTTCACGCTGCTGGCCGTGCACGCGGACCAGCCGGATGTTGTGGTTGCTGCCCGCCGTAACTCACCCCTGGTGGTGGGCCTGGGCGAGGGCGAGAACTTCCTGGGCTCGGACGTGTCCGGGTTCATCGATTACACCCGCCGCGCAGTGGAGCTGGGCCAGGACCAGATTGTCACCATCACCGCTGACACGGTGGAGATCACCGATTTCTATGGCGCCCCGGCCGAGGGCAAGGAATACCACGTTGACTGGGACCCGGAATCGGCGGAAAAGGGCGGGTTCCCGTCCTTCATGGAGAAGGAAATCCATGACCAGCCCGACGCCGTGCTGCAGACCCTGCTGGGCCGCTCGGACGTCAACGGCAAACTGACCCTGGATGAGCTCCGCATTGACCCGCAGCTGCTCAAGAACGTCGACAAGATCATTGTGCTGGCCTGCGGCACGTCGGCGTATGCCGGGCAGGTGGCCAAGTACGCCATCGAGCACTGGTGCCGGATTGCCACCGAGGTTGAGCTCTCCCACGAGTTCCGTTACCGGGACCCGATCGTGGACGAGAACACCCTGATCGTTTCGATCTCCCAGTCCGGGGAGACCATGGATACCCTGATGGCCGTCCGCTACGCCAAGGAACAGGGCGCCAAGACGGTCTCGATCTGCAACACCAACGGTTCCACCATCCCGCGTGAATCCGACGCCGTGCTGTACACGCACGCCGGCCCGGAAATCGCCGTGGCTTCCACCAAGGCGTTCCTGGCGCAGATCACCGCGGCGTACCTGCTGGGCCTGTACCTGGCGCAGCTGCGCGGGAACAAGTTCCAGGGCGAGATCAAGGACATCCTGGCGGACCTGAACAAGATCCCCGCCAAGATCCAGCGGATCCTGGACAACGAGGCGGAGATCAAGGAACTCGGCGTTTCCATGGCGGATGCGAAGTCTGTGCTGTTCCTGGGCCGCCACGTTGGCTTCCCGGTGGCAATGGAAGGTGCGCTGAAGCTCAAGGAGCTCGCGTACATCCACGCCGAGGGCTTCGCCGCAGGTGAACTCAAGCACGGCCCCATCGCGCTGATCGAGGAAGGCCAGCCCGTGTTTGTGGTGGTCCCGTCCCCGCGCGGCCGCGACTCGCTGCACGCCAAGGTGGTCTCGAACATCCAGGAAGTCCGGGCGCGCGGCGCCAAGACCATTGTGATCGCCGAAGAGGGCGACGAAGCAGTCAAGGCCTACGCCGAGCACGTCTTCTACATCCCGGAAACCCCCACGCTGCTGGCCCCGCTGCTCAGCACCGTCCCGCTGCAGATCTTCGCACTGGCCCTCGCCTCGGCCAAGGGCTACGACGTGGACCAGCCTCGCAACCTTGCCAAGAGCGTCACCGTAGAGTAATCGCGGACCGACCGGCCAAGAGCCGGTTGGTGCCGTGCGAAACGGAAGCCCCGAGCCTTAGACTCGGGGCTTCCGTGCTTGGTGCGCAGGCTCGAGTTTCAGCTGCGCGGGTGTGCGCCGCCGATCCCGGCGGCCTTGCCGTCCAGAAGATTCCTCGTCCCGTGGCCGATGTACTGTGCGACTTTTTCCCCGACGGCCGATCCGTCGACCTGTTCGAGGGCGTGCGCCAGCTCTTCGAGCGTTCCGGTGACTGCGCGCCATGCATGCCGTTCATCGAGTCCCCAGGAGACGCCTTCTGCAACCAGGTCCTCCATTGTTAACGACGGCTGATAGGCGCGGGAGTTGATCCGGAGGGACATGTTCAGCTGGCCGTTGGGCGCCAGGGCGTGCGTTGACACGTCGTAGAGCGGCGCCAGCCTGACGGCACCGTCGGGGCTTCGGAGGGTGGAAAAGTTCTTGGCGTGGGCGTCGGTGTTGCCGATGGCGGTGTTGAAGGCCGTGTGCGCGAGCAGCGTCTCGCGGTCGTCGGGCCCGGCGCCGAGGATGTCCCGGCGTCGTCGCAGAAGTCCGGCGAGGTTCTTCAGGTTTGCGGCGGCATTGACACCTTCGAACTTGCTGTCCGTGTCCCAAGCCAGGCCAAGGGCTTGGGCGCCGTCCTCTTGGTGGATACGCTCCACGCTCCGGCCAGAGACGCGGCGGTCGTAGCGTTCCAGGACGAGGACGGACCGGCCTGCAAAGGTTCGCACATCGCTGGCGAACGTGCTCAGCCCGATCCGCCGCGAAAGCTCCAGGCAGTACGCCTCGGCGTGCAGGGCGTGCTCGTTCCCCGCGGCTACGGGCTTGATGATGTGCGTGGATGCGGCGCCGTCGATGCCCGCGTGCCACACCCCGTCCAGCAGGGCAAGCGTGGTCTTGGGCTGGTAGCCAGCAAGGGAGCCGCCGCCGCCGACGGCGCCAAGCGCGTAGTCGTTGATGAGGGTCAACCGGTCGGCGATCTGTTCATCGGTCAATGCCTCATAGGATTCGGCCGGTTCCCCGGGGTCCCCACCCACGCGGATCGCGCCGGCGACGTCGCGGCCGGCATAGGACACCAGGGCGAAGACATCATCGCGGCTGGCCTGCGCCTGTTTGGCTAGGTTGGACCTGCCAGAGCCTTCCGGCAGCAGTCCACCAAAGAATGCTGTGGCCGCCTCCGGGGTCGAGGCGCGTGGTCCGAGAGGCAGATTGGCGGACAGGATCCGCGAGCCGATCCCGAACCGGGCCATCCCGGCGTCGGAGGATTCGAACGTTACTGTGGTCGGGCCGTTGCGGACCATGCGGCCGATGACGGTGCCGTAGAGGTGGACATCCTGCGCTTCAGCCACGGTCGGCGCCTTCCCGGAACGTCAGTTCGATTCCGAGTTTTTCCATGACGGCGAAGAACTGGTCGTTGAGCACCTTGGGCTTGCCCGTCTCCAGCTCGGAGAGGTACCGCTGGCTGACGCCGAGCCGGCTGGCAAGCTCGCGCTGGGAGAGCCCGCTGCGCTGCCGGACGCCGTAGACCATCAGGCCCAGGTCGGCTACTGACTTCATGACGCCGTGCACGCGGCCTCCTTGATGAGTTATTCGTAATAGGTTCGTGGTGATTACCTTTTCGTAATCATACCAGCGTGATTACGAAAACGTAATGGCGGGGCCCTGTGTGCACGGCAGGCGGTGAGCGTCCCCGTAGAATAGCGCCATGATCGTTGGCATTGGCGTAGACGTTGTAGACATCGAGCGGTTCGGCCGCCAGCTTGAGCGGACCCCGGGGCTCCGGGACCGGCTGTTCGTACCCGCGGAACGTGAGCTGAACACCCGCTCGCTCGCCGCGAGGTTCGCCGCCAAGGAAGCCGTGGCCAAGGTTCTCGGCGCGCCGGCCGGCATGAACTGGCAGGACTGCTGGATCGGCCTGGACCAGCACGGCCCCACCATCCAGGTCAAGGGCACCGTCCTTGCGGTGGCCGATTCCAAGGGCGTCAAACGCTGGCACGTCTCCATGAGCCACGACGGCGGGATCGCCACCGCCACGGTTCTGGCCGAAGGCTGAGCCACTTACTGCTCAACCCACCGACGGACCTGACACCATGATCAGCGCCTATACCGGAACCCAGATCAGGGCGGCCGAACAGCCGTTCCTGTCTGCAGGGATGGGCGCTGTCCTGATGCAGCGGGCCTCCCATGGGCTAGCCAATGCTGTGGTGCACGAGCTGAAGGCACGGGGCCGGCGGCTTTACGGCGCCAGCGTGGCCGTCCTCGCAGGCAAAGGCAACAACGGGGGAGATGGCCTCTTCGCCGCCTCGTTCCTGGCCGCCAGGGGGATGCGTACGACGGCGGTACTCACCGCCGGAACGGCCCACGCCGAGGCGCTGGGTGCCTTTGAGCGCGCCGGTGGTCGCGTATACCTCCTCACCGACTCGAACGCCAGCCAACTGGCCGCACACGTGGCGGGTGCCGACGTCGTAATTGACGCAATCCTGGGGACGGGCGCCCGCGGCGGCCTTCGCGGAGCTGCAGCCGATCTCGTGAGCGGCCTTTCGGATTTGCGGCTGGTGGCCGGGGAGCCGGGGATTGCGGTGGCCTGCGATATTCCCAGCGGCGTCGACGCCGACACCGGGGAAGCCCATGCGCCGGTCCTGTCCGCGGACTTGACCGTCACCTTCGCCGCGGCCAAAGTGGGGCTCCTGGCGGACCCGGGCGCCGATCACGCCGGCCACATCCACGTGGTGCCTATCGGTATCGAAGACGAGCTGCCCTGGCCGGCGCTGCGCAGGTTTGAGCCGGTGGACCTGGCCCGGCTCCTGCCCCAGCCCGGGAGGCGCTCACACAAGTATTCCCGCGGCGTCCTGGGCGTCGTGGCCGGATCCGCCGACTATCCGGGCGCCGCCGTGCTGGCCTGCCGGGGTGCGCTGGCTGCCGGCGCGGGGATGGTCCGCTACCTGGGCCCGCCCGAGGTGGCCGACCTCGTGCGGCAGTCCTGCCCGGAGGTGGTGTGCAGCATGGGCTCTGTCGCGGAGGCGCACGTCCAGGCGTGGCTAGTGGGTTCGGGTATGGGACCCGGTGACACCGGACAGCTCCGGCGCGCCCGTGACGCCGTGGAATCCGGCCTGCCCGTGATCGCCGACGCCGGGGCGCTGCCTGCCCTGCCTGCGGTCCTGGCGCCGCAAGTGATTCTCACGCCGCACGCCGGCGAGCTGGCGGCCCTCCTCCAGCGGCTCGCCTCGTCCCCGGACAGCCCGGACTTTGATCCCGCCCCGGACCGTACCGCCGTCGAGTCCTCCACCCTTGGCGCGGCCCGGCATTCCGCCGTGCTCACCGAGGCCACCGTCCTGCTGAAGGGTGCCACCACCCTGGTCGCCTCGCCCTTCCAGGATTTCTACAGCCAGGCGGACGGCACGGCGTGGCTCGCCACCGCCGGAAGCGGCGATGTCCTGGCCGGGATCATCGGTGCGCTGCTCGCTCAACTGGGGTCCGACGTCGGGCGCTTCCGTGATGCGGGCATAGATCCGGACGAGCGCTGGGCGGCCATTGCCGCACTCGGGGCCAGCCTCCACGGTCTCGCGGGAGCTGCCGCAGCTGGCGGGGGACCGTTAAGCGCCGGGCGGATTGCGGACGCCGTACCAGAGGTTTGGAGTAAAGTCAGCCTGCTTAGTAAACAGGCGGGCCAGAAACGTAATAGTCACACCCACCCGCTACCGTAGGCATAGGTTCTGCACAGGCAGGGGCGCGGTTTGTGATTCCACGGCCCCCGCTGTCGAACGACGATGAGGAGCACGTATGGAAATCTGGCCCGGAACGGCTTATCCGCTTGGCGCCACTTTTAACGGGACCGGCACAAACTTCGCGCTGTTCAGCGAACGCGCCGAAAAAGTGGAGCTGTGCCTCTTCGATGACGACGGCGTGGAAACGCGGTACAAGCTCGATGAAGTGGACGGCTACGTGTGGCACTGCTACCTCCCGCAGGTCCAGCCGGGCCAGAAATACGGCTACCGCGTCCACGGGCCCTACGACCCCGACTCCGGCAACCGGTTCAACGCGAACAAGCTGCTCCTAGACCCCTACGCGAAGGCTGTTCACGGCCAGATCGACTGGGATCCCGCGCTTTTCTCGTACAACATGGGCGACCCCGACTCCCAGAACAACGCCGATTCGGCCCCGCACATGATGATGGGCGTCGTCATTAACCCGTTCTTCGACTGGGACGGCGACCACAACCTCCGCATTCCGTACCACAAGTCGGTCATCTACGAGGCCCACGTCAAGGGACTCACCCAGCTCCACCCCGAGATCCCCGAGGAACAACGCGGCACCTACGCCGGCGTGGCACACCCGGCCGTTATTTCGCACCTTCAGAAACTCGGCGTCACGGCCATCGAACTGATGCCTGTGCACCAGTTCACGAACGACGGCATCCTGCAGGACAAGGGCCTGAACAACTACTGGGGCTACAACACCATCGGCTTCTTCGCCCCGCACAACACCTACAGCTCCACCGGTGACACGGGACAGCAGGTCCAGGATTTCAAGGCCATGGTCCGGTCGCTGCACCGGGCCGGCATCGAGGTCATCCTGGACGTCGTCTACAACCACACAGCAGAGGGAAACCATCTCGGCCCCACCCTGTCGTTCAAGGGCATCGACAACGCCTCTTACTACCGGCTGATGGACGGCGACCTCAAGCACTACATGGACTACACGGGCACCGGCAACTCGCTCAACGTCCGCCAGCCGCATTCACTGCAGCTGCTCATGGATTCCCTGCGGTACTGGGTCACCGAAATGCATGTGGACGGCTTCCGCTTCGACCTGGCGTCCACGCTTGCCCGCGAGTTCTATGACGTGGACAAGCTGTCCACCTTCTTCGAACTCATCCAGCAGGATCCTGTGGTCTCCCAGGTCAAGCTGATCGCCGAGCCCTGGGATGTGGGTCCCGGCGGCTATCAGGTGGGTAACTTCCCGCCGCAGTGGACGGAGTGGAACGGCCAGTACCGCGACACCGTCCGCGACTTCTGGCGCGGCGAACCGGCCACGCTGGGGGAATTCGCCTCCCGCCTCACCGGCTCCGCCGACCTGTACGAGCACTCGGGCCGCCGGCCCGTGGCATCGATCAACTTTGTCACCGCCCATGACGGCTTCACGCTGGCGGACCTGGTTTCCTACAACGAGAAGCACAACGACGCCAACGGCGAGGACAACAACGACGGCGAATCCCACAACCGGTCCTGGAACTGCGGGGCGGAAGGCCCCACGGATGATCCTGCTGTCCTGGGGCTGCGCGCCCGGCAGCAGCGGAACTTCATCGCCTCGCTGCTCCTGTCCCAGGGTGTGCCCATGCTGCTGCACGGTGACGAGCTGGGCCGCACCCAGCAGGGCAACAACAACGGCTACTGCCAGGACTCCGAACTGACCTGGATCAACTGGGACAGCGTGGACCGGCCGCTGGTGGAGTTCACCGCCGCCGTCAATGCGCTCAGGCACAAGCACCCCACCTTCCGCCGCAGCAAATTCTTCGACGGCAGGCCCGTGCGCCGAGGCGAAGGCGAGCGGCTTCCGGACATCGTATGGCTGGACGTGGACGGAACCACCATGCAGCCCGAAGACTGGGACAGCGGGCTGGGCCGCTCCTTCGGCGTGTTCCTGAACGGCGACGGCATCCGAGGCAGCGACGAGCGGGGACGGCGCATCACCGACGTCAATTTCCTGCTCTATTTCAACGCCCACGTTGAGGAAGTGAAGTTCAAGGTGCCCGCCGACGAATATGCGCCCGCCTGGGACATCATCATCGACACCGCCGGGCACGGCGCCGATTCCAAGCCCGTGGCGGCCGGCAGCACGTTGAAGGTGGACTCCAAGTCGCTCGTCGTGCTCCGCGCCCACAGCGCCCCGGAAACGGATCCTGACCACTCCGTGGCCGCCTCGCTTGCCGCCCTCTCCCAGACGGCGGCAACCGAAACCACTGCACCCACCGCGCCCACCGCGCCCACGGTGCCTGAGCCCCGGAAGACAAGGAAGCCCCGGCAGCGGAAGGACGCCGCGAAGTGAAGGTTCCGGCGTCCACCTACCGGTTCCAGATCCGCAGCAGCTTCACGCTTTTTGATGCTGCCGAAACGGTTCCGTACCTTAAGTCACTGGGCGTTGATTGGGTCTACCTGTCTCCGATCCTGACGGCGGAACGCGGTTCCGATCACGGCTATGACGTGACGGATCCGTCGTCGGTGGACCCGGAACGGGGTGGCCCGGAAGGCCTGCTGGCACTCTCTTCAGCCGCGCGGGAGCACGGCATGGGCGTGCTGGTAGACATCGTTCCCAACCATGTGGGCGTGGCCTCGCCGGCACAGAACCCGTGGTGGTGGTCGCTGCTGCAGGAAGGGCGCGGTTCGCCTTACGCCGAAGCGTTCGACGTCGACTGGGACTTTGGTGCCGGCCGGATCCGGATCCCCGTCCTGGGCAGTGATGACGACCTTGATGTGCTGGAGGTTGCAGATGGCGAGCTCCACTATTACGGCCACCGCTTTCCGCTGGCCGCAGGTTCACACGCCGACGGCGACTCCCTGCGGGTGGTGCATGACCGGCAGCATTACGAACTCGTCTCCTGGCGCCGGGCCGACAGCGAGCTGAACTACCGTCGGTTCTTCGCAGTCAACACCCTCGCGGGCATCCGGGTGGAGGACCCCTGGGTCTTCGACCAGGCCCATGCCGAGGTGAAGCGCTGGTTCGACGACGCCCTGGTTGACGGGCTGCGTGTGGACCACCCGGACGGCCTGGCGGATCCTGCCGGGTATCTTCGCTGGCTCAAGGACCTCAGCGGCGGAGCCTACGTCCTGGTGGAGAAGATCCTGGAGCCGGGGGAGGAGTTGCCGGCGGAATTCGTTTGCGAAGGAACTACCGGCTACGACGCCCTGGCCGACCTGGACCGCCTGCTGGTGGACCCGGCCGGCGAGGCTGCGTTGGACGCGTTGGATGCACGGCTGCGCTCCGGCGAGCCTGCGGACTATGAGGCCATGATTCTGGGGACCAAGCGCGCCGTGGCGGACGGCATGCTGCGGTCCGAGATCCTGCGGCTGGCCCGCCTTGTCCCTTCTGACGCGGGCCTGCCGCTGGGTCTGTCCGAGGACGTTGCGGCGGATGCCCTGGCCCAGGTCATTGCGGCCTTTCCTGTGTACCGCACGTACCTGCCCACCGGTGAGGATGTGCTGCGCGAGGCCTGCGCGGCTGCGGCCCGCCAGCGCCCTGACCTGGCCGACGTGCTGGACGTGCTGCTGCCCCTGCTGCTCAAGCCCGAGACTGAACTGGGCCGACGTTTCCAGCAGACGTCCGGCATGGTGATGGCCAAGGGCGTTGAGGACACGGCCTTCTACCGCTACACCCGGCTGGGGACACTGACCGAAGTGGGGGCGGACCCGTCCCACTTCTCGCTCGCCCCGGACGAATTCCACCGGCGGATGGCCGAGCGCCAGGAGTCCCTGCCGCTGTCCATGACCACATTGACCACGCACGACACCAAACGCAGCGAGGACACCCGGGCACGGATCTCCGTGATCGCCGAGCTGCCGGACGAGTGGGCCGCAACCCTGGACAGCCTTCGCGGGCTCGCCCCGGTGCCCGACGGCCCGTTCGAGAACCTGCTGTGGCAGGCGGTCATCGGTGCGTGGCCGGCGTCGCGGGAACGGCTGCAGGCCTATGCGGAGAAGGCTGCGCGGGAAGCAGCCAACTCCACCACCTGGACGGATCCGGACGAGGAGTTCGAATCACGGGTCAAGGCAGCGGTGGACGCAGTGTTCGACGACGTCCGGGTCACCACGGTGATCGAAGACTTCGTCGCCACGACGGATGCCTTTGCCGCTTCCAACTCGCTGTCCCTGAAGCTGCTCCAGCTGACCATGCCGGGAGTGCCAGACGTCTACCAGGGCACCGAATTCCGGGACCGCTCGCTGGCCGACCCGGATAACCGACGCGCTGTTGACTTCAAGCGCCGCGAAACCGCCCTTGCCGCACTGGATGCCGGCACAAGTCCGGCGGACTTCCGGGACGAGGCCGCGAAACTGCTGCTGACCTCCCGGGCGCTGCGCCTCCGCCGGGATCGGCCCGAACTCTTCGAGGGCTACCGGCCCGTTCTCGCTTCCCACGCTGCAGCGGACCACCTGGTGGCCTTCGACCGCGGGGCGGACAGCGCTGGCGGCGCGCCCGGTGCGTTGACCCTTGCGACGCGGCTTCCCGTCGGACTGGAACGCGCCGGCGGGTGGCGGGATACCGCCGTCGAACTTTCCACCGCCATGCGGGACGAACTCACGGGACGGACGCACGGCCCCGGCCCGGTGCCGGTGGCCGGCATCCTCCAGCAATACCCTGTGGCGCTTCTCGCGCCCGTGATCGGAGACAACGCATGAGCCTGACGCACCACGGTTCCGGCCGGTTCGATGTCTGGGCCCCGGACGCCTCGGCCGTCTCGCTGCTCGCCAACGGGCACCAATACCCAATGAAGCAGGTGGCTGGAGTCCCCGGCGCAGATGGCTGGTGGTCCGCGCCGGAAGCGCCGGCTGACGCAGATGTGGATTACGGCTACCTGCTCGACGGCGACGCCCACCCGTTGCCCGACCCCCGGTCCCGCCGCCTCCCGGACGGCGTCCACGCGCTGTCCCGCACGTACGATCCCGCCTCCTACGCCTGGCAGGACGCCGGCTGGCAGGGGAAGGGACTGCGCGGCTCGGTCATCTACGAACTCCACGTGGGAACCTTCACGCCCGCGGGAACACTCGATGCAGCCGCGGACAAGCTCGGCTATCTCGCGGACCTCGGCATCGATTTCGTCGAGCTGTTGCCGGTCAACGGATTCAACGGAACCCACAACTGGGGCTACGACGGCGTCCAGTGGTTCGCGGTCCACGAAGGCTACGGCGGTCCCTCGGCCTACCAGCGTTTTGTGGACGCCGCCCACGCCGCCGGGCTGGGAGTCATCCAGGATGTGGTTTACAACCACCTGGGACCCAGCGGCAACTACCTGTCCAGATTCGGCCCATACCTCAAGCAGGGCGACGCCAACACGTGGGGCGATTCGGTCAACCTCGACGGCCCGGGGTCCGACGTCGTGCGTGAATACATCCTGGACAACGCCGCGCTGTGGCTTCGCGACTATCACGTGGACGGCCTGCGCCTGGATGCCGTCCACGCGCTGCGCGACGAGCGGGCCGTGCACCTTCTGGAAGAGTTCGGCGCGCTGGGCGATGTCATTTCGGCGGAGACCGGGCTTCCCAAGACGCTCATTGCGGAATCGGACCTGAACAATCCGCGGCTGATCTACCCCCGCGACGCCAACGGCTACGGCCTCGCCGGGCAGTGGAGCGACGACTTCCACCACGCGGTGCACGTCAGCGTCAGCGGCGAGACCGCTGGGTATTACGGCGACTTCGCGTCGCTCGGCGTCCTGGCCAAGGTCCTCAAGGACGGTTTTCTGCACGACGGCAGCTATTCCAGCTTCCGCGGACGCCATCACGGCCGGCCCATCAACACCTCGCTGGTCCACCCCGCGGCCCTGGTGGTGTGCAGCCAGAACCACGACCAGATCGGTAACCGGGCCATCGGGGACAGGCTGTCCCAGTCCCTGCCGTTCGGTCCGCTGGCTGTGGCCGCGGTGCTGACGCTGACCTCGCCGTTTACGCCCATGCTGTTTATGGGTGAGGAATTCGGGGCCTCCACGCCCTGGCAGTTTTTCACTTCGCATCCCGAGCCGGAGCTGGGCAAGGCGACGGCGGAGGGCAGGATCCGCGAGTTCGAGCGCATGGGGTGGGATCCCGCCGTCGTCCCTGATCCGCAGGATCCCGAAACGTTCCGGCGGTCCAAACTCAACTGGGTGGAGGCTGCTGACGGTGACCATGCTCGCCTCCTCTCGCTCTACCGCTCGTTGACCGCGCTGCGGCGCGCTTACCCTGAACTGGCCGGCCTGGGGTTCGCGGAAACGGACGTGACGTTCGACGACGACGCCGGCTGGTTGCGGTTCCGGCGCGGGTCCGTGGAGGTGCTGCTGAACTTCTCCGCCTCGCCGGTGCGCCTGGACGGTGTGCGGGGCACTGTGCTGCTTTCGACGGACCAGGACTCGTCGCTGGACGCGGATGCGTTCCTGCTTTCGGCACACAGTGGGGCGGTTCTGACTACTGGGGCAGAAGTAACCTCGAGTTAACGTAGACACTGGAGTTACCCGGGCATACTATTCGCGTACTGACCAGCCGTGATGGGCGGCTAGGTGGTGTGCGGGCGATGGAGGCCGTTATGGGTGACCCAGCGAATAGCGCGTCGAAGGTTCCGCCCATGCTTGAATTGCGGATCCATGGCATCCGCAACACCCCGCCCCACGAGCTCCTCCGATCGGGGAAGCGGTCACTCAAGCCCGACGACGTGGAGCTCTCCTGGGGTGACGAGCTCGCGGGCTTTTACCGGCCCAAAGCGGGGGTGGGCGCCGGAGCCGAAGGCGCCGTTGTGGACTCCGGTGCAGGTGCAGGTGCAGGTGCCGGTGCCGCGGCAAACTGTGGCAGCCCCCGGGTGGTGGAGGCGTATTCGTGGGGGCGGCTGGCCCGCTTCACTGGAGTAGGAATGGCCGGGAAGGTCGCCGACGCCGCAGTCCGGACGGCCTGGTTCCTGCTGATGCCCTTCGGGCTGACCAACGCCGCCTACTGGAGCCGGCCGCTGCCCGCCGTTAAGCAGCAGGCGCTTACCGATCCAGTGACCGGGCAGGCGGAACCGCACATCGACTACGCGGACAACAAGCCTCGCGGGCACGACGGAGCGGGACGGATCAGGCTCTTCGCGCTGGGTCTGACCCTGTACTTTGTGGTGACGGCGGCCGTGGTCTCGATGGACCTGATCGCGGTCCAGTGTTTTCCCGCCGACATCCCGGACCAGGAACGCCGCGTCTGCTCCGCGCTGCCGGCCTTCCTGGACGGCCTGGCCGGCTGGACCCGCGGACAACGAATCGTCATGTTTGCCCTGATACCCATCGTGTCGGTGGCCGCCCTGGCAGCCACCGCCTACTTGGCGCGGACCCGGTTCCATCCCCGGCCGAACCTCGGCGATGGTACCCAGGAGGTGGCCGGCAGCAGTGTCGAGGAAATAGCAGCGCTTCCTACGCTGATGATCCGGAATCTGTGGGAAGCGCGCAAGGAGATCCGCTACAACGGGTGGCTGCACGTGTGGGCGGCGCTTGCCGCGGTTGGCGCCATCATCGCCTGGGACGGGTTCTGGACACGGATCGACGGCATTGCCTGTGGAAGCCTGGGCACATTCTTCACGGAGTGCGCCCTTCGTGTGGCGCCCGGGCGAATGGGCCCGACTGGCATCGCGATGGTCTTCGCGTGGCTGGTCGCGGCCGGCGCGGTGGTGCTGGCGGGGATTGAGACGGTCCGGAAGTCCCCGGACAATCCGGACATGCCGTCCCGGGACGGATCATCATTGATGGGCTGGATTTCCGGCGGAGCCATCATCAGTGTCCTCGCGGCCGGGCTGGCAGCCGTTCTCTCAGGTGCTCCCGACGGCGGGGTCCCGGGCGCAACGCGAATGCTGGGCCTGGGCACCGCCCCGGCCGGGCTCATGTTCGTGATGCTGGTGCTGGTCCTCACCATGGGCCGGCTCCGAAGGGAGGGCTACGACAAACGGACTCTCGGCTGGCGGGGCAAGGGCTCGGCGGTCTTCTCCACCCTTGCCCTGGGAGCGGCAACCATTCTGAGCTGCGCGATTGTGGGGGCTGCCGCCACCGTGCTCCAGCGCAACCTCGAGCGGCGGGCTGCCACGGCTGACGGGATGTGGCGCTACGGGTCCATGGCCGGTGACGTCCTGATGCCGCCGTCGGTGTTTTCGCTCTTCAGCGGGCTGCTGCTGGGAGTCATCGTCGCGGGCGCCGTCGCCTGGGGATTGTGCACGTGGCGGGCCGTGCGTTCGATGACCTGGAATACGCAGGAAGCCGCCGTCTCGGAGTTGCTGTCGGCCTACTCTGCCGATCCGCCCCTGCCGGAGCAGGAAGCGGCCGGCCGCAAACTGGTGGCCGCCCGGCGGACCGCGTCCCTCGCTCACCGGGCGGAGGCCGTGGTGTCGTTGCTGGCCGTCCTCATTTTCCTGGGGCTGCTGTCAGCCTTGATTCTGGGCACCTTCAAGGACTGGTGGAATTCCGGTCCGGTGGCAGGGCTTTACGGGCTGATCGAAAGCATGGGCGTCCTGGGTCTCGCTGCGGCGGGCGCCACCATTGTTGCGCTTGCCGTGATGTCGGCCAAACCGAACTCCCGGCCACTGGCACTGCTCTGGGACCTGATGTGCTTTATGCCCAAGACCGCCCACCCGTTCGGTCCCCCCAGCTACGGCGAGCGGGCGGTCCCCGAATTTGCCGCCAGGATTGCGGCGTGGCTGGATGGCACGGACGGCGCGCCCCCTGCCAAAACCGGCATGGTGGCGATCTCGGCGCACAGCCTTGGCGCGGTGATCGCCGTCAGCGCCCTGTTCCATCTGAAGTCAACGCGGCCGGACTTGCCTTTCAACCGGATCGGGCTGCTGACCTACGGCACTCAGCTGAGGTCCTATTTCGGTCGGTTCTTCCCGGAACTCCTGGGTCCGGCCGTGCTCGCCACCGCCCCGGTAGGCCGGACAAAGCTCACCGCGGCCGGAAGCCCGGACGATGAGCGCATTGTGACCGGCGAACCGGCCGTTCAGTTCGACGTGAACCTCAGCCACGTCCTCGGGGCCGGTCCGAATCGATGGGTGAATCTGTACCGCAAGACCGATTACCTCGGCTTCCCGGTTCTCTACAAGGGGCCGGGAGGCGCCGAGAACGTCGGGACAGACCCCTACGCGCAGGAGATGGATCCCTTCACGTACCAGTTCCTCGTCGTAAGCCACAGCGACTATCTGCAGGCGCCCCAATACGACGCGGCGATTGCCGCCGTCGTCAATTCCCTGCCGGCCCCGGAGACGTAACCCGGGCCTTGCGGTCTGTAGCGCGCGTCACAGATGGCAGGATGGTATGTATGACTTATTCAGCCGCGGAAGACCGCTATGAATCCATGCCCTACCGCCGCGTCGGACGCAGCGGACTGAAGCTGCCGGCCATTTCCCTTGGCCTGTGGCACAACTTCGGCGACGACAAGCCCTTCGAAGTGCAGCGCGCCATCCTGCGCCGCGCCTTCGATCTGGGCGTCACCCACTTCGACCTCGCAAACAACTACGGTCCGCCCTACGGCGCCGCCGAAACCAACTTCGGCCGCCACTTCAAGGACGACTTCAAGCCGTACCGCGACGAACTCATCATCTCCAGCAAGGCCGGCTACGACATGTGGCCGGGCCCTTACGGCAACTTCGGCTCCCGCAAGTACCTGCTGGCCAGCCTGGACCAGTCCTTGGAGCGCATGGGCCTGGATTACGTGGACATCTTCTACAGCCACCGCCCGGACCCGGAAACGCCGATGGAAGAGACCATGGGCGCGCTGGAACACGCAGTCCGCTCGGGCAAGGCGCTGTACGCGGGCATCTCGTCCTACACCCCGGAGCAGACCCTCGAGGCCGCGCGGATCCTGAAGGAACTGGGCACGCCGCTGCTGATCCACCAGCCGAGCTACTCCATGCTGAACCGCTGGACCGAGAACGGCAGCCCCAACCTGTACGAGGCCCTGGAGCAGGTGGGCGCCGGCTGCATCGCTTTCTCGCCGCTGGCCCAGGGGATGCTCACGGGCCGCTACCTCAACGGTGTGCCCGCGGATTCCCGGGCAGCGCAGCAAAAGTCACTGGACGAAGCCATGATCACTCCCGAGAACCTGGACCGCGTCCGCGGGCTCCACCGGATCGCCGAGGGGCGGGGCCAGACCCTCGCCCAAATGGCGATCGCCTGGATCCTCCGCGAGCAGGGCAAGGGCTCCTCCGTGACATCCGCACTAGTCGGCGCTTCCAGCGTCCGGCAGCTGGAAGACACCCTGTCCGCCATCAACAACCTGGACTTCGCCGCAGACGAGGTCAATGCCATCGACGAGTTCGCCGTCGAGTCGGACATCAACCTGTGGAAGCAGAAGTAACAACGTAACGCTTCAACTGACGGGGGCCGGGAACAATCCCGGCCCCCGCTTGGTTGGGTAAGATGAAAAGGCGCCGAATGGCGCACTGCCAGCGTGCCGCCGTCGTACTTTCCGGTACTGACCGTCCTGGCGGCTGAAGTTGTCTTCAAAGGAGCTCCGTGTCTGCAAATCCGATTCGTGTTGCCATCGTTGGTGTGGGTAACTGCGCCGCCTCGCTCGTCCAGGGCGTGCAGTATTACCGTGACGCCGATCCCCAGGCCACGATCCCGGGTCTGATGCACGTGGAGTTCGGCAAGTACCACGTCAACGATGTCCAGTTTGTTGCCGCTTTTGATGTTGACGGCAAGAAGGTGGGCGTGGACCTCGCCGACGCCATCCTGGCCAGCGAGAACAACACCATCAAGATCGCCGATGTGCCCCCCACCGGCGTGACCGTCCAGCGCGGCCACACCCTGGACGGGCTCGGCAAGTACTACCTCGAGACCATCGAACAGTCAACCGAAGAGCCCGTTGACATCGTCGCCGCGCTCCGCGAATCCAAGGCCGACGTTATGGTCTGCTACCTCCCGGTTGGTTCCGAGGATGCTGCCCACTTCTACGCGCAGGCTGCCATCGACGCCGGCGTGGCGTTCGTCAACGCCCTCCCCGTGTTCATCGCCGGCACCAAGGAATGGGCCGACAAGTTCACCGCCGCCGGCGTCCCGATCGTGGGCGACGACATCAAGAGCCAGATCGGTGCCACCATCACGCACCGCGTTATGGCCAAGCTCTTCGAAGACCGCGGCGTCACCCTGGACCGCACGTACCAGCTGAACGTCGGCGGCAACATGGACTTCAAGAACATGCTGGAGCGCGACCGCCTCGAGTCCAAGAAGATCTCCAAGACCCAGGCCGTGACCTCCAACGTTGAAGCCGACATTGCACCGCGCAACGTCCACATCGGCCCGTCCGACTACGTCCAGTGGCTCGACGACCGCAAATGGGCCTTCGTCCGCCTCGAGGGCCGCAACTTCGGTGACGCCCCCGTGTCGCTGGAATACAAGCTCGAAGTCTGGGACTCACCCAACTCCGCCGGCGTGATCATCGACGCCATCCGTGCCGCCAAGATCGGCCTGGACCGCGGCATCGGCGGCCCGCTGCTCTCCGCCTCCAGCTACTTCATGAAGTCCCCGCCGGAGCAGTTCAACGACGACCTCGCCCGTGAAAAGGTAGAGGCCTTCATCCGCGGCGACCTGGAGCGCTAACCAAGCTCCACCCCCTAGTTGCTCTATCAGTTGTAGTCGTCAAATCTATGGTTTGGCGACTACAACTGATAGGGCAACAGGCATTTAAGAGGACTGGAGCGTAAGCCGGACCTGATTGACGGCACGGCGGAGGTCGTGAGCCAAATCGTCCCCGTTGAATTTGAAGTACCTCCAGCCGGCGGCATTGAAGAGTTCGTCGCGGCGATTGTCGCGCGACTGCTGCTCGCGGGTCAGGTGATGGCCGCCGTCGTACTGTATGGCGATCCGCTGGGCGCGGTAGCCCAGGTCTGCCGCCGGCGAGTAGGGGTCAGACTCCACAATCCGCAGTTGCAGTTCCGGCTCCGGCAGGCCTGCGGAAGTCAGAGCGAGGCGTAGGAACGTCTCGGGGGCGGAATCGGCACCGGAACGGATGAGTTCGGCGGCCTCCCTGGCCTTCACGATACCTTTGAGCTTCGGGTGCCGCCTCAGCATTTCGTGCAGCTCGGGAAGCGTTGACCAAGTCGCCAGCCGGGCTTCGAGGCCGGGCCGGGGCTGACGGATCAGCTGGTCACCAACAGCCACCAGATCCTCCAGCGGTATGAGGCTGGCAAGGTCAAGCCAAGTCCGGGCCGGGGTGGAGATCCGCATCCCGTCCAGCACCATGACCTCCCCATCAAAGGCCAGGACAGTGTGGCCGACTACACCCTCGCGCCGCACAGGCGGCAGGTTCCTGGGCTTGCTCAAATGGAGTTCCCGGCAGTCGCGGAACCAGGTAGGAAGCCAGAGCCCGAGCACGACGGCGGCCGTCAGATGCGAGATCCAGGCGCCCGGTGTGGCAGCTGAGAGTGCCCTGGCAAGTCCTCGGATCTCAAAGTCCCAGCCCGTGGGCAGATACAGCAACCGTCCGGCTGAGGCGAGGTCGGAGGAACGAAGTCTGCCGCTGCTCAGGTTGGCAGCTCGCGCCTCATGGACAGTGAACGGAACGGACGTAAGGTGATCCGGCAGTGGCGAGGATGGGCGCATGTGCACCATTGTTGCCCGAAGCCAATCTTTCCCGCAGAAGTTATCCACAGGCTCAGTTGCTCTATCACTCGTGGTCGCTTTGCCCCCGGAATAGGACCTCAAAGTGATAGAGCAACGTGTGGTGGATTTGAAGGGAGGGGAGGGCAGGCGCGGTCAGGAGAGGCCTACCGGGTTGCCGGCGTCGTCCACGTCCATGCGCATGGCGGCGGGGGCGGCGGGAAGGCCGGGCATCGTCATGACGGCACCGGTCAGGGCCACGATGAAACCTGCGCCGGTCTTGGGGATGAGGTCGCGCACATGGATAGTGAAGCCCTTGGGAGCCCCCAGCCGGGAGGCCTCATCGGTGAAGGAATACTGGGTCTTGGCCATGCAGACGGGCAGCCCGGTCCAGCCGTTCTTTTCAATCTCGGCCAGGCGCTTCAGGGCAGGGACGGAGAAGTCCACGCCGTCGGCCCCGTAGATCTCCTGCGCAATGGTCCGGATCTTCTCCTCCACAGGCAGGTCCAGGGGATACAGATGGTGGAAGCTGTTCGGCGCAGCAACCGCTGACGCTACCTTCGCGGCCAGCTCGTCTCCGCCGTCTCCGCCACCGCCCCGGCCCCAGACGTCCGCCACGGCGGCCTGGACGCCCTCCGCCGCACACCATTCCAACAGCCAGTCCAATTCCTCCTCGGTGTCGGACGAAAACCTGTTGATGGCCACGACCGGTGCCACCCCGAACTTCTCCACGTTGTGTAGGTGCCGCCGGAGATTCGCGACGCCGGCCTGCAGCGCCTCGAGGTCGGGTTCCGTCAGCCTGTCCTTGGGCAAGCCGCCGTGCATCTTGAGCGCACGGACGGTGGCCACCACCACCACGGCCGACGGCGCCACGTCCGCGATCCGTGCCTTGATGTCCATGTACTTTTCGGCGCCGAGGTCGGCGCCGAAGCCGGCCTCGGTGACCACGATGTCCGCGAGCCGCCGGGCCGTCTGGGTGGCGATCAGCGAATTGCAGCCGTGCGCGATGTTGGCGAACGGCCCGCCGTGGACCAGCGCGGGAGTGCCGGCGATGGTCTGCACCAGGTTGGGCTTGATGGCTTCCTTCAGGAGCAGGGTCAGGGCACCCTGGACGCCGAGGTCCGCCACGGTGACCGGATCCCGCGAGTACGTGTAGCCGAACGTGATCCTGCCCAGGCGCTCGCGGAGGTCAGCCAGGCTGGTGGCCAGGCAGAAAACCGCCATGATCTCCGAGGCCACCGTGATGTCGAAGCCGTCCTGCCGGGGGACACCTTGGGTGGGCCCGCCGAGGCCGATGATCACCTCGCGGAGCGACCTGTCATTCATGTCCAGGACCCGCTTGAACGTCATCCTCCGGGGGTCGATGTTCAGCTCGTTGCCCTGGTAGATGTGGTTGTCCACGAGCGCCATCAGGGCATTGTTCGCAGACGTCACAGCATGGAAATCACCGGTGAAGTGCAGGTTGATCTCGTCCATCGGCAGCACCTGGGAGTAGCCGCCCCCGGTAGCCCCGCCCTTCATCCCCAGGACGGGGCCCAGCGACGGTTCCCGCAGCGCGATCATCACCTTGTGCCCGGCCCGGGCCAGCGAATCGGCCAGACCCACCGTGGTGGTCGACTTCCCCTCACCGGCGGGCGTGGGCGACATCGCCGAAACCAGCACTACCTTCCCGGCGGGCTCCGGCGCCGCCAGGAGGGAAGGATCTACCTTCGCCTTGTACCGCCCGTAGAGTTCCAGCGCGGCGGCGTTGATGCCGGCGGCAGCCGCAATCTCCTCGATGGGCCTCATGGTGGCCTGCCGTGCGATCTCGAGGTCACTGAGGGAATTCCGTTCAGACATCCTTGTCCTTTTGGTTAGGTCGGGGTACTAAAGGCCGACGGCGGCTGCCCGTCTCTAAGGTGCCGGCACCGCCGGGATCAGCCGGCTGGCCAGCTGCTGTTCGACGGCGGCGTGGTACGTTTCCAGCGTGATGGCGGCCGTGCGGTTCCACCCCAGGTTCTCCGCCCGGATGGCCGCGGCCCGCCCCATGTCGGCACGGGTGTCCGGATCGTCGTACATCGCTTCGAGCGCGTCCGCCCAGTCCTTGGCATGGTGCCCGTCCACCAGCAGCCCGGTCCGACCATGGCAGATGGCGCGGGACAGCCCGCCCACCCGGGTGCCCACCACGGGCGTCCCGCAGGCCTGCGCTTCGATGGCCACCAGCCCGAACGATTCGCTGTAGGAAGGCATCACCACAACGTCGGCCGCCCGGAACCAGGACGCCAGGTCAGCCGCGCTGACCGGGGGAAGGTGCGTGACGACGTCGTCCATCCCAGACTCAGCGATGAGGTGCCGGAGGTTGAAGTCCTTGTTGCCGCTGAGGGCGCCCAGGATGGTGAGCCGGAGATCGATCTCGGGCCGCCGGGCGCGCAGCAGGGCCGCGGCCTTGAGCAGGACCTGCGGGCCCTTCAGCCGCTGGATGCGGCCGGCGAAGACCAGGTGGAACGTCTCCGGCGAAACACCCCGTTCGGCCCGGGACCGCGCGCGGAAGGCGGGAGTGAAGGTGCTGAGGTCCACGCCCGGCGGTGCGACGTCGATCCGGTCGTAATCGGCATCGTAGTGGGACACCAGCTCTTCGGCTTCGGCGGTGGTGTTGGCGATCAGGCGGGCGGCGCCGTCGACGATCCGGTGCTCGCCCTCTTCGCGCCGCCGCGGCTCGGGCTGTTCGCCTGACTCCAGCAGGAGGTTTTTGACTTTCGCCATGGTGTGCATGGTGTGGACCAGCGGCACACCCCAGAGCTCCGAGAGCTCCAGGCCGGCGATCCCGGACACCCAATAGTGCGAATGGATGACGTCGTAGCGGCCGTGCGGCTGGCGCTGGCGGATCTGCTCGATCTCGGCCACCATGTGGTGCAGCAGCCCCGGCAGTTCTTCCTTGGGGATCTTCCGCGGCGGCCCGGCCAGCACGTTGTGGACGCACACGCCGGGGTCCGGATGTTCGACGGCGGCCTGCTTGGCTGACGTGGAGCGCGTGAAGATCTCCACCTCTACGCCGGTCTCGGCGAGCGCGGAGGCCAGTTCCCGGATGTAGACGTTCATGCCGCCGGCGTCGCCGGAGCCTGGCTGCTCCATCGGGGAGGTGTGGAGGGAGAGTAACGCGACCCTGCGGATCAATGTCATGGCTTCTCCTTCCCACCGCTGGCGCGGCGTGGGCCCCGCTGTTGCCCACTCGGTAAAACACTACTCCAGCCGCTCCCGGGCGGCCTCCCGGCACGTGGCCGGCTGCTAACGTGGCGCGGGTGAATGCAGCCACAACACCGCACAGTTCCGCAGAATATTCGATCCCCCCCGCCACGGACGCCGACTGGCCCGGCATGTGGGCCGTATCGGAGCCAGTCATCCGGTCGGGCGAGACGTTCACCTGGGACCGGGACACAACTGAGGCCGACGCCCGGGCCCGCTGGTTCAAGGATGCCCCCGGCCAGGCGTTTGTGGCCGTGACGGCCGACGGCGGCGTGATCGGCACCGGCGAGCTGCATCCCAACCAGGGCGGCGCGGGCAGCCACGTGGCCAACGCCGGCTACATGGTCCACAGCGGCCACGGCGGCAAAGGCGTGGCACGGGCTTTGTGCGCATACTCCCTGGAGGCGGCCCGGGACGCGGGCTTCCGTGCCATGCAGTTCAACGCCGTGGTGGAAAGCAATGTCCGCGCGGTGGCCGCCTGGCAGGGGATGGGCTTCGAAATCCTCGCCACCATTCCCGAGGCGTTCAAGTACCCGACGCTGGGATACGTTGGCCTGCACGTGATGTACCGGAAGCTCTAGCCGCGCCAAAGCTCCAGCAGCGAAGGGAACGCGCGCTCGTAGCCGGCCAGCAGCTTGGCGCCGAGGGCAGGGGAGTCCACCAGGGGATGCCGGCCGAAAGCGTCGACGGCGGCCGCCCGGTCTCCGTGCGTCGCTGCCCGGACGGTGAGCCGCTCAACGTCCTTGACGCGCTGGAGGAGGGTGAGTTGCTCCGGTCCCGGGGCTGACTGCGGAAGCGGCACCGCGCCGTGGGGCGTTACGGTGCAGGGGACTTCGACGACGGCGTCCGCCGGCAATCCCGGAATGGCCGGTTCCGGGGTGGTGCTGCCGGGGGCGGTCGCCCCGCCAGGACCGGACGGAAGCGTGTTGGGGGTGTTGAGGATGAGCTGGGCGTCCCCGGCCCCCGCCAACGCGCGCATCACCGCCAGGGCGACGCGTTCGTAGCCGCCGCCGGCGAGGTCGTCCTCGTCGCGCTGCTCGCCGTGGGTCCGCGCCTCGGCGAGGTAGCCTTCCTCGCGCGAGCGCCGGGCGGCGTCCCACAGTCTGTAGGCATCCATTCCGGCTGAGGCGAGCAGCGGGTACAGCTCGGCCTGCTGGTGGTGGATGGACTCGCCGCGGGTCTGGGCCATGGCGCGCATGGCCTCCGCGGCGCTCTCCCGCTGGTAGTAGTAATAGAGGTATTCGTTGGGCAGGGCGCCAAGGTTTTTGAGGAACGGCTGCGGGAAGAGCCGGCCTTCCTCGAAGGTAATGAGGGCAGCGGCGTTTGACAGCAGTGCGGGCAGCAGATCCTGGCCGCCGGCCTCCAGCCGGTAGAGCCAGCCCAGATGGTTCAGACCGTAGTAGCCCACGCCGTCGAGCGTTCCGTCCGGCAGCGGCAGGCCGGCGGCGCGGGCCGCCCGGTGCACCAGCCCGCCGGCGGAATCGCAGATCCCGATGACCCGCTGGCCAAGGACCGGCAGCAGGGCTTCGGTGACCATGCCGGCCGGGTTGGTGAAGTTGATCAGCCAGGCGTCCGGGCAGAACTCCTTCATCTTCCGCGCCAGATGCAGCATCTCGGGGATGGTTCGCAGGGCGTAGGAGATGCCGCCCGCGCCGGTGGTTTCCTGGCCGAGGAGGCCAAGGTCCTGGGCCACCCGTTCGTCCTTGATCCGGCCGGCCGTGCCGCCGGGACGGATGGCCGCGAACACCAGGTCCGTACCCGCCAGGGCCTCCGGCAGGGACGTGGTGGTGCGCACTGCGGGCGGCTGGGCACGCGCGTTGGCGCCGGCGGCAGCACCGCCGTCGGACTCCGGCATGGCGCGCAGAACCGCTCTGATGGCGCTGAGGCGGGCGGGGTCGACGTCGAACAGCACCAGTTCGCTGACCAGCCCCGCAAACGCGCCGGACGCCAGAGCCCGGTACACAAGCGGCACGCGGAATCCGCCGCCGCCGGCAATCATAAGCCGCATAGTCAGCAGTCTAGGGCGCCGCCGGGCGCGCCCCTACCGTGGGGCCGCGGCAGGGCGTAGTCTGCCGGACATGGACGCTATTCCGGACCGCCGCTTCGATCCGCTCTCAACCGTCCGCACACCGTCCGACGGCGGGTTCGACCTGCTCCTGGCCGGCACGGTTTTCCAGGACATTATCTTCACGGGCCTGCCGCACGCGCCCGAGCCGGGCACGGAAATCTGGAGCGAGGGCATGGGCAGCTGCCCCGGCGGCGTCGCGAACCAGGCCATCGCCGCGGCGAGGCTGGGACTGCGCACGGGGCTGGCTGCCGCCTTCGGGGACGACGGCTACGGGGACTACAACTGGAAGATCCTGGCCGGGCAGGAACACGTGGACCTGAGCCTGTCCCGCCGCATCCCGGGGTGGCATTCCCCGGTCACAGTCTCGCTCAGCGTCCAGAACGACCGTTCGCTGGTGACGCATGGCCACCCGGCCCCCGTGACGTCGTCGGAACTGATCGGTTCGCCGCCGCAGGCGCTCGCCGGCATTGCCGCATTGGACGCTGAGATCGAGCCGTGGGCGGTGGCCGCGCACCAGGCGGGGGTCAAGCTGTTCGGGGACGTGGGCTGGGATCCCAGCGGGGAGTGGGCTCCGGTGCGGCTGGAGAACCTGCAGTATTTCCATGCTTTCCTGCCCAACCAGCGTGAGGCCATGGCGTTCACGGGGAAGGACAATCCGTGGTCCGCGCTGTACGCGCTGGCGGACCGCGTGCCCGTGGCCGTGGTGACGCTCGGTGCGCAAGGTGCGATGGCCGTGGACTCGGAAACCGGGGAGGAAGAGTGGGTGCCGTCGTTGCCGGTGGCCGCCTACGATCCCACCGGGGCCGGCGATTGCTTTGACGCGGCCTTCATCGTGGGCAGCCTGGCCGGCTGGCCGCTGGGCAACCGGCTCCGCTTTGCCAACCTCTGCGCCTCCCTGGCCGTGCAGGAGGTGGGTGGATCGCTGGCGGCGCCTGGCTGGGGAGACATCGCCGACTGGTGGAAGCGGGCCAACTCCCGGCCGGAACGCCAGAGCAGCCAGTGGCTTCGCCGCTTCGGTTTCCTGGAAGACATTGTCAGCGACGTCCCGCTGGCAGCGCAGCGCCGGGCCACCGCCACCATCGCGCACCTGTCCGACGCCTGAGCGCAGCGCGGGGGGGCGCCCGGACAGTGCGCCCGGAACGCGGCGCGATTATCCCGCCCCGAGCCCCCGCACTAGAATCACTAGGGTGACTTATCCCGTAACAACCGGTGACATCAGCGCGGCCTCAGGACCTGATCCTCTGTACGAGCGGTCCGCCGTCATCGACCTGGACGCCATCCGCCACAACGTGCGGCGGCTGGCAGCCGCGGCCTCACCCGCCAAGGTCATGGCCGTGGTGAAGGCCGACGCCTACGGACATGGCGCGGTTCCGGTGGCCCGGGCCGCCCTCGAAGCCGGCGCATCCTGGCTGGGCGTCGCACATATCTCCGAGGCGCTGGCGCTGCGGGCCGCGGGCATCGACGCCCCCCTGCTGGCCTGGCTGCACACGGCGGAAAGCAACTTCGCCGCAGCGGTGGCTGCCGGCGTCGACATCGGCTGCTCCGGCTGGGAACTGGACCGGATTGTGGCCGCCGCGCGTGACCAGGAACGTCCCGCGCGGATCCACCTGAAAGTGGACACGGGCCTGGGCCGGAACGGCGTAGCGCTCGATGCCTGGGACCAGCTGCTGGGCGAAGCCATGGAGTACCAGGACCAGGGCCTCCTGCGTGTGGTGGGCATCTTCTCCCACCTGTCCGTGGCAGATGAACCCGAACGGCCGGAAACCGATGAACAATTGGCGGCCTTCCGCGAGGTGCTGGCTGTGGCCGAGGACGCCGGCGTGGACGCTGAAGTCCGTCACCTGGCAAACACCCCCGCCACGCTGTCCCGCCCCGATACACACTTTGACCTGGTCCGCGTGGGTCTGGGCATCTACGGTCTCTCGCCCTTCGAAGGCCAGACGTCCGCCGAACTGGGCCTCCGGCCCGCGATGACGCTGCGCACCCTGGTGTCCCAATGCAAGCAGGTCCCCGACGGGCAAGGCGTCTCCTACGGCCTGCGCTACCGCACCAGCGGCCCCAGCACCCTGGCGCTGATCCCGCTGGGCTACGCCGACGGTGTGCCCCGCATTGCCACCGGCGGTCCCGTCCGGGTGGCTGGCCGGACCTATCCCGTGGTGGGCCGGATCGCCATGGACCAGATGGTCATCGACCTCGGCAACATCGGCCCCGCCGGCGCGGAGCTCTTCGGCGCCGAGGCGGTGCTGTTCGGCAACGGGGACGACGGCGGGCCCACGGCGGATGACTGGGCGATCGCCGCCGGCACCAACAACTACGAGATCGTGACCCGGATCAGCCCGCGGGTGCCGCGCCGGTACATCAACGACAGTCCCGCCGTCGAGCAGGCAACGCCGTGAGCGTGCTCACGGCAGAGATGCCCACCTGGGAACAGACGCTGAGAGTCACGACGGCGGATGAGACGCACGCGCTCGGTGCCGCTTTAGGGGCCGAGCTGCAGGCCGGGGATCTGTTGGTGCTGACCGGCGAGCTGGGCGCCGGGAAAACCACCTTCACGCAGGGGCTCGGCGAAGGCCTGGGCGTGCGCGCAGGAATTATTTCGCCCACGTTTGTCCTGGTCCGCATCCATCCCAACCTGCCCGACGGCCCGCGGCCCGGTGGCCCTGATCTGGTGCACGTGGACGCGTACCGGCTGGGATCGGCGTCGGAAATTGACGATATTGACCTGGAAAACACGCTGGACTCGTCCGTGACCGTGGTGGAATGGGGGCGCGGCCGGGTGGAGCACCTGAGCGAGAGCCGGCTGGAAGTGGACCTGCACCGGGCGATCGGACTGGACGCCATAGGCGCCGCGGAACCAATGCCCGGCCACACCGAAATCCTCGACTTTGACACAGAGGACTTCGACGAGCCCCGCACCATCGTGCTGCGCGGGTTTGGTCCCCGCTGGAGCACCAAGCCTGTCCTCGGCGGCGCCTTCGAAGGGACACCGTGATGCTCATTCTTGCCATCGACACCTCCGCCGTGGCCAGTGCGGCACTCGTCTCGGACGACGCACTCGAAGGCGTGGTGGCCAGCTTCTCCACCGAGGACACGCGCAGCCACGCCGAAGTGCTTGCACCCGGCATCGAGGACCTGCTGGCCTCTGCGGGCGTCACCGGCCAGGACATTGACGCGATCGTGACAGGCGTGGGCCCCGGCCCGTTCACCGGCCTGCGCTCGGGGATCGCAACCGCCCGGACGCTCGCCTTCGTCTGGGACAAACCGCTGTACGGGCTGATGAGCCTGGACGCCGTGGCACTGGAAGTGGCTGAGTCCACCGATGCCGCGGCCGAATTCCTGGTGGTCACGGATGCCCGGCGCAAAGAGGTCTACTGGGCGCGGTACAGCCTCGCCGACGGCCAGTTGCCGCAGCTCGAGGACGGCCCGCACGTCAGCTTCGCGGCCGACCTTCCGGACCTCCCGGCCTACGGCGCCGGCGCCGGACTCTACAGTGACGTGCTGCGCGCAGACCCGGGCTTCAGCAACGAACAACCGGACGCCCTCTACCTCGGACAGTTCGCCTTGGCCCGGCTGGCAGCCGGCGGGCAGCTGCTCGACTCCACACCCCTGTACCTCCGGGAATCGGATGCCCAGGTCCCCGGCCCACGGAAGCGGGCCCTATGAGCATGCCGACCAGCGCTGACGGAGTGGTGTTCCGGGACATGACCCTGGAGGACGTGCCCGCTGTGGACGCCCTCGAACAGCGGCTGTTCCCTGCGGACGCGTGGCCGCTGCACATGTTCCTGTCCGAACTGTCCCAGCCGGAAACGCGCCGTTACCTGGTGGCGGAAAGCGGTGGGAGCATCGTGGGCTACGCCGGGCTGATGTGCATCGAGCCCATCGCGGACGTCCAGACCATCGCCGTCGTGCCTGAATTCGAAGGCCGGGGCATCGGCTCTACGCTCCTGACCAGGCTGATCACGGAAGCCGGTCTCCGCGGGGCGGCGGACGTCCTCCTGGAGGTCCGGGCCGACAACCCGCGGGCCCAGCAGTTGTATGTACGTTTCGGCTTCGAACAGATCCACGTCCGCCGCGGGTACTACCGCGACGGCGTTGACGCCCTCATCATGCGGTTGCAGCTGGCCCCCGAAGGCGCACCAGCCGACGCCGCACCAGGTCACACACCAGCCCAGGATCACACAGCAGAAGCAGGCCAGCCATGAACCGCTCGCAGCCCCTGGTGCTGGGCATCGAATCCTCCTGCGACGAAACCGGCGTCGGCATCGTCCGCGGCACCACGCTGCTCACCAACACGGTGTCCTCCTCGATGGACGAGCACGTCCGCTTCGGCGGCGTGATCCCCGAAATCGCCTCTCGCGCACACCTTGACGCCTTTGTGCCCACCCTGCGCCAAGCCCTGGCCGACGCCGACGTGTCGCTGGACGACGTGGACGCCCTTGCCGTCACCTCCGGGCCCGGGCTTGCGGGCGCCCTGATGGTGGGGGTCTGCGCGGCTAAGGCCCTGGCCGTGGCCACCGGCAAGCCGCTGTATGCCATCAACCACCTGGTGGCACATGTCGGCGTCGGACTGCTGGACGGAAACCCCGACGGCGGTGCTGCCGCCGGCCGCGGGGCCGGCCGTCCCGCCAGTCTGGCCGCAGGGCTCGGCCACGGTGGCCGTCTCCCGGAGAACCTGGGCGCCCTGCTGGTCTCCGGTGGGCATACCGAAATCCTGAAGATCAACAGCATCACCAGCGACGTCCAGCTCCTCGGCTCCACCATCGACGACGCCGCCGGCGAGGCCTACGACAAAGTGGCCCGCATCCTGGGCCTTGGCTACCCGGGCGGCCCGGCCATCGACAGGCTGGCCCGCACCGGCAACGCCAAAGCCATCCGTTTCCCGCGCGGCCTCAGCCAGCCCAAGTACATGGGCACTGCCGAGGAGCCTGGAAAACACCGCTACGACTGGTCCTTCAGCGGCCTGAAGACGGCGGTGGCGCGGTGTGTCGAGCAGTTCGAGGCCCGCGGCGAAGACGTGCCGGTGGCCGACATCGCCGCAGCCTTCCAGGAAGCAGTGGTGGATGTGATCACGTCCAAGGCCGTCCTGGCCTGCCGGGAGCACGGCATAAAAGACGTTCTTTTAGGCGGGGGCGTGGCGGCCAACTCCAGGCTGCGCGAACTCACCGGCCAGCGTTGTGCGTCCGCCGGAATCAGACTCCACGTGCCACCGCTTGACCTGTGCACGGACAACGGCGCCATGGTGGCGGCACTCGGTGCACAGCTGGTGATGGCCGGGATCGGGCCCAGCGGCATCCGCTTCGCCCCGGACTCCTCGATGCCCGTCACCGCGGTTTCCCTCCCCGCCTGACCCGACTGCCGAAAACCCAACTTGCTCTATCAGTTCTGGTCCCCAAACCGCCGGGTTAGGGACCACAACTGATAGAGCAACGGGTGGGATTTAGCCCGTCGGGCCGTTCCGCATCTGCTTGACCAGGTCCAGCACCACGGCCTGCAGGTCGCCGCCGTGCTCTGCAGCGACGCGGCGCTGCCGCTGGTACCCGGCGCCGCGGCGGATGATCTTCTCGACGTCGGCCAATTCGTCGGGGCAGCCGAGCTTCGCGGCCACCGGCTCAAGCCGGTTCAGGGTCTCCAGGAGGTGGTCGGTGACCAGCTGTTCGTTGCCGGCGGCGTCGAGGATGATGATGGCCTCCATGCCGTAACGGGCGGCACGCCACTTGTTCTCCTGGATGTGCCACGGCGGCATGGTGGGGATGGTGCCGCCGTTGTCCAGGGTGGTGGAGAATTCATCCACCAGGCACTGGGTGAGCGCGGCAATCGCTCCCACCTCCTCCAGCGTGGCCAGGCCGTCGCAGATGCGCATTTCGATGGTGCCGAGGTTGGGAACGGGCCGGATGTCCCAGCGGATCTCGGACAGTGTGTCGATCACGCCGGTGGTGAACATGTCCTGGACGTAGGACTCGTATTCGTTCCAGGACGGGAACTGGAAGGGCAGGCCCGCCGTCGGCAGCTGCTGGAACATCAGGGCGCGGTGCGATGCGTAGCCGGTGTCCTCGCCGCCCCAGAACGGGCTCGACGCCGAGAGCGCCTGGAAGTGCGGGAAGTAATTGACCAGGCCGTCCAGCACGGGGAGTGCCTTTTCGCGCCGGTCCAGGCCCACGTGGACGTGCACGCCGTAGATGACCATCTGCCGGCCCCACCACTGGGTGCGGTCGATCAGCTTGGCATACCGGGCCTTGTCCGTCACGGGCTGCAGCTGCGGCGGGCTGAACGGGTGGCTGCCGGCGCAGAAAACCTCCACGCCCATGGGATCGGTGATTTCGCGCACCGCAGCCAGGGACCGGCTGAGGTCTTCCTTGGCTTCGGCGGCAGTCTCGCAGATGCCGGTGACCAGCTCCACGGTGTTGAGCAGGAGTTCCTGCTTGATGTGCGGGTGTTCGTCGTCTTCGTTGAGTTCGGGGTGCTTGGCAACCACGCCACTGAGCACTTCGTTGGCTACCGATGCCAGTTCGCCGGTCTGGCCGTCCACCAGGGCCAGCTCCCATTCCACACCAAGAGTTGATTGCTTCGATGAAGCGAAATCAATCTTCATGCGTTCCCCTAACTGTTCAGATATCCCTGGGCACGCGCCGCATTCAAGTCTAATGCAGGGGTAGCATCGTCTTGATGGCCTTGTTCCTTTGGACCCGTGACAGTATTCACAAAACCACCCTCCTTATTGCGGCCGCTGCCGTGGCCGCCCTGACTGCCTGCACGGCGGTTCCCGCCACCGCCCCGGCGACCTCCGGCCCTGCGCCGGCCTCAACCCCGGAATCAGAGCGGCCGACGACGGCACCTCCGTCCGCTTCTCCCTCACCTGACCCCGGGCTGCTGCCGCTGGGCTGGGGCCCCGAGCAGCGGGACCAGGATGTCGCCGCGGCCGCCGTGGCGGCGATGTCGGTCGAGGAGAAGGCCGGCCAGGTGCTGATGCCCGTGTACGCCGGCACGGACGCCGAAGCCCAGGCCGACACAATTGAGCGCCTCCATCTTGCCGGGTCCATCATTATGGGCGACAACATCCCGCTCGACGCGCGCGGTCAGGCGGATCCGGCTGCCATGACTGCTGTCAACGCCCGGCTGGCCCAGGCCGCCAAGGCCGACGGCAGGCCCTGGCCCGGGCTCATCGGCCTGGACCAGGAGGGCGGGATTGTGGCGCGGCTGGGTGCGCCCCTGACCGAATGGCCAACGGCCCTGAGCTACGGGGCTGCCGGCAATGCGCCACTCGCCAAGGACGCCGGCCGCGCCCTGGCCGCGGAGATCGCGTCACTGGGCTTCACCGTGGACTTCGCCCCCGATGCGGACGTGACCATCGGCCCAGCAGATCCCACCATCGGTGCCCGGTCAATGTCCGGCAACCCGGACGCAGCGGGAGCGCTGGCGGTGGCGTTTTCCCAGGGCATGCAGGAGGCCGGAGTCCTGCCCGCCGTCAAGCATTTCCCCGGCCACGGCTCCGTCACCGTTGACTCGCACCAGGACCTCCCGGTGCAGCCCGCGGGCATCGCGGAACTCGAAGCCCGGGACTGGAAGCCGTTCCGGGCGGCCATCGCCGCCGGTATGCCCATGGTCATGACCGGGCACATCGCCGTACCGGCCTTGGAACCCGGCGTCCCGGCGTCGTTGTCCGGCCCCACCTATGCTGCGCTGCGCGGCATGGGCTTCAAGGGTGTGGCCGTGACCGATGCCCTCAACATGGGCGCAGTCCAGCAGCAATACCCGGGTGGCTCCGCAGCAACGGCGGCGCTCGCCGCGGGCGCGGACCTGCTCCTGATGCCCACGGACGTGGGGCAGGCCCACGCAGCCATCGTTAGCGCTGTCGCGGCCGGAACACTGCCGGCGGCCCGCCTGGACGAAGCAGCTGTTCGCGTGGCCACCATGATGACCTGGCGCGGCCGCGTCACGTCGCCGCCTGCCGGGTCGACCCCCGCCAGCGCAGCCCCCGGCAGCGGCGCCGACATCTCGGCGCGGGTCTCCGCGGCCGCCGTCACGGTGCTGTCCGGACACTGCGGCGCGCCAATCGTCGAGGGAAGCATCCGGATTGCCGGCGGATCAGCGCAGGACCGGGCGCGGTTTGAGGCTGCCGCAGCGAAGGCCGGGCTCGGCACCGGGGCGGGCCCCCTGGTCAGCCTCATCGGTTACGCCAGTCGGCCGGTTGGGGGCGATATCGCCGTGGCACTGGATGCGCCGTGGCCGCTGCAGGATTCCACTGCCCCGGTGAAGATTGCGCTGTACGGCCGCACGCCTGGCGCTTTTGACGCCCTCGTTGCCGTGCTGGCAGGCAAGGCAACTGCCCCGGGAAAGCTGCCCGCCGCCGTCGGAAGCTATCCAGCCGGGACGGGCTGCCCGTAACTTGGCCCGCAACACATCGCCGAATCGGTCAGCGGCGGTTTAATGGACAGGTGCCCATTCTGAATAAAGACATGACCCTGTGTATTTCGCTGTCGGCCCGGCCCAGCAACAACGGGACGCGGTTCCACAACCACCTCTACGACCAGCTGGACCTGAACTGGATCTACAAGGCCTTCGCCCCCACCGACCTGGCCCAGGCGATCGCCGGTGTCAGGGGCCTGGGAATCCGCGGCTGTGCGGTGTCCATGCCGTACAAGGAGGACGTGATGGCCCTCGTCGATGAGCTGGATCCTTCCGCTAAAGCCATCGATTCGGTCAACACCATCGTGAACACTGACGGGCGTCTGTTGGCCTACAACACCGACTACACCGCCATCGAGCAGCTCCTTGCAAGCAACGCCGTGCCCACGGACTACTCGGTGCTGGTCCAAGGTGCCGGCGGCATGGCCAAGGCCACCGTCGCGGCCCTGCGGGACGCCGGCTTCACGGATGTCACCGTCATCGCCCGGAACGAAGACACCGGCCGGGTGCTCGCTGAGCAGTACGGGTTCCAGTGGCGGGCAACGCTCGACGTCGGGACGGCGGACCTGATCATCAACGTCACGCCTATCGGTATGGCAGGCGGCCCGGAAGTGGACTCGCTGTCCTTCCCGGAAGCTGCGATCGCGGCAGCCAAGGTGGTCTTCGACGTCGTGGCGCTGCCTGCGGAAACGCCGCTGATCAAGGCGGCCCGCGCCGCCGGGAAACAGGTGATCACGGGAGCCGAAGTGGCCACCATCCAGGCGCTCGAGCAGTTTGTGCTCTACACCGGTGTCCGGCCCACCGACGAGCAGGTCCGGGCCGCCGAGGACTTTATGCGCGCCCAGTAAGGCCGGGCCTCAGGACCGTTCGCTGCCTTAGACAGGTTCCACCGAGATGGCCACCCGGTCCTCCCCAATGCGGGTTAGGACCAGGGTGGCTGTTTTTTGTCCGGCCTTCTTCCCGGCCACCTTGCTTCCGGCGAACAGCTGCTTGCGCAGTTCCTCCGGAGTTACTGAGGTGCCGCGCTTTTTGATGTCCAGCACCGTGATGCCGTTCTCCTTCACCCAGGCCTTGAGCGCCTTGACGTTGTACGGCATCACTTCCAGGACCTTGTAGGCGCGGGCGAACGGCGTGTCCACCAGCTCCGGAGCGCAGATGTAGGCGATGTGCTCGTCCAGCAGGTGCCCGCGCAGTTGAAGCGCGACGTCGGCCACCAGTCCGGCGCGGATCACCGCGCCATCGGGCTCATACAGGTAGCCCTCTGCCGGACCCACCGGCGCGGCGGGACCGCCGTCGAAGTCTTCAGCGCTGGTCAGCTCGGCGGCACCCTGCGGGCCGAGCAGCAGCGCCGCCCGGCGGATTCCGGGCCGGCGCACGGAGTTGAACCACAGGGCCACCTCGGTGACGTCGCCGCCCACCGATACCCACTGCGCCTCGCAGCCGGCGGGAACTGACTCGTGCGGCATGCCGGGGCCCATTTTGACGCCAACGGCGCGCCCGGTGGCCGCGAGCGATTCCACAAAGGACAGCGGCGGCGAAAACGCCTCAGGATCCCAGATCCGTTTTGTACCCGACGTGGAGGTGACCCGGCGTGCGGGATCCAGCCAGACGCCGTCGACTCCGTCCAACGGGACGGTGGTGGCGTCCGAGTGCACCACGGTGGCGTTGGGGAAGGGGATGAGGTTGACCGTGGCGCAGGCGGCCGTGGTTTCGTCCATTTCCACGGCCGTGACCGTGATGTCCATCGATGCCAGTGCCAGGGAGTCCGCGGCAAGGCCGCAGCCGAGGTCGGCCACGTGGCGGACGCCGGCCTGCGCAAAGCGCTCGGCATGCCGAGCAGCAACAGTGAGGCGCGTGGCCTGTTCCAGCCCGGCCTGCGTGAAGAGCATGCTCCGGGCGAACTCGCCGAACTTCAGCTCGGCCTTGGTGCGGAGCCGGGACTGGGTGAGGACGGCGGAGACCAGTGCGGGGGAGTGCCCGGCCTTGCGGAGGGCCGCGTTGAGCTCGAAGGACTTGTCCTCGCGGTACGGGCCCAGGGACGCCAGGAGCTCCCAGCCTTCGCTCGTGAGCAGTGGGGCGATCTGGTCCTGCGGTGCTTGAGCCATGGGTTCAAGCCTAGTGGAGGTAGCCCGGCGGCCAGATCCGGCTAGGGTTGAAGGCATGGAAGACAGCGCAGGCACCCAGCCGTCCGGACTACCCCAAGCCAGCAACCCGGACCTGGTGAAGTTCGCCCGCCCCGCGCTGATTGCAGGATCCGCAGTGGCCGTGGTCTGCGTCGCGCTGCTCGTGATCATCTTCTTCCTGGACACGTTCAACGCCACTGTCTACTCCGTGGGCGGCAAGAACATCCAGGACGTCACGGACGAGGCAGGGGAGATCCGCGGCCTCTACGCCGGGGCGCGCATAGGCGGCATCATCTTGCTGGTGGTCTCGCTGCTGGCTGCCGTGGGCGGCGCCGTGGTGCTGTACCTGCGGCGGGGCACCCTTGAGGAAGGGGACGACGGCGACGAGGACGTCGATCTCGAGGACCTCACCGGCCGGTAACAGCTGTTCGCCGGCGACATAATTCTGGCACTCGCCTTGACCGAGTGCTAACCAATACATAGAGTCATCATTAGCACTCTCCCTAGGAGGGTGCTAACACATGAAGAGCTGCCAGCCAGGCTGCTGCCGGCACCGCGACGACGGTTTGCCAGCCACGGCGAAGCAGCTCAACTGTCCATGAATTTGCTGACGTAGAAGGAGAGGTCCGAGTGTCGGTCTCTATTAAGCCTCTTGAGGATCGTATTGTTGTCCGCCCGCTCGAAGCCGAGCAGACCACGGCTTCCGGCCTGGTTATCCCGGACTCCGCACAGGAGAAGCCGCAGGAAGGCGAAGTTGTTGCAGTAGGCCCCGGCCGCTTTGACGACAACGGCAACCGCGTTCCGATCGATGTTGCCGTTGGCGACGTTGTTATCTACTCCAAGTACGGCGGAACTGAAGTCAAGACCGGTGGCACCGAGTACCTCGTGCTCTCCGCCCGCGACGTTCTGGCGATCGTCGTAAAGTAACTCTTTGGATCCCCGTACTGCTGTTCCGTCCCTGACCGAACAACAGTGCGGGGTTCTGTCTTTGAAAGGACAAAACCATGGCAAAGCAGCTTGCGTTTAACGACGCTGCACGCCGGTCGCTTGAAGCCGGCATCGATAAGCTCGCCAACACTGTCAAGGTGACGCTCGGCCCCCGCGGCCGCAACGTTGTCCTCGACAAAAAGTGGGGGGCACCCACCATCACCAATGACGGCGTCACCATCGCCCGCGAAATTGAGCTTGATGACCCGTACGAAAACCTTGGCGCGCAGCTGGCCAAGGAAGTAGCCACGAAGACCAACGATGTTGCCGGCGACGGCACCACCACGGCCACCGTGCTCGCCCAGGCCCTGGTTAAGGAAGGCCTGCGCAACGTTGCGGCGGGCGCCGCTCCGGGCCAGATCAAGCGTGGCATCGAGGTTTCCGTAGAAGCCATTGCAGCCCGCCTGCTCGAGAACGCACGCCCGGTTGAAGGCACGCAGGTTGCCAGCGTGGCAGCAATCTCGGCCCAGAGCGACGAAATCGGCGAGCTCCTCGCCGAGGCATTCGGCAAGGTCGGCAAGGATGGTGTGATCACCATCGAGGAGTCCTCCACCACGCAGACCGAGCTGGTCCTCACCGAAGGCATGCAGTTCGACAAGGGCTACCTGTCCCCGTACTTCGTGACCGACTCCGAACGCCAGGAAGCCGTCCTCGAAGACGCCCTTATCCTGATCAACCAGGGCAAGATCTCCTCCGTGCAGGACTTCCTGCCGCTGCTGGAGAAGGCGCTGCAGAGCTCCAAGCCGCTCTTCATCATTGCCGAAGACGTTGAGGGCGAGGCCCTGTCCACGCTGATCGTCAACCGCATCCGCGGCACGCTCAACGTTGTTGCCGTCAAGGCTCCGGGCTTCGGCGACCGCCGCAAGGCCATGCTGCAGGACATCGCCACCCTCACCGGTGCGCAGGTCATCTCCGCGGAACTGGGCCTCAGCCTGGATTCGGTTGGCCTTGAGGTGCTGGGTACCGCCCGCCGCATCACGGTCACCAAGGACAACACCACCATCGTTGACGGCGCCGGTTCCGCAGAAGACGTCGCAGCCCGGGTTTCCCAGCTGCGCGCCGAGCTGACCCGCACCGACTCCGACTGGGACCGCGAAAAGCTCCAGGAGCGCCTGGCCAAGCTGGCCGGCGGCATCGGTGTCATCAAGGTCGGCGCAGCCACCGAAGTTGAGCTGAAGGAAAAGAAGCACCGCATCGAAGATGCGGTGTCCTCCACCCGCGCCGCCCTCGAAGAGGGCATCGTGGCCGGTGGCGGTTCCGCACTGATCCACGCACTGAAGGCCCTCGACGAGGACCCTGCAGTCAAGGCACTCGAAGGCGACGCCGCCGCTGCTGTGGGCATCGTCCGCCGCGCGCTGGTCCAGCCGCTTCGCTGGATCGCCCAGAACGCCGGTTTCGACGGCTACGTTGTCACCGCCAAGGTTGCCGAGCTCGAAACCAACAACGGCTTCAACGCCAAGACGGGCGAGTACGAGGACCTGATCGCCGCCGGTGTCATCGACCCGGTCAAGGTCACCCGTGCAGCCCTGCGCAACGCGGCATCCATCGCTGCGCTGGTTCTCACCACCGAGACCCTCGTAGTGGAGAAGCCCGCAAACGAAGACGAGCACGCAGGCCACAGCCACTAATCCCCACCGTCCCCTGACGGTGAGGGCTTAGAGCCTCCGCACAAAGTCTCCAAACAAAGAACCGGTCCAGCTTCCGCTGGGCCGGTTTTTTGTGCCACAAATCAATCGCGGTGAGCTTTCCCGCACTATGCGCCCGGCATGTCCTGTGTTTCAACGTCGCCCGCACGCTCGTAGACCAGCGACACCGCCCCCTTCGGGAAGCTGCGCGCCGGCTCGGCGAGGCGGAAGGACGCGGGAATGGTCCCGGCGTCGAAGAGGCGCTTGCCCTGCCCGAGAGTGATCGGATAGAGCCAGAGGTGGAGGCGGTCGATCACGTCTGCCGCCAGCAGTGAACGGATGAGGACGCCGCTGCCGAACATGTGCACCTGGTTGTACTCCTCGCGGAGCCGTCCCGCGGCCGTGGCATCAGGGAGCACCGTGGTGCCCGCCCAGCTTGGATCGGTCAGGGTGCCGGAGACGACGAATTTGGGCACCCGGTTGAGTGTCCCGCCGATGTCGTCAGACTGGTGCGGCCAGTAGGCCGCGAAGATGTCGTAGGTTTTCCGGCCGAGGAGCAGGGCGTCGATGAGGGCGATCTCGGCGCCAATGGCCGCGTCGGCTTCGTCGTCGGACACCGGCATCTGCCAGCCACCGAAGGCGAAACTGCCCTCGGTGTCCTCCTTGCTACCGCCGGGCGCCTGGTAGACGCCGTCGAGAGTGATGAACAGGTTCGCGACGATGATGCCCACGCGTCCATTCTGGAACGGCGTCCCGGTGCTGTCCAGCCTTCGCGTTGACTCATGGAAGATGCGCGCGTAGTGGGTATCGAAGAATCATTTGGTAATGCGCGCGTAGCGGGGTGTCTGCGGCTGCCGGTTCGCCGGTGGGGGTAGGGCTG